>NZ_CP047048.1:1812948-2115106 GCF_030408555.1 Corynebacterium aurimucosum | reverse complement strand
GAACGCGGACAGGGAAGCGACGCTAAGGAGCGCGAGGCCTCCGTACGGACTACGGCGTCGACAAGAAGCAGGGGCGGGCGCGGGAGGCGTCGTGTAACACGGCGCAGGTCGCGCTAGAAAAGGCGTTTTGCCTTTTCGCCCCCTCACGGGGTAGTCTTTGACAGTCGCTGTTTAGACCATGAATGCGCTGGATGGGACGAACGCGGTTTTCGCGTGTCTCTCGCGGCTTATGATCTGAACGCAATTGTCCAATGTCCATTCGCTAGCGGCGCCACCCAGCTGCTAGCGAGCCGAGTTTAGATAAGGGGTAGCCCTCTATGTACGCGATCGTCAAGACCGGCGGAAAGCAGTACAAGGTTGCTGAAGGTGACCTCGTCAAGGTCGAGAAGATCGAGGGTGAGCCGGGTTCCTCCGTTGCTCTCACCCCGGTTCTGCTCGTCGATGGCGCAACCGTCAAGTCGAAGGCTGCAGACCTGGAGAAGGTCTCCGTCTCCGCTGAAATTGTCGAGCAGGGCAAGGGCCCGAAGATCGACATCCTCAAGTACAAGAACAAGACTGGTTACAAGCGTCGCATTGGTCACCGTCAGCCGGTGACCACGCTGAAGATTACCGGTATCAAGTAAGCCTTAACCGGCTGTAATTCATCCCTGAAGGAGGGAAACCACATGGCAACTAAGAAGGGTGCTTCCAGCTCCAGCAACGGTCGCGATTCCGAGTCCAAGCGTCTCGGTGTCAAGCGCTTCGGTGGTCAGCAGGTTAAGGCCGGCGAGATCATCGTGCGTCAGCGCGGCACCAAGTTCCACCCGGGTGAGAACGTTGGTCGCGGCGGCGACGATACCCTGTTCGCTCTCGCTGCAGGCTCTGTTGAGTTCGGTGTCAAGCGTGGCCGTCGTCTGGTCAACATTGTTCCGGCTGAAGAGGCTGCTGCAGAAGCAACTGCCTAAGAGCTTAATGGCTTAATCCCGAGCATCCGCTCGGGATTTTGTCGTTTTCACGCCAGCTGGTGCGGCCTAGCTGCGCGGAGGAAACTGAGAGGACACTAGCGTCGGGTTCACGCCGGTGGCCAACTAGGACGGCATGCAAGGAACCGTTAGACTAGCGGGCATGGCACGATTCATTGACCGAGTGGTCTTGCACCTACAGGCAGGCGACGGCGGACACGGCTGCGCCTCCGTCCACCGCGAAAAGTTCAAGCCGCTCGGCGGGCCCGATGGCGGCAACGGCGGCCACGGCGGAGACATCCTGCTGGAGGTCTCAACCCAAATCCACACACTGATGGACTTCCACTACCGCCCGCACATCAAGTCCGAGCGCGGCGGCAATGGTGCTGGCGATATGCGCAACGGTGCGCGCGGCAAGGATCTCATTCTCGAGGTACCGGCGGGCACCGTAGTTTACGCCGAGGACGGGGAGATGCTCGCGGACCTCACGGTCCCGGGAACCCGCTTCGTGGCCGCGGAGGGGGGATTCGGCGGACTCGGCAACGCCGCACTGGCCTCCGCAGCCCGCAAGGCTCCGGGCTTTGCGCTGCAGGGAGAACCGGGCGAGGCGCGCGATCTCATTCTGGAGCTGAAGTCCATGGCAGACGTCGGCCTCGTCGGATTCCCTTCCGCAGGCAAGTCCTCGCTCATTTCGGTCCTTTCGGCCGCCAAGCCGAAGATCGGTGATTATCCTTTCACCACCCTCCAGCCCAACCTCGGCGTGGTGGATATGGGCCATGAGTCCTTCACCATGGCGGATGTTCCGGGCCTAATCCCCGGGGCCGCCGAGGGCAAAGGTTTGGGCCTCGACTTCTTGCGTCATATCGAGCGCACCGCGGTGCTCGCACACGTCGTGGACACCGCCTCCATTGAGCCGGGCCGCGATCCGCTCTCGGATATCGAGGCCCTCGAAACCGAGCTGGCCAAGTACCAAGAACTGCTGGAGCAGGACACTGGCCTGGGTGATCTGCGCGAGCGCCCGCGCGTCATCATCCTCAACAAGGCTGACGTTCCTGAGGCCGAAGAGCTAGCTGAATTTGTCAAGGGTGACCTCGAGGAAAAGTACGGCTGGCCGGTCTTCATCATTTCCGCAGTCGCCCGGAAGGGGCTTGACCCACTCAAGTACAAGCTCATGGAGATGGTCAACGAGCACCGCAAGGCCCAGCCCAAGGTCGCTGCGGACAAGAACCACACCATCATTCAGCCCAAGTCCGTAGGCAAGAAAAAGAAGGGCCGGTTCGCCGACTTCACCGTCACCCCGGACCCCGAGGTGGAGGGCGGCTTCATCGTTGAGGGCGAGAAGATCGACCGCTGGATTCGCCAGACCGACTTCGAAAACGACGAGGCCGTGGGCTACCTCGCGGACCGCCTGGCCAAGGCTGGTGTTGAAGACGAGCTGCACCGCCAAGGCGCGCAGGAAGGCTGCCCGGTGACCATCGGGGATATCACCTTTGAGTACGAGCCCATGGCCGGTGGCCGCGCGACCGATGCTGGCCGCGGACAGGATGGCCGCCTCATGAGCACCGAGCGTGTCTCCGCTGCCGAGCGCAAGCGCGCCTCCCAGGCGCGCCGTGGTCTCGTCGACGAGTTTGACTATGGCACCGATGGTGAGGTCACGCGCGAGTCCGCAAACCGCGATCGCTGGCAGGGCTAGCCCGGTATACTGAGCCGGTATGTCATCCGAAAACGACAACCAGCTCGACTATCCGCTTCCCCTCGAACCCTTCGAGGGACCAACCCCGGATATGGACTATCCGGAGACGACCACGCTGTCGGAAAAATCCAGCGGTTTCTCCTCACCCCTGCGTGAGGAGATCTCCAAAGCTAAGCGCATCGTCATCAAGATTGGCTCCTCGTCGCTCACCCGCGATGACTTTGTGACCTCCACCGAGAAGATCGACAAGATCGTCGATGCCGTCTGCGCCCGCATGAATGTCTCGGACATCATCATCGTCTCCTCCGGTGCGGTAGCCGCGGGCATGGGCCCGCTGGGACTGACCACGCGCCCCACCGATCTCGCCACCAAGCAGGCTGCTGCCGCGGTGGGCCAGGTCCACCTCGCCTACGAGTGGGGTGTGTCCTTTGCCCGCTATAACCGCACCATTGGGCAGGTGCTGTTGACCGCGTCGGACGTCGGCAAGCGCGATCGCGCCCGCAACGCCCAGCGCACCATTGATCGCCTGCGTCAGATGCGCACGGTGCCCATCGTCAACGAGAATGACACCGTCGCGACATCCGAGATGCATTTCGGCGATAACGACCGCCTTTCCGCGCTTGTGGCCAACTTGGTTGGCGCGGATGCCCTCTTCCTCTTCTCCGACGTGGACGGTCTCTACGACAAGAACCCCGCGGAGCCCGATGCCAAGTTCGTGGAGGAGGTGCGCACCGGTAAGGACCTCAAGGCGGTCGTTGCTGGCGACGGCGGCAAGGTGGGCACCGGCGGCATGGCCACGAAGGTCTCTGCTGCTCGCCTGGCCACGCGCGGCGGCATCCCGGTGCTGTTGACCTCGGCGGACAATATTGGGCAGGCGCTTGACGACGCCTCCGTAGGCACCGTCTTCCACACCCGCGAGGAGCGCCGCCTGTCCGCGTGGAAGTTCTGGGCACTCTACTGCGCGGATACCGGCGGCTCCCTGCGCCTCGACGAGGGCGCCATGGAGGCCGTGGTTCGCGGCGGAAACTCCCTGTTGGCCGTGGGCATCACGGATATCAAGGGTGAGTTCAGTGCCGGCGAGATCGTGGACATTATGGGCCCCAAGGGCCAGATTATTGGCCGCGGTGAGGTGGGCTATGACTCCGTCACGCTGCGCAACCTGCTGGGCAAGCACACCGAGGAGCTGCCGGAGGATATGCGCCGCCCCGTTGTCCACGCCGATTACCTGTCCAACTTCGCGTCCCGAATTTAATGCGTTATTTCATGGGCCCCGATGTGTGGGCAGCAACCGTGGCAGATATCGATGCTGCCGGGCACGAGCGCGTTGAGAGTTTGGAGCAGGCGGAGGTCTTTGTGAACACCGCCTCGGATCCAGCGCAGACCCCGGAGATTCCGGAGAATATCCAGTGGGTGCAATACTGCTTCACTGGGGTCAACCGCCATATCGATGCCGGGCTCATCCGGCGCGATGGCCTGCCGTGGTGCAATTCTGCCGGCGCTTTTGCCAAGCCCGTGGCGGAATCCGCGCTGGGGCTGATGCTCTCCCAAGCGCACCACCACAAGGCTTTCGCCCTGGCAAAGTCGTGGTCGGTGGCGCGCGAGCTCGATGAATCCCAAGCCTGGCTCTATGACCAACAGGGGCCAACGCGCGTGCTCATCGTGGGTGCGGGAGGCATCGGCACGCAGCTCATGGCCTATCTCGCGCCCTTTGGCGCGCATATCACTGCGGTGAATCGCTCGGGTCGCCCGGTGGAGGGCGCTGACGTAACACTGCCTATCGAGCGCGTCGACGAAGCATGGGGCGAGGCGGATTTCGTGGTGAGTATCCTGCCGGCGACGGCCGCTACGGAGGCTCTCTTTGATGCCGCTGTGTTCCGCGCCATGAAGCCCTCGGCGGTGTTTATCAACGTCGGCCGCGGCAGCACCGTAGTCACTGATGATCTCGTGGACGCACTGCGCATGGGCGAAATTGCCGGCGCGGGCCTCGAGGTCATGGACCCGGAGCCGCTTCCGGATGGCCACCCGCTTTATGATTTGCCCAATGCCACGCTGACGCCGCACATGGCGGCCTCGGATCACGTGGCCCAGTACCACTTGGGTGCTATCTTCAATGCCAACGCTGCCGCGTGGGAGCGCGGCGAGGACATGCCCACGCGCGTCGACCCGGACGCCGGATACTAACAAGGAGGACGTTCATGAAGTACGCCATCGAACCTCACCCCTGGGAGGAAACCATCGAGGTGCTCGATGCCGCAGGGTTTGAGCGCGCTCCGCTTGATGAGGCCTCTTTCCTCATTTACACCGGCAACGGCGCTGATTTCCCGGATCCGCTGCCGGAGAACATTGGGTTTGTACAGATTCCCTCTGCAGGCGTGGATCACGTCTTGGATGCGATGAAGGGCACTTCGGTTCCGTGGTCGAATGCCGCCGGCGTCTATGACAACACGGTGGCAGAATCCACCATCGCGCTGCTGTTGGCGCAGCTGCATGCGCATCGCCGCGTTAATGGCACGTTTGATTCCTATGCAGAGATGGAGGCCCACACCTCCTACCTCTACGACGACAAGACGGTGGCGATTATCGGTGCCGGTGGCATTGGCAAGCGGCTAATCAGCATGCTGTCCGGTTTCGGGCCGCGCATCATCGCGGTCAACCGCTCCGGCAACCCGGTTGAGGGCGCGGAGGAGACCTACCCGATTTCCCAGGTGGACAAGGTCTGGCTGAGGGCAGATTACTTCGTGCTTATCGCCCCTCTGACCCCGGAGACCCGCCATATGGTGGATGCGGAGGCTTTTAAGCAGATGCCGGAGCATGCCGTGGTGGTCAACGTGGGCCGCGGCCCGCTCATCAAGACCGAGGATCTCGTTGCAGCCCTGGACGCAGGGGAGATCGCGGGTGCGGCACTCGACGTCACCGATCCAGAGCCGCTGCCAGAGGATCACCCGCTGTGGCAGGATAAGCGCGTGGTTATCACCCCACACATTGCTAATACGCAGCGCTCCGTGCGCGAGAAGATTGGCGCGCACACCGTCAAGGTGGCCAAGGCTTTCGCGGCGGGGGAGGAGCTGCCTACTCTGGTTGACCCGAAGGCAGGCTATTAATGGAGAACCCCGAAATCCGCGTCGGTGATGCCGAGCGTTCCGCGGCCCTGGAACAACTGAGCCAGCACTTCGTCAACGGTACGTTGGCCCCTGATGAATTTGAGCAGCGCACCGGCGAGGCCGCCGCGGCGCGCACGCGCGGGGACGTCGAAAAGCTCTTTGCGGACCTGCCGGAGCTGTCCACCCCAAGCGCCACAACACCAGCACGCCGCCACGAGGCGGAGCTGGAGGACATGCTTGCCCGCGGGCGTAAGGTGCAGATAGTGGATTCCGTTATCTGGTCGGTGGCGATGATCGCCCTCTTCCTTGGGCTTTTTGTCTTCGACTGGAGCTATTTCTGGCTCTCGCCCGTCATCGCGTTCTTCGCTTCCTGGGCTGCGCGCGGGGTGTTGAAGTTCAGCGAATCGGATGAAGAGCTCTTCGATGAGCTTTCCGAAGGGGAAGAGAAAAAACGCGCTGAGCGCCTGCGTGCCGCCGCTGAGCGCCGCCGCGAGCTTGGGGCCTAAGACTGGCACTCATTAAGAGCCCATAGCTGCACAAAATCCCTGACAAGCGGGCAGACCTTCCGTACGCTGGTATGGCATGAGCAACACCGAACGTGAAGAAGTTCTGTCCAAAGCCCGCGCCGCCAAGGCGGTGGCGCCACAGTTCGCGCAGCTGCCCACCCCGCGCAAGAATGAAATCCTCAACCGCGCCGCCGAGAACCTCATCGCGCACACCGAGGATATCCTCGCTGCCAACCAGCTCGATATCGAGGCCGGCCGCGCCAACGGCATGTCCGAGTCACTCATCGACCGCCTGTCGCTGGACGCCACCCGCATCGAGGGCATTGCCGGCGGCCTGCGCCAGGTGGCCTCCCTCCAGGACCCGGTAGGGGAGATCCTGCAGGGTCGCACCATGGATAACGGCATCCAGATGAAGCAGGTCCGCGTGCCGCTCGGCGTGATGGGCATGGTTTACGAGGCCCGCCCGAACGTCACCGTGGACGCCTTCGGCCTGGCCCTCAAGTCCGGCAACGTGCCGCTGCTGCGCGGTTCCAAGTCCGCGAAGAACTCCAACGCCAAGCTCGTCGAGCTCCTCCAGGACACCCTCGTGGAGTTCGATCTGCCGCGCGAGGGCGTACAGCTTTTGCCCTGTGAGACCCACGATTCCGTGCAGGACCTTATCACCGCCCGCGGCCTCGTTGACCTGGTCATCCCGCGCGGCGGCGCGCGCCTTATCAACGCCGTGGTAGAAAACGCCACCGTCCCCGCAATCGAGACCGGTACCGGCAACTGCCACTTCTATGTCGATGCCTCCGCCGACCTAGACAAGGCCATCGACATGGTGGTCAACGGCAAGACCCGCCGCACCTCGGTGTGCAATGCCACGGAAGGTGTTCTGATCGACGCCGCGCTTGACGACGCCTCCAAGCTCCGCATCATCACCTCCCTCCAGGAAGCAGGCGTCACCATCCACGGCGATGTGAAGGAGCTCGAAGCCTTCGGGGTTAAGGACGCCGTGGAGGCCACCGACGAAGAGTGGCGCGAAGAATTCCTCTCCATGGATATCTGCGCCAAGGTGGTCGACGGCGTTGATGGCGCCATCGCGCACATTGCCGAGTACACCACCGGCCACACCGAAGCCATTGCGGCCCAGGACGCCGACGTGCTGCTGACCTTCGCCAACGAGGTAGATGCCGCAGCAGTCATGCTCAACGCCTCCACCGCGTTTACTGATGGTGAGGTCTACGGCATGGGCGCAGAAATCGGCATCTCCACCCAGAAGTTGCACGCGCGCGGCCCGATGGCGCTGCCGGAGCTGACGTCTACCAAGTGGGTGCTGCAGGGCACGGGCCAGACCCGCCCCTAGAGGCAGCGTCGCCACGCGGATTAGTGTCTGTCCCGCTTGGACGTGGCTCGTGTTTTCATCAACCGCGTGGTGGACGGCATTCTTTTCCGCTAAAACAGAAAAGGTGAAGCCTCTTTCTTTATCTCTTGCAGTATCCGCTGCCGTGCTTGGCGCGGCAGCGTCTCTTTTGAGCGCGCCCGTGGCGTCGGCGGGCGGCGGCGTCGAAACTTGCCCCGAGACCGTGGTGCTCGTCGCACGCGGTTCGGACCAGAACGAAGAACAAGGCGAGTACGTGGGGCCGCAGCGTTACTCCGCGCACGCACCAGAATCCACGGGCTTTGAAGGACGCAACTTTGCCGCCCTGTTTCACCAGGTAGAGGAGCGCCATCCTGGCGCTATGGATGACGTGTATGTCCTGGCACTGGATCCGGAGGCCTATCCCGCGGCCATGAACCTGCCGCCCCTGGCGCAGGAGGGCGAGGACTTAGGCCCGCTTCAGCTGGTGCAGCGAGCCTTCGGGATCCTCCAGCAGCACTCCCTCGGAGAGATGGCATATTCGGTGACGTTTGGGGCCGTCGACAGTCTGCGTACTGGTGCTCGCAATGCCCCGAAGGTGGTGGACAACTATGAGGCCACCACCGGCTGCCACCCGCGTTGGGTAGCCGCCGGCTACTCGCAGGGAGCGCTCGTCGCGACGAGCGTGGAGGGGAATTTGGCCGAGACCGGGCGCCTGCAGGCCGTGCTCACCATCGGTAATCCGCTTCATCAGGTCCCGTGGGCAAAGAACCGCGCCGGGCTACCCGGGAATCGCTATGTCGATTACTGCCTCGACGGCGATTTCGTCTGTGACTTTTCACTCGACGCCGCCAACCGCGCCTTAGCTACCAAGGCCGAGCGCCACGCCTCCTATTTCTTGGGGGAGCCTTCCGGGCAGGACGTGCAGGTCATTGACTCGGTGGCCGGTATACTCACCAGCCATGACTAGTCCACAACGCATCGGCATCATGGGTGGAACCTTCGACCCCATCCATAATGGTCACCTTGTCGCCGCCAGCGAGGTAGCTCACCGCTTCCGCCTCGACACGGTGGTTTTCGTCCCCACCGGCCAGCCCTGGCAGAAGGCCGATAAACAGGTCACCGCCGCTGAGCACCGCTACCTGATGACCATGGTGGCCACGGCGTCGAACCCGCGTTTCACCGTCTCGCGTGTGGACATTGACCGCGAAGGCCCCACCTACACCATCGATACGCTGCGGGATCTGCGCGGAATCTTCCCGGACGCCGAACTCTTCTTCATTACTGGTGCCGACTCGGTGGCGTCCATCATGAGTTGGCGCAACTGGGAAGAGATGCTGGAGATGGCCCATTTCGTTGGCGTGACCCGCCCCGGCTATGAGCTGCGCAAGGACATGCTGCCGCTGGATTCTCAAGACGACATTGAGCTGATTGAGATCCCCGCCATGGCCATTTCCTCCACAGACTGCCGGGCCCGCGCCCAGCAAGGACAGCCGGTGTGGTACCTCGTGCCGGACGGGGTAGTGCAATACATTGCCAAGAACCACCTCTATAGCCCCCACCCGGAAAAGCCACTGTAATTTCCGGTAGTCGGGCGGGGGAATTCGACTAGGAAAATGAGCCTCGACGTGTAAGACTAGAGTTCTTAAGAAAACGTAACTGTGTAGGGATTGTCATGTCGATTACTGATGAAGCACGCCAGATGGCGGAAACCGCCGCCCTGGCTGCGGATGAAAAGTTGGCCACCAACATCGCCGCGATTGACGTTTCCGACGTGCTGGCGATCACCGAGGTCTTCGTCTTGGCCTCCGCCGATACCGAGCGCCAGGTGGGGTCCATCGTGGAGGAAGTCGAAGACGAGCTCACCAAGAAGGGCTTTGAGCCCAAGCGCCGCGAAGGCAATCGCGAGAACCGTTGGGTCCTGCTCGATTATGGCCCCATCGTGGTCCACGTCCAGCGCAACGATCAGCGCGAGTTCTATGGCCTGGACCGCCTCTACCACGACTGCCCGCTTCTCGACATCCCGGGTGTCGAGACCCCCGAGCGCCCCGGCGAATGGTCTGATGACGTGAACCCGCGCGACGTTGAATCGATCGATGAGATTCCGCTGGCCCAGCCAGAGCCGGAAGACGACGAATTATGACCCGCCGCCTCCTCCTCATCCGCCACGGGCAAACGACGTATAACGCCACCGGCCGGATGCAGGGGCACTTGGACACAGAGCTGTCGGACGTAGGCTATTCCCAGGCCCGCGCGGCCGCCGATCTGCTTGAGGGCAAAGACATCACCGCGATTGTCTCCTCGGATCTCATCCGTGCGCGCGATACCGCTGAGGTCATTGCACGGCGCTTGGGGCTTGAGGTGTCCGTCGATAAGCGCCTGCGCGAAACCCACCTGGGTGAGTGGCAGGGGATGACCTCCGCTGAGGTGGATGAGCAGTTTCCCGGGGCGCGTGCGCTATGGCGCCACGACCCCACCTGGGCCCCGCCGCAGGGTGAAAGCCGCGTCGACGTGGCTAACCGCGCGCGCCCCGTTATTGATGAGCTCATGCAGAGGCACCCGCAGTGGGACGAGGGAGCGGTGCTCGTCGTCGCGCACGGCGGTGCTATCTCCGCGCTGACCTGCCACCTTTTGGGCCTTGAGCACCACCAGTACGGGATCCTGTCCGGTCTGAAAAACACCCATTGGTCGCAGCTGACCGCGCGGCCCGAGTTCGACGCCGCTCGTCCGCTCTCCCCGCTGGAATTCACCCCGGAGAACGTCGCTCGCGCCCAGTGGTACTTCGATGGTTGGAACATGGGCGGCGCTGTCGTTGGTGGTGCAGGGGCGGACGTCTAGTGATTCGCGTTGTCACCGATTCCGCCGCAGGGCTGCCGGCGGATATGGTCGAGGAGCTCGACATTTGCGTCGTCGATCTGCACGTCATGGAAAGCCACGGCAAGGACGGCGCGGAGCTGTCCACCTCTGGTCTGACGGCCCTCGAGCTGGCTGCATTGTATGGCCGTCAGATGGAGCGCTCCGGCGATGACGGGGTGTTGGCCATCCACCTGTCGAAGGAGCTGTCCTCGACGTGGTCGGCGGCGGTGATCGCTTCCGGCGTTTTCCCGGACACCGTGCGTGTTATCGATTCAGGCACCGCCGGCATGGCGATGGGCGCGGCTGCCATGGCAGCGGCCAAGCTTGCTCAGGAAGGTGCCTCACTCGACGAGTGTTACGCCGCCGCCATCAACACCCTCGAGCGCGGGCACACCTTGGTTTACCTCAGCTCGACGGAGGAGCTTCGCCGTTCCGGGCGCATGTCCGCGGCCACGGCGATGCTGTCGACAGCGCTGCTGGCTACCAAGCCGATCATGGCCATTCAGGGCGGCAAGCTGGAGATGGTGGGTAAGACCCGCACCCAAACCAAGGCCTTTACCAAGCTCGTGGACCTGGTGGCCTCCCGAGCGGAGGGCAATCCGGCGTTCATCGCGGTGCAGTACAACGAGGATAAGGTCTCGGCCCGTCGGCTGGAGGACTTGCTGCGCTTGGCGCTGCCGGATTCCTCTTTCATGCTGGTGCCGCTTACCGACGTCCTCTCCGTCCACGTCGGCCCCGGAGCCATCGGCGTCTCCGCGGTCTTTAGCTGACGGCGGGGCCGAGCTAAGGGCGTTGTTGACGCCTTCAACAAGTTATCCACAGGCTGCGGCTTAAACCCTCGACGGGGCAGTAGGCGCTGCGTAGCGTCGCGGGCATGAATGCCATTGCTGATCGCCTCCGCGACCTCACCCGCCCGACCGGCGAAGAAGAACTACTCAACGTTGATTTTCCGCGCGTGCGCGTCCCGACCTGGGTGGCGCTGGCTGTTGTAGGCGTGGCTGGCGTTGCACTCCTGGCCTGGCTGGGAACGAGCCGCAGCGTCGAAAACCCCTATGAGGTTGCCGCGCCGAGTAGCGAGGTTGCGGCCGATATCGTGGTGTCGGTGGTGGGCGAGGTCGAGGAGCCGGGGCTGGTGACCTTGGCGCCGGGCGCGCGCATCAACGACGCCCTCGAGGCAGCGCGCCCGCGCGTGCCCACCGATAACCTCAACCTGGCGCAGAAGCTTAACGACGGCGAGCAGATCACCGTCGGCGGCCCACCCAACGCCCCAGAAGCTGCGGGGGAGGGGCTTGTTTCCCTCAACTCCGCCAGCGAGGAGGAGCTGACGGAGCTACCGGGCATCGGCCCGGCCACGGCGGCGGCGATCATCGCGCACCGCGAGGAGGTCGGCAGCTTCACCACCGTGGAACAGCTCATGGACGTCTCCGGCATTGGCCCGGCGAAGTTTGCGCAGTTGAAGGACAAGGTCCGACCGTGAGAGAGCTGCGGCTCGTGCCCGCCGCGGTGGTGGCGTGGTTGGCCACGCTCTCAGTGCTTTTCGGCCACCCGTGGCTGTTGTGCGGGCTCGTGCTTTTCGCTTTCGCGCGCGGTCAGTGGCGCGGGCAGGGCATTTTATGTGCGGCGAGCGGAGTCATCTTCGCCGCCCTGGCTTATGTGCGCTCGGTGCGCGCCGCGGGCTTTCACTTCGGCTCGGAGGTGACGGGAAAGCTTGCCGCCGATCCGGTTCAGACGGCATCCGGGTGGATGGTGCGCCTGCGCGTGCCGGGCTACCCGGCGCAGCTGCCGGTCTTCCTCAAAGAAAAACCGGAGGCCTTTGGCGGCTCGCTGGTGACGGTGCACGGCCACCCCGGCCCCTCGGAGCAGGTCGGGGTAGGCACAACCGTCTTCAGCGGTGAACTCACCGCGCACTCCCATAGCTGGACGGCAGCGGTGGCTGAAAACTTCCGCGCCGTGTGTGACAACGGCCTCATCCCCGGCATGGTCTTGGGCGATACCAGCCTGCAAAGCCCCGAGGATCAGCAGCTCTACATCGACACGGGTCTATCGCATTTGAGTGCTGTGTCCGGCTCCAACGTTGCCATCGTGTGCACTGCAGCCGCGTTGGTGGTGCCGGGGCCGCGGATGAGGGTGGGGGCGTCGGCAAGCGCGTTGGCGTTATTCGTAGCACTGGTGGGGTGGGAGCCCTCCGTCCAACGCGCCACCGTCGCCGGGCTGGCGGGGCTGGCGGCGGTGCTCAGTTCCTCGAAGATGGAACCAGTGCATGCGCTGTCCCTCGGCGTGCTCTTCCTGTTGGCGGCGGACAGCGACCTAGCCGTCAGCTTCGGCTTCGCACTCTCCGTGGCGGCCACCGCCGGCATCGTGGCGCTGACCCCGCTGCTGTTGCGCGTGCTGGGCACAGGTATTGTTGCCCGGGCCTTCGCCGTGGCCATCGCCGCGGACATCGTGACCATGCCGCTCATCGCGCTGATGAGCGGGCGGGTCTCGGTGGTGTCTGTTATCGCCAACGTGCTGGTGGCCCCGGTCGTACCCATCATCACCGTCGTGGGGCTCATCGCCGCCGTTTTGGCACAGGTGGGGTGGGGCAGGCCCCTGGTGATCCTCATCGAACCGCTGGCGGACTGGATCCACTTCGTCGCATCCTCGATGCCGGTGACCACCGTGGCGGCGGGGCCCGTCGCGATGCTCCTGCTTGGCGGGTGGGTTATTGCGGCGTTGCTAAGATGACAGGCATGTCTTCTGCCCCCGTGCACCTCATCCTCGGCGATGATGAATTCCTGGCCGAGCGCGCCCGCCTTAGCGTCCAACAAGGCGAGGTAACCAAGCTCAAGGCCTCCGAGGTCAGCGAAGGCGAAATCCTGGAAGCCACCAGCCCCTCCTTGTTCGGGGAGGACCGCGTCATCGTCATCAGTGACGTGGAGAGGGCCGGCAAGGAGGTCACGAAGATCCTCCTCGACGCCTGCGCCAACCCCATGCCCGGCATCACGCTCATTTTGCTGTACTCGGTGACGGCGAAGACGCTGAAGAAAAAGAAAAAGCCGCCGGAGCTCATCGCGGCGCTGCGCAAGACGGCCGAGGTGCATGAGGTCTTCTCCCTCTATCCGAACGAGCTCGCGCAGTGGGCTACGCGCGAGTTCGCCTCGCATGGGGTGCGGCCTACCCCGGATGTGGTGCAGGCGCTTCTCGACGGCGTTGGCTCCGACCTCCGTGAACTCGCCTCTGCCATCTCGCAGCTCGTCTTCGACACAGGCGGCAAGGTAACCCGCGAGGCGGTGCACGCGTACTACGTGGGCGTGGCTGAGGTGGCCAACTGGGATATCGCGGATGCCGCCGTGGCAGGCCGCGTGGAGGCGGCGGTGTCCACGTGCCGCCGCGCGCTGCAGTTGGGGGCGAGCCCGGTGGCCATCGCCTCGGCGCTGGCCAGCAAGGTGGGTAATATCGCGCGCCTCTACTCCGCACGCGGGGATCAATACTCGCTGGCTTCTCAGGCCGGGATGGCGCCCTATGCGGTTAAGCTGACGCAGCCGGTGGCGCGGCGCTGGTCGGGGGAGAATATCACTAAGGCCGTGATCCTCATGTCGGAGCTGGATGCCGCGGTTAAGGGCCAGGGCGGCGACGAGGACTTCGCCATCGAGGCGGCCGTTAAACGGGTGGCGGAGCTGGCGCGCTAGACTAACCCTCCATGGATGATATCCAGAACTTTGCCACCAAGCTTTTCGATTTTGCCCGCAACGGCGATGCCACGCTGCTCGAGTACATCAAGCAGGGCGTCAACGTGGACATGGTGAACCAAGACGGGCAGTCCTTCATCATGCTTGCCGCCTACCACGGCCACGCGGAGCTGGTGCGCCAGCTCGCCGCGGCGGGGGCCGACGTCAACCTCCTCAACGATCGCGGCCAGTCGCCCTTGGCCGGGGCAATTTTTAAGAAGGAAGACGCGGTGATCGACGCGCTTCTCGACGCCGGCGCCGACCCCACCGCCGGCCAGCCTAATGCACTCGACTCGGCCCGCATGTTCGGCCGCGAGGACCTCCTCGAGCGCCTGTCATGAGCTGGTCCGCGTTTGCGGCCATCCTCTTGATGAACCTCGTCGGTGCGGCGGCACCCGGCCCCGACATCGTCCTGGTCACGCGTTATGCCACGCGCTCGCGCCGCCACGCCATTGCGGCGGCGACGGGCATCCAGGTCGGCGTGCTGTTCTGGTGCACGCTGACCGTGTTCGGCGCCGCTGCGCTGCTCACCGCCTTCCCAGGGGTGCTTTCCCTCATTCAGGTGATTGGTGGCTGCTTCCTGGTGTTCATGGGCGTGCTCTCCATCCGCTCCGGGCTGGAGCTGCGCAAGCAGCCGCCGGTGGATGAGGAGGAAGCCGCCGCCCGCTTGGGCTCGGTGGGCAAGGTCTTCCGCACGGGGTTGGCCACCAACCTGTCCAACCCCAAGATCGTGCTCTTCCTCGCCGCCATGGTCGCCCCGCTGCTGCCGCCGCATCCACCGGTGTGGATTTCTGTGGCACTGGTGTTGAGCCTGTCGCTGTCGAGCTACCTGCTCTTCGTTATCCTCTCGACGGTGATTTCTACCCGCGCGATTCGCCGCCGCCTCCTGGCCGCGGGCCCGTGGATCGACATCGGCTCCGGCGCCTTCTTCGTGGTGGCCGGCTGCGCGCTGGTGTGGGCCGGCATCCAGGCGGCTTAGTGCCCGTCCTTCCGACTAGGCGTGCGTGAGCATTGCTTAAGCGGGCCAGGCAGCTTGTGCCAGCGGCCTAAGCCTGAAGCAGCTCCGCGAGCCAGTGCGACCACGCCGCGACCGTGGCGGAGCGGCGGCGCAGGGTCGTTTCACCCAGGCCCAGGCTGGCCGCGCGCATGAAGACCATTGCCTCTTCTTTATTCACCGCTCGGCGGGTATCCACGACGTGCCGCACCATCTCCCGGAACACCGGCCGCGAGGCCAGCGCTTCAACGAGGGCGAGGTTGCGCTCGTCGCGCGTGCCGCTGAGCTCGGTTAGACCCAAGTAGCGGGCGGCGTTGGTGTAATAGTCCGCCTGGCGCGGGGTAAAACCGAACTCCTCGGGCATATCAGCCTTATCCACCGGGTTCTCCAGCAGACTGATGACTCGGGCGAAGGAATCCGCCTGCGGGAAGGGAACGGAGGTGTTCATGACGTGAGTGCGCTCCAGGACCGCGCGCACGGTCACATCAGTCACGCCGGACTCGCCCAAAATGTAGCGCGCCGCGCTCACCAGCTCGATGCTGCGGAAGTCCTCCGGCTGCCTAAACGCGTAGCGGTAGAAGTGAAAGATGCCATTGGAATAGACCAGGTACACCGGCACCACCTCTTTGTCCAGAGCCAGCGAGAAGCGCCGGAAAGGAAAGTAGAGCTGGCGGATGTTGAAGTCGGGGGAGAGGCGGTTCTTCGCCTCCACGAGCACGAGGTGCTCGGCGGATTCGAAGCCGGCGTCGATCTCCATCTGCGCGCGGTCCACCACCACGTCGCGCCCGCCGATGCACATGGGCAGCGTGAGCGTCGACATGCGCCCGCTGACCGTAGGAACCAGCTCACTGCCCAGGAAATCATCAAGCATGCCACTCAAACTCGCAGCAGTTAGTGCTGCGGCTTCCGAGGTCAGATTCTCAAAATCGATGGACTGGATGTGCCCCGGAACCGGCATCGACTTCAACGGCCCAGCCTGCTCCGGGAAAGGCTGGTACAGGTCAAAGCAGCCAATCAGGTAGGCATCGCGGCGAATCGGCAGCATGGACAACCCGTGCTGGCGAAAGACCTCGGGGCGCGCCGCTGAATAGTCATGCTTGGCCATCAACCGCGGCTCGCGGCCGGAGAGCTCCTTGAGCTTCGCGGCAGGCAACACCGCATAGCCCTGAGCCGCGATGTCGGCGGCGAGGTGGGGATAGACACGGTCCCAGGCGGCGTCGTTAAGCATAATTTCGCACGAGCACCTCATCGACCTTGCCGCGCTTCGACGCCACGGAATTCACCGCGCGCGTAGCCCCCACGATCTCGATGCGATAGTCCGCGTAAAGCTCCTTGATGAAGTCCGTCGCCGAATTCGACAGCAGGAACTTCACCCCGCGCGCATTAAGGGCATCGCAGGTTTCCTTCAGCCGAATCTGGTCCGCGCGGCCGAAGCCACCCGACTGATAGCCGGTGAAATTGCTCGTGGGGTTGACCGGATCGTAAGGCGGGTCGAAGTAAACAAAATCCCCCTCGTTGGCCTCCACCGCGGCATAATCGCCGTTATAGAACGTCACGTCGTGGGAGGACAGGTACTCCGAAACCGCGCGCAGATTCGGCTCATCACAGATCTTCGGGTTGGCATAGCGGCCAAACGGGGCGTTGAACTGGCCCGAGTTATTCACCCGATAAAGACCGTTGTAGCAGGTCTTATTCAAATAGATCGTGCGTGCAGCCCGCTCCACGGGACTCAAGTGCGCAAACCCCGGCTCTCGGTCGCGGGCGCGCATCTCGTAGAAGAAATCCGAATCATTCGGATAGCCCTTTAAAAGGGCAATGAGCTCGTCCACGTCATCGCGGACCACCTCGTAGACGGTGATGAGCTCGGTGTTCAGGTCATTGACCCGGGCGCGTTCGGGCGCCAAAGAAAAAAGAACCGCTCCGCCGCCCAAGAAAGGCTCGACATAAGTGTCGAAGCTCTCGGGCAGCATGGAGTGGATAATGGGTAGCAGTTGGCGCTTTCCCCCCACCCACTTCAGGAGCGGTTTCATTTAGGCCATCTTGTTGAAGGCGTTGGCCATACCGGACTTCTTGTTAGCCGCGGTGTTGCGGTGGAAGACGCCCTTGGACACGGACTTGTCCAGTGCGCGGGAAGCAACGCGCAACTGCTTCTCAGCTGCAGCCTTGTCGCCAGCGGCGACGGCCTCGCGGAACTTGCGGATCTCGGTACGCACGGCGGAGCGTACGGACTTGTTGCGCTGACGAGACTTCTCGTTGGTCAGGATGCGCTTCTGCTTGGACTTGATGTTTGCCATCGATATACCTCTTAGAGTCGTAGGAATTCTTTACCGAGGAAGGCGGACCCAAGGTCCTGACCGCCAGCGTGCCCCGGCATCCCAAAAAAATTAGCAGGGCTCGGCCTGAATTCCCAAATCACGCCCAGTGATAACGGGAGCGCAACCTGTTGGCAATGCGCTCGAAGCGTCGCTCCGGGAAGAGCGTGCCCTGTCGGCGGCACTGCTCCTCGGAGATTTCCAGCACGCGGTCCATCCGGATCCAACACTGCCGGCCAGATTCATCCCATTCGCCGGTGCCGATATCGAGCCATTCTTCCTTGTTCGCGTGGCCAGGGTTGGGGGAGATGAGCAGGCCGAGCACCGTGGTGCGCGTGCGCGAGACAATCAGCACGGCGCGCTCGCGCGGCGGGGATTGCTTGCCATCGGAGGGTGCCCAGACCCAGACGACTTCCCCGGAGTCAGCCTGCCCATCCATGTCGGGGGTGAAGAAGACGCTGCGCGGGTGGGCGTCGGCAGACTCGACGCGAATATCGGCCGCCTTGCGGGGTTCCGTCACGGAATCGTTCTGGTTCAACCCCAAGCGTTCGGTGATGCGCTCGAGGCCGGCGTCGACAGGCTCGGGGCCTCCGATGCCGAGAATGCGGGCCAACCTAGACATGTCGTCTATTCTAAACGCATGTCTACAAACTTCGCGGCCACTACGTTTACGGATCCGTCCAAGATCCGAAACTTTTGCATTATCGCCCACATCGACCACGGCAAGTCGACGCTGGCTGATCGCATCCTGCAGTTGTCGCAGGTGGTGGAGGAGCGCGACATGCGCGACCAATACCTCGACAACATGGATATCGAGCGTGAGCGCGGCATCACCATTAAGGCGCAGAACGTGCGCCTGCCCTGGATTCCTCAATCTGGTGCCATGAAGGGGGAGGAGATCGTCATGCAGATGATCGACACTCCCGGCCACGTGGACTTTACCTACGAGGTCTCCCGCGCGCTCGAAGCCTGTGAGGGCGCCATCCTGCTTGTCGACGCCGCCCAAGGCATCGAAGCCCAAACCCTGGCCAACCTCTACCTGGCCATGGAAAATGACCTGGAGATCATCCCGGTCCTCAACAAGATTGACCTGCCGGCAGCCGATCCGGAGAAGTACGCCCTGGAGATTGCCCACATCATCGGCTGTGAGCC
Source organism: Corynebacterium aurimucosum (assembly GCF_030408555.1). Taxonomy (NCBI): domain Bacteria; kingdom Bacillati; phylum Actinomycetota; class Actinomycetes; order Mycobacteriales; family Corynebacteriaceae; genus Corynebacterium; species Corynebacterium aurimucosum. Next base: position 2,096,505 of record NZ_CP047048.1, on the reverse strand, counting down.
GGAAGAGGTGTTGCGCGTTTCCGGCAAGACCGGCGAGGGCGTGCCGGAGCTGCTGGATAAGGTGGCGGAGCTTATCCCGGCACCGACGTCCGAGTTCGGCGAGGATGCCCCGGCCCGCGCGATGGTCTTCGACTCCGTTTACGACACCTACCGTGGCGTGGTGACCTATATCCGCATGATGGACGGCAAGCTGACCCCGCGCCAGAAGGTCACCATGATGGCCACGGGTACCAACCATGAGCTGCTGGAGGTGGGCATTGTCAGCCCGACCATGCAGAAGTGTAAGGGGCTGGGCCCGGGTGAGGTGGGCTACCTGATTACTGGCGTGAAGAACGTGCGTGAGACCAAGGTGGGTGACACGATTACGTGGGCGTCGAATGGCGCGAGCGAGCCGCTCAAGGGCTATGCCGACCCGAACCCTATGGTCTACTCCGGCCTGTTCCCCATCTCCCAGGCAGACTTCCCGGACCTGCGTGATGCGCTGGAGAAACTGCAGCTTAACGACGCCTCCCTCACCTTCGAGCCCGAGACCTCCGTCGCCCTAGGCTTTGGCTTCCGCTGTGGCTTCTTGGGTCTGCTGCATATGGAAATCACGCGCGACCGTCTGGAGCGCGAGTTCGGCTTGGACCTGATTTCCACAGCACCTTCGGTGACCTACCGCGTGGTGGCGGAGGACGGCGAAGAGTCCATGGTGCACAATCCGTCGGACTGGCCCGGTGGCAAGCTTCGTGAGGTCCACGAGCCGATTGTGAAGATGACCATCATCGTGCCGGAGGAATTCGTCGGCTCGACGATGGAGCTGTGCCAGTCCAAGCGCGGCCAGATGGGTGGCATGGACTACTTGTCTGAGGACCGCGTGGAGCTGCGCTACACCATGCCGCTGGGTGAAATCATCTTCGACTTCTTCGACATGCTGAAGTCCCGCACCAAGGGCTACGCCTCCCTCAACTACGAGGAGGCCGGTGAGCAGCTGGCAGACCTGGTGAAGGTGGATATTCTGCTCAACGGCGATCCGGTGGATGCCTTCTCCGCCATCGTGCACCGCGATTCCGCGCAGTGGTACGGCAATAAGATGACGAAGAAGCTCAAGGAGCTCATCCCACGTCAGCAGTTCGAGGTGCCCGTCCAGGCGGCCATCGGTTCGAAGATCATCGCGCGTGAAAACATTCGCGCCATGCGCAAGGACGTGCTGGCCAAGTGTTACGGCGGCGATATTTCGCGTAAGCGCAAGCTGCTGGAGAAGCAGAAGGCCGGTAAGAAGCGCATGAAGTCCATCGGCTCCGTGTCCGTGCCGCAGGAGGCCTTCGTCGCGGCGCTGTCCACGGACGCTGAATAAGAAAGCCGTCGCCCATAGCATGGCATCGGGCCTGCAAAATCCATCAGCGTGGTCACGGCCGGCACTGGTTGCACTGACGGCGCAGGCCCCACGCCCACGCGCTGGCGGAAGTTCACCCCCGCTCCGGCTCACCCACGTCGAGGGCTGGATTGGTCCGCATGAGCTTGCATGATCTAGCTCTGCGTATTACCTAGTTTGGTGCTCCGGCTGGGTTACTCGGCGTTGAATGAGTAGCTGCCGGTGAGCTGGTTGTGGATTGTCACCGAGTAGCTCTGGCCGTTGGCGTTGGCACCTTCCACAAGCATGTCGAGCTCTTGGGCGTTGTAATAGCGGCTCAGACCCACGTACAGGATGAGCAGGAGGAAACCGCCCACTACTGCAATAGTGGTGACAATCTTCCACGAACTTACTGGGTTGGTCACGAATAGCCCTTTCCTGGGTAAGAGTCTTTCCTGCAGGTACAAACACGATAACAAGCGGGACAGTGCGTCTTGTCCCTTAACGGGCTGTGGGTGCACCTACAGCATGGGGCCAGTGGGCGGGAGGCAACTGGTGTTCATCGAGATCTCCGTCAACCATCTTCCAGTCTTCGGGTGCGCTGTCCCTGGGATCGCCGAGGTCCCGTCAGTCTGGCTTTGGTTGGCGCGTCTCATCCTTTAAGGGCTTAAACCCGGCCTTACTGTCACTGCCGTTGCATCTGGGTGGCGGGTTTCTCCTTTAAGGGCTTAAGAATCCCCGTTGCTCTTGCTGCTTCCGGTAGCACGTGAAGCCGGACTTGGGGTCGCCGGATTGCCCGTCAGTCTGGCTTTGGATGATGGGTAGCGCTGGCGTAAAGCTCGCCGATTTTCCTGCGTGCCTTGTTGTGTTTTGTGGGTGGTGTTGTCTTGAAGGATCGCCGATGTGCCCGCGAACCTTCCCTCGGTTGGCGGGTGGCGGTATTGGTGCTGGTGGTAAGCCGTTTCCTTTCAGTTGTTGCTGTGTGTGGTGGCTGGGGTTAGCTGCTGTCGGGTGGTGGGTCTGGTGGCTGTTCTGGTGTTTGTGTTCCGGGAGGTTGTGCCGGTGCCTGCCGGTCTGGCGCTGGGTGGCTCTGTCTTCCGGTTTGCTCCGGTGATCCTTGGGCAGGGGCTGTGGCCTGTGCCTTTGCGGCTGCTTTTTCGGTGTTGAGTCTGGCTAGTGCTTGGGCCTGACCCCCGGAAAGTAGACACGTCGGGGGTTAGCTATGCTGCTTGGGTCAGTGTAGCTGATGTGAGTGCTTCGAAGTCATCGGGGGCTAGAAGGTTGCACCAGGAGTGCCGTCTGCGCGTGTTGTAGCGCATGCACCATCGGAAGACTTCTTGGCGGCAGATGATGGGATTGTCAAAAACTTTCCTATCTCGCAGAACTTCACGCTTTAAAGTGGCGTTAAACGATTCTGCCAGGGCATTATCGGCACTCGTTCCCACTGCTCCCATGGATTGGCGAACACCAAGTTGGGTGCAGTGGTCTTGAAAAGCCTGTGAGGTGTACACACTGCCATGATCAGAATGGAAAATTACCCCTTTAAGGCTTCCGCGAACCTTGCTGGCATGGGACAAAGCTTCGATAACCAGCGATACCCGCATGTGATCGGCGAGCGCATGACCGACAAGTTTGCGCGAGTAGACGTCGATGACTGTGGCAAGGTACATGTTCTTGCCTCCCTTACACGGCAGGTAGGTGATATCGCCTACATACACCTGGTTCGGCTTATCAGCGGTGAATTTGCGGCCTACTAAATCTGGCATGACTCGATGACCAGGCTTGCGCCTGGTAGTGACACATCGACGTTGTTTAGTAAAGCCTTTTAGCCCCATGGATTTCATAATGCGTGCGACCTTCTTGTGATTGATCGGAGGAAAGTCCGTATCGGCTTTAAGGCTTGCAGCGATGCGTTTAGCACCATAAAGCCCGTGCTCATCATCGAAGATGCTCTTGATTCGTGCACCAATAAGAGCATCCGAACACATCTTTAACCTGCGTTTTTCGCGGGTGTTGACCCATTTGTAGAACGAGGAGCGATTGAGCTTTAACACGTGGCACATCCGCTTGACCGAGTACTCGGTTCGATGGTCATAGACAAACTGGAAGCGGATTACCAGCGTGTCTCTTTAAGCAAAATACTTCGCGGCCTTACGCAGGATGTCGCGTTCTTCACGAAGCTTAGAGACTTCTTTTGTCTCACTGGCGGATCCGCTCAGAATCAGTCGTCGCCTGTGCCTTGTCGCGCATGCTTTTTGTGCGGACACGCTTGCCGGTGCCGTACTGCTTAAGCCAGGAATAAAGTGAGGAACGATTGATTCCTAGCTCTGCTGAAGCCGCGTGAAGTGAGAGGTCCTCATTGTTTTCGTAGAGGGCCACAGCATCACGTTTGAACTGTTCGGAGTACCTAGGCATGGTGGTAGATTACCTTTCTTCCCAACCCAACAGGGCTGGATATCAGGTGTCTACCTAACAGGGGTCAGGTCCCTTCTTGGTATTCCGGCATTGCGGTTATCGGTGCACCCCAGGGTGGGATGAAGGACACTCCGGTATTCAGCCGGTACATGTAGCCACGCCCGGTAGGCCTTGAAGGGTCATCGTCGTTAATACCGTTGTGGTAGGCACACAGGAAGGTCAGGTTCTTGATGTTGGTAAAGCCACCTGCTTGCCAGGGGATGAGGTGGTGGACTTGGCAGTAATCGGCTGGTTTGTTGCAGCCTGGTCTTGAGCAGGTGTGGAATTCCGCGTGCAGGCTAAGGCGTTGGTTGAGGTTTGCTCCGCGCGATAGTCGCCAGGTGTTGATGGGCCCGTCAAGAGGGTGGACGATGGTGGCGTAGCCTATTTCGGCAAACGTGTGGGTTAAGAATTCTGCCCCGGTCATGCGCGCGCCGTTAGTCAGGTTGAGCTCTATTTCATCACCCTCGCCGCTGATGATCTGGTCCAACTCATTTAATGTGACGATGACTTGGGTGCGCACCGCGGGTGTGGATCCAGTGCCTTCTTTGAAGAAGACGTCATTGGCGGCTTGAAGGAGGTCGGTGGTGTTGGTGGATTCTAAGATTGCGCGCATGTTGGCAATCGTGGTGGCATCGTCGGTAATGGAGAGCGTGTTGGGGCCTTCGGATCTGTAGGTGATGCGCACGCCTGGTTTGGCGGTTCTTTTAGCACGCAGTTCTTTAAGCCGTGCGGCGGCAACATGTGGGATGCGGTGTGCGGGTGTGGCGGCGAGTTTTGCGCGGAGGTTCCAGGCATCCAGGGTCTTTTTCACGCGTGCGGTGTAGGTTTCAATCAGTGTGAGGGTGCCGAGGCTGTGTTTCTGGGCGAGTGCTGCGTGGCGGGCTTTGCGTTGTTTGCCGCTAAAGCGGGTGGGGCCGAAGTAGACCTGGTGTAGGCCGGCAAGTTCGGTGGCATCGGCGGCATCCGCGCCGAGCGCGCGGAGCTCATCGGGTGTGCCAGGTATATGTTCCACCAGCGCAATCCCCGAGTTGCGTAGGCGGAGGTAGGTTTCGATATCCCCCATGGGCACAGAGACTAAAACAGGTCTAGCCACCCCGCAACCGGAAGAGCAAATAACCTGCTCACAGACGGGATGAAACACCGACCAAGGGCGGAGAGAGGGTTGGCTAGGGCTGGCTGAACGGTGACTGGGGGGACGGGAGATAGGCCTCAGAAAGGGGAGAGCCTTTCGGGCCGACAGGCTTGGGCGGTGGGGTCGTCGCTAGTACAGCGCCGGTTTAATCGCGTCCCACGCCGGCTGCAATTGCTTGCCAAACATCACCCAGTCGTGCACCCCGGCGTCGAGGTAGTCGGTGGTGTGGGGGAGGGAGGCGTCGTCAAGCGCGGCGGAAAACTCCTCCGTGCACCGCTTTGAGCCGGCCTCCAACAAGGTTCCGCCAATGCGATCGTCGAGGGATTTGTCGGGGTAGGCCGCCATCTCCTCATCCGTCCACGCGCCAGTGGCAGCGGAGAGATACAGCGTCGTACCGCGCAGCCCCTCCGGGTTCGCTGCGACATCATTGCGCAGCCAGTCCGGCGAGCCGTGCGGGCCCCACATGTTCCGTGGGTTGCCACCGAGGCTGCCCACCGTCAGGTCAACCGTTCCTTGACCCACCGTGCTCGTCGTGGAATAGCAACCGGAAATCCCCGCCACCGCATCGAAGAATCCCGGGTGGTTGTTGGCCATCATGACCGCGCCGGACGCGCCCATCGACAAGCCGATGATCCCGCGCTTGCCGTTGTGGTTCAGCTCCGCCTCAACCACCGGCGCAAGCTCCTGCGTGACGAAGGTGTTCCATTTGTTGCGGCCCAGCTTGGGGTCGTCCTGATTCCAGTCCGTCCACATGGAACCAGCGCCTTGGGAGGGGATGACGATGCTGGCGTCGGACTCACCGAAGACGCGCTGCACATGCCCCTTGGTGATCCAGTTGGAGGTTTCCGGGGAGTCGACACCTTCCAGGAAGTACACCACCGGGCCGCCGCTGCCGAGGACGACGTCGACGGGAATCTCACGTCCCATGGACGGCGAGGCCACGAGCCACTTTTCCCGGCCAGGCTCATCGGTCGGGGTGCGGGAGACAACGGACGCCGTGCTTATCGACGCATCCACCGGGTACGGATAGCCCTCCTGTTCCGATGTGAACAAATCGGTGAGAAGGTGCGAGGAGGAACCCATGGCGTTGAGGATGCTGAACGTTGCGTCCACGCCCCAGCGAGAGGATTGCTCATGGCGGCTGGATTCCTGGTAAGCAGGGGCAGAAGACATGAGAAGTGCGCTGCTCAAAAGCGCAGAGAGAAGCTTCATAGACCGTTACTTTAATACAGTTTCCGGTATGCTCGGCGCACATGCTCGGAAAGGATGACACCATGAAGATGGCACCGCGCCACCGTCAGCAACTGCCACCGCTTCCGATGGTTTCGGCCAAGCTGGGGGAGCGTTTGGCCAGCCAAGTGTTCGTGGAGGAAGGCTGGGAGCTGCTTCCGGAGTTGCAGGAGTTCCGTCGCGATATGCACCAGAACCCGGAGGTCGGGCTGCACCTGCCGCGCACGCAGGAGAAGGTGCTCGAAGCTCTTAAAGGGCTACCGCTGGAGATCCAGCTCGGGCGCGACTTGAGCTCCGTCGTCGCGGTGCTGCGCGGCGGCAAGCGCGGAGAGCGTCCCGTCTCGGTGCTGCTGCGCGCGGACATGGATGGTCTTCCGGTGCGCGAGCAGACGGGCAGCCCTTTCGCTTCGACGAATAACAACATGCACGCCTGCGGCCACGACCTGCACACGGCCGGGCTGATCGGCGCGGTCAAGATGCTCTGCCGCCACCGCGAGGAGCTGTTGGGCGATGTCATCTTCATGTTCCAGCCGGGCGAGGAAGGCCCGGGTGGTGCGCAGCCGATGATTGATGAGGGCGTGCTCGACGCTGCTGGCCGCCGCCCCATCGCCGCCTACGGTTTGCACGTCGGCCCGCAGGATCGGGGCACCTTCCACCACATCGCCGGCCCGATGATGGCCTCGTCGTCCAACCTAGGGATTACCGTCTACGGCAAAGGTGGGCATGGCTCGCGCCCACATGATGCTATCGATCCCGTCGCGGCCTTGGCGGAGATCCAGGTGGCGCTGCAGGTGGCGCTGACCCGGCGCTTCGACGCGAACTCGCCGATTGTCATCACGGTGACCAACTTGCGCGCGGGCGACGGCGCGGTCAACGTCATCCCGGACAAGGCGGAGCTGGGCGCGACGGTGCGCGTGCTTCGCGACGAACACATCGATGCCGTCCGCCAAATGATCATCGAGGTCTCAAGCTCCGTGGCGGCCTCGCATCGTTGTACCGCAAAGGTGGACTTTGAGGTTTTGTATTCGGCGACGAAGACCTCACAACGCGAGGATCAGTTCGCGGCGTCGTTGTGGGCAGGCATGTTCGGTGCGGAAAATGTGCTGACCATGGACACCCCGATGATGGCCTCGGAGGACTTCGGCGCGGTGTTATCCCAGGTTCCGGGCACCTTCATGTGGTTCGGTACGGGAGATCCGCACACCCCGGAGCACATGCGCGAGTGGAACCACTCACCGCTGGTGCGCTTCGATGATTCGGTCCTGGGAGACCAAGCCGCAGCCCTGGCGGCGGTGGCCTTTGAGCGCCTCGCCGCCGAGGACGCTCATCCCTCCCCGGCCACGAAGGCTATGCGCGCGCCGGTGCAGGGGACAGGGGCGAATGCGCAGCCGCCTTCTTCCGCAGCGCAATAACACCCCAGATGGTGGCTATCCACACGGCTAGCACGACGACCATGCCGGCGAGGAGGGGCCAGATGGCGTCGTCGAACGCGGTGCTTAGCGACGGGAAGAGGTTGTTCGTCACGTGCACCGCGATGGCAGCAATGAGCCAGCGCACAGGCTGTTTCTGGGATCGGCCATAGGCGCTAAGACCGGTGAACAGCGAGTGGGAGAGCGGGTTGGATACCAATCGGATGACCACCGCTGAGATCGCGCCGGCGGTATCCGAACTTCCTCATTGAAGGGAGCGTAACCCGCACTGTCCAGCCACTCTAGGCCCGCGCGCGAGAAGGTGGGTCATGTTTGTATTGAGCTCCACCGCGAGCCCGGAGACGGCAAAGTCCCACACCACGCCGTGCGCAATTCCCGGCCGGCGGCGCAGGAAGAACAGCGTGGCGCAACTCGTGGCCCAGGGTCTAGACAACCAGGAGATTGCCGGACAGCTCTACGTCTCCGTGACCACGGTTAAGACCCATATCAAGCACATCTTGGACAAACTGGGCGGTACCAATCGGGTGCACATTGCGATCGCGGTGTTGGAGTCGCGTTAGCGCCGGAAGAAAAACGCGGAGACCAGGCCGATTAACGCGATGCCGACCACGATGATGGATGCTACGGGCCAGTATTGGGGGTAGTACTTGAGCGTATAGCCGAAGACCTGGCCGTCGTCGAACTGGCGGGCAAGCGCGATGGGCATCCACCACAGCTTCGTGAGAGTCAGCACTGCGCCGAGGAGGCCGGTGATAAAGCGGCGGGTACCGCGCAGAAAGAAGCTCGCGGCCACGAGGAGCATGCCGCCGATGCTGAGTGCGAAAAGAACGGGAGTTGTCGCGGTGAGCGGGGAGCCGTTGATGAGAAACTCGTGGTCGATTTCATGCTGCTCGATGAGGGTGTAGCCGTCGAGGACGACGTTTTCAGGCAACCCCATTTATTTCTCCTTCTGCTCGGCGTCTGGCTCGTAGCCATCGGCCCAGGTATCGGTGCCGAAGTCGTAGTCTACATTCTCGCCCTTTTCATCGGTGCGCTGGTACCAGTCCGTATAGCGGTGCGCTGAGGAGTCGAAGTCGGAGCCGGCACCGCGGCCTTCGTCTGCATGCTCGACGGTGAGCTCGAAGTCATCGCCGTGCTCCTCGATGCCGCGCACGACGGCGTTTTCCACCGCGGCACGCGCGTAGGCGCGGCGGATGAACATCGGGTCGGAGCGCAGGTCCTTGATGAAGGCCACCATCATGACGAGCAGCACGATGCAGAAGGGCAGGGCAGACAGGATGGTCAGGTTCTGCAGGCCGGTGAGTACGTCTTCGCCGCCGGTCAGCAGCATGACTACGGCAATGCCCATCATGCACAGGCCCCAGAAAATGACGATGAACTTGTTGGGGGCAGGGTTTCCCTTGGAGGACATGGTTCCCATGATGACCGAAGCGGAATCGGCGGAGGTGATGAAGAAGACCGCCAGCACCAGGATCAAAATGAAGGGTGTGATGCTGCTCAGCGGCAGGTTGTCGAACATGGCGAAGAGCACCTGTTCGCCGGAGGCGGAGCCATCAAAGTTGGGCAGGTTCTCGCGCTTAAAGGTGATGGCTGTGCCACCGAAGATGGTGAAGGCCAAAATGAGGATGAGGGAGGGAGCGAAGACCGTCACTGCCGTGAATTCGCGTAGCGTGCGGCCGCGGGAGATACGGGCCACGAACATGCCGACGAACGGCGTCCAGGCAATCCACCATGCCCAGTAGAAGGCGGTCCAGTAAGACTGGAACTCGATGGTCTCATCTCCCCAGGACAGGCCTTTGGCCATCATCGGCAAAAGCTGGTCGATGTAGGTCACGATGCCGGAGGGCACGAGGTTGAGCATGTGCAAGGTCGGACCGGTGAAGAAGACAAAGATGACCAAGCCGAGTGTCACCGTGATGTTGAAATTGGAGAGATAGCGCACGCCGCGGGAGACACCCGAGACCGCCGAGATGATGAAGCCGCAGCCAAGGACCGCAATGATCACGATGAGCACGGAGTTGGTCAGCGGGCCGGCGCCGCGGATGATGGATACTCCTTGGCCGATCTGGATAGCGGAAAGACCCAGTGTGGCGGCGGTGCCGAAGAGCGTGGCGACGAGGGCGAGGACGTCGATAAGCTTGCCCAGCGGGCCGTCGGTATCGCGGGAGCCGAACAGCGGCTTGAAAATGGAGGACACCAGAGGCACGCGCCCGCGGCGGTAGGAGGAATAGGCGATGGCTCCGCCGACCAGGGCGTACGCCGCCCAGGGCGAGATTCCCCAGTGGTAGTGCGCCTGGACCATGGCCTGGTGCAGGGCCTCGACGCTGTTGCCGTCGACTGTGTGGGGCGGCGGGGTGAGGTAGTGCGACAGCGGCTCCGAGGGGCCGTAGAAGAAGATGCCGACGCCGATGCCGGCGCCAAACATCATGGCAACCCAGCTGAACCAACCGAACTCGGGCTCTTCGTCATCAGTACCGAGCTTGATGCGGCCTAGGCGGGAGCAACCGATGTAGAGCATGGTGGCTACGGCCATCATCATGGTGATGTTGAGCAGCCAGCCGGCGTTGGTGATGGCCCAGGAAAAGGCGGTGGAGGATGCGGCCGAGACGGATTCTGGTGAGCTAATTCCCCACACGATGAAGGCTACGATGAAAGTAGCGGTGCTGAAAAAAGGGACCTTGTCAAGGGCGAAAGCGTTGCGTTGATCCTCCACACCGATACCCGGAACCAAGCCGGGGTGCATGTCGTGAGGATAGATGCCAACGGGTGGACCTGTAGATTTTCGAGTGTTCACCCTCACCATTATCGCAGGTGCGCACAATGACAGTGGTGTGAGCTAGGATGAAGGCATTTATTTCTGCGTCGATTGGAATGTCATGTCGCTGCCTAATTTTGATGAGAATGTCCGTGAGCTGGAGGAAGCCTTCGCTTGCTTCGAGCGCGTGGAGGAACACGTACTCGACCCGAACCTGTTGCTATCGGTGAAATAATTCGCGGGCAACCGGGGGTTGCCCGTGCTAGGAGGTTAGGACCGCATTTCCGCTGCGGTGATTTTCGCGATGAGCGTGTCCAGCTCCGCGCGGCTGGGCTGCGACAGCGGATTGACCACGCAGAAATCTAAGAGGAAGTATCCGGCCGGTTGCAAGGCGGTGTGGCGCTCCCAGAACTCGCTGATATCGGAGTGATTGGTCGCCAGCGACTGGATGCTGCGCCGTTCCGAAAGCAACTCGTAGTGCAGGTCGCGCCGCTGTGCCAGCGCTTCCTCGGGGGTCTTGATGAGTAGTGCGCCGAGCAGGGCGGCCATCGCCTCGAAACAGCGCGTTTGCAGGCGGTAGTGGTTGGTCAGCTGGGCGCGCGGCTTCCACAGCCACAAGAAGAGCATCGCCACGACCACGGAGAGCCCAATCTCCGCCATACGCGAGCCGATGGTGTGGGCCATGTGCTCCGAAGAATTGCCCATCAGCAGTGCCAGGGGAGTGGAGAAGATGACGCATAGCGCGTAGTTCTTCACCACCAGAATCTCCGCGCAGAACTGGCAGAAGGCCAACGCGAGCACCAACCCCCAGCCGTGCGGGCTGAAAGAGGCAATGAGCGCAAAGACACACACGCCTAAGACGGAGCCCAGCATACGTTGCACACCGCGAATCGTTCCCGGAACCCGGTCCGGCCCCCACTGCAAGAGCAGGAGCACCGAGACCGCGCCCCAGTCCGGCCGGTTGAGCCCCAGCGCCATGCCAATGAACGCGGTGGCCAGGCCACCAAGCGCGATCTTTTCCGCTGTCACCACCCCGTGGGAATTGCCCACCGCGGCGCGGTAGAAGCGGTAGCGCATCGTCGGCTTGGTGTGTGGGATGCTGGTGCGGTCCGGGTCCACGTAGGTGGGGGAATCAGAGAGCTCATCCGAGTTGCCGCCGACCTGCTTGTGGTGAGCCACGATGCGCTGCTGCGCGGCTAGCGCGCGGTGCACCAGCTCCGCCTGGGCGGGGTGGCGGATGCGGCCGCCGCGGATGACGCCGGCGTCGGCAAGCGTTTGCCACGCCGTGGAAATGGCGGACTGCGCCTGGTGGTGGCGAGCCAGGAAATCGCTATCGGAGTTCACGAAGGCATCGGCGGCCTTCTCCAGCGCGGCCACCGCGCGGGTCTCCGGACCGTGCGGATCCCGGAAACGCGGCAGCATGCCCAGCACGTAGCTGGCCAACACGCCGGCCAGGCTCCACGCGGCCACCTCCCACGGCGAGACCCCACGCAGCATCGTGGAACCACCGGCCACCATCACGATGAAGAAGGAACCCGGCGGCGGCAGCCGCAGCGCATTCTGCACGAACGCGCCGATGGTTGCTAGAGCCACCGTAAACACCGCGGACAGCGCCAGCCCATGCACGCCGACGAGGGAACCGGCCGTGGCCGCCAGCGTGAGCAGTCCGCCAGCGGTGAGGATCACGCGGCGTCGCGTGCGGTAGGGGTGCCCCTCGCCATAAATGACGGAGAACGCGCCCGCCGAAATGAGCAGTACCGCATCCGGGTGGCCCGTCGCTACAGCGATCCCGCCGGGGATAATGATCGCCAACGCCGCGCGCAGGGCACCGGGCCAGCGGCGCGCGGAGGTGTTAAAGGCGGTAAAGAGCTGAAGTGCATTAGGACGTTGCGGCAGTGGGTGTTCCATATCGGGAGAACACCTTACTCGTTTCGCCGCGATCCACGAGCCGGCCGTCCTGCAGGACCGCCACCGTGGGGCATAAGTGGCGCACGACGTCGATGTCGTGGGAGACGAAGACCAGCGTCATGTCCTTCGTCACGTGCTGTAGCAACTCGAGGACCTGGGCCCGCGAAGTGGCGTCCAGCGCCGAGACGGCCTCGTCCGCCAGCAGAATCTCCGGCTTGCCCACCACGGCGCGCGCCAGCGAAATGCGTTGGCGCTGCCCGCCGGAGAAGTCCCGGGGATAGCGCTCGAAGCCCTCGATGCCGACCTCCCGCAGCACCGCCTCGGCTTCTTCGCGCGTCCCGCCGCCCTCGGCCACGATCTTCCAGATAGGCATGCGCGGGTTGAGCGAGCCCTTAGGGTCTTGGAAGACCATGTGCACACGCTTCTTCACCGCCACCGTCCCCGAGGTCGGCTCCGCTAGCCCCGTGAGCAGCTTGAGCAGCGTGGATTTGCCGGAGCCGGAACCGCCGACGATGCCGAGGCGCTCGCCCTCGCGGACGGCGAGGGAGACGTCGTCCAGCGCGGTCACCCCGCGGTAGGTCTTGGTCACGTTCTTGAGCTCGATGACGGGCTCGCCCAGGGTGGGCATGGGCGGCGGGGTGAGGTCGGGAGCGGTGAGCTCACCGATGCGCACGACGCGGTCGCACACGCGCTTGACGACGTCCCGGTCATGACTAATAAACAGCAGCGCTGTGTCTTCGCTGTCCGCGGCATCCACGATGGTGGAGAGGATTTCCTCCTGGGTGAAGGGATCCAGGGCGGTGGTTGGCTCATCGCAGATGAGGAGCTTGGGATGGCGGGCCATGGCCATCTCAATGAGCGCGCGCTGGCGTTGCCCGCCGGAGAGCTGGTGCGGGAAGCGGTTGAAGCCGGGGACCTTCATCAACGGGTCGAGCGCGGTCATGGGTTCTTGGAAGACCATGGCCAGCGGCAGCTTGCGCAGGTCACGGTCGCGCATGCTCAGCAGCTCCTGGCCGTTGAAGCGGATGGATCCGGTGGCCTGCAGGTGGTCGGGCAACAGCCCCATGATGGCTAGGGCGGTGAGGGACTTGCCGCTGCCGGAATCGCCGATGAGGCCGACGCGTTCGCCGGGTGCAATGGATAAGGAGATGGGGCCGACAGGGCCCACGCGCAGATCAGTGACGGTCAGCATGGCTTCCTAGCAGGTTGAATCCGAGGACGGTGCCGGCGATGGCCAGCCCTGGCCACAGCGCCTGGAGGGGGTGGGTGGCCAGGAGGGGCTGGGCGTCGTGCAGCATGCGTCCCCACGAGGCGGTCGGCGGGGCGGTGCCCAGGCCGAGGTAGGACAGGCCAGCCTCGGCGAGGACGGCCAGCGCAAAGTAGACGGAGGCCTGGATAGCCACGATGCCGCCGAGGTTGGGTAGGACGTGGCGCCACGCGATGAGCGCCGGCGGCACGCGTGAGATGCGGGCGGCCGCGATATAGTCCTGCGTCATAATCTGCAGCGTGCCGGAGCGCGTGACCCGGATGAAGGAAGGGATGCCGGCGATGCCGATGGCGATGGTCGCCGTGAGCGTCGACGAGCCCCACACCGCGCCGGCGACGATGGCCAGCAGCAGCGCCGGGAAGGCGAGTAGCAGGTCGGTGGCCGCCATGATGAAGCCACCACCGCGCATCCCGGCGATGATGCCGAGTGGCACCCCGATGAGCGCAGCGATGGCCACCGCTACCACTCCCACCAGCACGGTGATCTGGGCACCGGCGAGGATGCGGGAGAAGGTATCGCGCCCGAAGCGGTCGGTGCCCATGAGGTGCTCCAGGCTGGGGCCGGCCAGGCGGTCGGGGGAGATGAGGTTCGGGTCATAGGGCGTCCACACCAGAGAGACCAGGGCGAATAGGACAGTCAGGCCCACCAGAATATAGCCGGGCTTCATCGCGCCTCCTTCAGCCGCGGATCGATGACCCGGTAGGCCAGGTCCGTGAGCAGGTTGACGGTCAGCGTGAAAGTCACGAAAACCATGATGAGGGTCTGGACGGTGGTGAGGTCGCGGGTGGAGACGGCGTCGAGAAGCAGCGAGCCCAGACCCGGGATGACGAAGACATTCTCGATGACCACCGCGCCCACCACCAAGGTGCTTAACTGCACGCCGGTGACAGTGAGCACCGGCAAAGCGGCATTGCGCAGGCCGTGGCGGACCAGCGCCCCGGTGCGGGATTCACCCAGGGAGCGGGCGGTGCGGATATAGTCCTTGTCCATCTCCTCGCGGAGGGTGGCGCGCACGTAGCGCGTGAGCATGGCGCCTTGCACCAGTGCTAACGAGATGACCGGCAGGACGAGGTGGCTTAAACCCTCGCGCGGCAGCTGCCAGCCATTCGCCGGCAGCCAACCCAGGTGCACGGAGAAGACCGCGACCAGCAGGATACCGACTAAGAAGCTGGGCACCGCGATGCCCAGCTGCGTGGCCGCATTGAGCACAGGGAGGCGAAAGCGGGCGAGCAGGATGCCCATGGGAATAGCCCCGGCTAGGGCGAGGACAATGGCCAGCCCGATGAGCAACAGCGTAACCTGCGCGCGGTCAATCACCAGCGGAGTGATGTCCTGCTGCGAGGACAGGGAGATGCCGAAGTTGCCGGTCAACAGCCCTTTCATCCACTCTAGGTATTGGACGAGAAGCGGGCGGTCCAAGCCCATGGAGTGCGTTAGCTTTTCCACGGCCTCATCGGTGGCGTTGACGCCCAAAGCCACGCGCGCCGGGTTGCCGGGCACGGCCCGCATGAGCAGGAAAATGATGATGGAGGCAGCCCACATGGTGCCGAGGAAGCGCAGTATTCTCATCGCACGCCCCGCAACTCAATGGCATCGGTGATTTGGTTCGGCTGCAGGCCGATCAGGCCCTCGCGGTAGAGCACGATATTGGGCATATTCATCAGCGTCAGAGCGGGCATGTCCTCCATGATCTGGTCGACCGCACCCGTCATGTCATCCTGCTCCAACAGCGTGCGGGCCTGCGGCGAATCATAGCCGAGGTAATAGTCCGGGTTGCCAAAGATGGTGGGGATATCGCGCGGCTCGACGTGCGCGACGAGCGACATCTGATAGTCTTTCGCGCCCATAACTTGGCTCAGCCACACGGCGGGGAACTCGGCAGTTTCCAGCGTGACCTCAAAGCCCATCTCCTCCAGCTGGGAGTAGAGGAACTCGGAGAGTGTTTGCGCATAGGGCAGGCTCGGTACCGTGAGTGTGAGCGGCGTGCCCACCGCGCCGGCCTCCTCCATCAGCGCGCGGGCGCGCGCCGGTTCAAAGGGGTAGTAGTCCTTCCCACTAAACCAGGGATCAGTCGGCGGGACGGGTGAGCCACCGGTATCCTGCGCGCGGCCTTCCCAGAGGATCTCGTTGGCGGCCCGGCGGTCGATGCCATAGGCCACGGCGCGGCGCACGAGGGGGTCGTCGAAAGGTGCTGCTTGGTTATTCATGGACAGCAACACCTCGCCGTTCGTGGTGCCCACGGCGGTCTCGATGGAGTCATCGAGCGTGTCGAGCAGCTCCGGGTTCTGCACGCCCCACACCGCATCAACCCCGCCGGAGCGCAGGGCGTTGACCGCGGTCAGCGAATCCGGGAAGTAGCGGATGGTGATGTCTTCCTTCGCCGGGGTCCCCCAGTAGTCTGGGCGGGCGCGCAGCGCGATGTATTCGTTGGGGGAGAAGCCCGCGACGGCAAAGGGGCCGGTGCCCACCGCTTCGGTGGGAGTGCGCATAGCACCGATGGCGGTGCCCATGGACCATAACCACCCGGCGGAGGGCCGTTTAAGGGTGACGAGGAGCGTGTGATCGTCGACAGCCGTGGCGGATTCCACCACGTCCATCTGGGCGCTAATGCCGTTCGTCCACTCCGTCTTCACCGCGTTGATGGACCACGCGGCGGTGTGCGCGGTGAAAGCCTCGCCGTTGGAGAAGGAAGCCTCACGCAGGTGGAAGGTATAGCGTGTGGACTCGACCTCCCAGGATTCGGCGAGCCCGGGGACAATCTCTCCCTCCGGGGAGATGCGCACCAGGGTCTCGTAGACGTTGCTCATGAGTGCTGCCGGGATGGCGGCGCCGCCGACGGTGGTGAAATCCAGGGAGGTCGCCGGCGTCGTGGTGGCCAGCGTCAGCGCAGAGGAGTCAGAATCAACCACTGCCGTGGAGCCGGCAGAACACGCGCTTAACGACGCCCCCACGACCAGCCCCAGCGCACCAATCCAGGCTCTCATCATCCTTCCGACAACTTGACCTCGAGCGGGGAGGTGCTTCCGCGCACGCTCGTCATGCCCAGCGTCAGGCGGTCCCCGAGGTACAGGATTTCGGTGCACTCGACGGGATGACCAGAGTGATCTGAGATGTCCAAGTGCAGGCGCCACAGCGGGGTGCCGGGCTCGACATTAAGGGAGCGCGCATCTTCCTCGCTGGCGGACGCGAGGGAGAGCTCGCGATTGACGTTGTCGAAGTCCACGCCCTGCTTACGTAGGTGATCGTGGACAGACTCGTTGTCGGCATCGAAGTTGAGGATGTGGCTGCCCACGTCCAGTGGGAAGAACATGCGCTCGATGGCGATGGGCATGCCGTTGGCGCTGCGCACTCGGTGCACAAAGATTACGGGGGAACCTGTCTCTACCCGCAAGAACTCGGCTTCCTGCTCGGAAGCAGGGCAGCGCCCCAGCCACAAGGTGGACGCGCCGGGCTCGAAGCCGCGCTCGCGCAGCCAGTGCGTCACGGAATAAATGGAGTCGAAGGACTCCGAGGTAAAACGGCCGAGGACGACAGAGCGGCGGCCGCGGCCGGAGGAGATGAGGCCTTCCGAGCGCAGTGCCGCGACGGCTTGGCGCACGGGGCCGCGGGAGGAGGAGCGCCCCAGCCACAAGGTGGACGCGCCGGGCTCGAAGCCGCGCTCGCGCAGCCAGTGCGTCACGGAATAAATGGAGTCGAAGGACTCCGAGGTAAAACGGCCGAGGACGACAGAGCGGCGGCCGCGGCCGGAGGAGATGAGGCCTTCCGAGCGCAGTGCCGCGACGGCTTGGCGCACGGGGCCGCGGGAGGAGGAGAATTGCTCGCAGAGCTCGGCCTCGCTGGGCAGGAAATCACCAGGAGAAAGTTTCTTGCTGCGAATGAGGTTGCGCAGGTAATCAGCGATCATGCTGTGTTGTTGTGTACGGCGAAGGGCCACCGAAATTCTCCTCTATGTAGAACAACGCTGTGACGGGCAAAGATGTGCGTACGCGCGCCTGCGCGTACGCCTACATCTGCCACGCTTGTGCCAGGTTTGCCATATTACCCAACGCTGCCTTGTGGCTTGTGGATTGCAGGGAGATCATGAGCTCATCCGCCTGAGCCAACTTCTGGAAGTCGGTGAGGTACTCGCGCACGTGCTCTACATTTCCAACGGCGGAGTACTGCAGCATGCTGATGATCTGCTGGCCCTGAGGGGAGTCGATGATGCGGGCGACGTCGTCGTCGCTGAGCTGCCTGCCGCGGCTGACGAAAGCCTTCACGCGGCGGAAGCAGACCTTTTCGAATTCCTCCTCGGCGTCATCCCCCGCGGTGACGTTGACGCCGGCGATGACATAGGGCTCGGGGTGGGCCTCGGAAGGCTGGTAATTCTCGCGGTAATAAGCCGTGGCGGCTTCCAGATGCTGCGGGGCGAAGTGCGAGGCGAAGGCATAAGGCAGGCCATATTTGGCGGCCAGGGAGGCGCCGAAGAGCGAGGACCCCAGGATGTAGATCGGCACGTTGGTGCCGTGGCCGGGGATGGCCTTCACGCCGGGGATGAGAGATTTGCCGGAAAGGTAGCCCTGCAACTCCTTGACGTCCTCGGGGAAGCGCTCGGCGGCGTTTCTATCGCGGCGCAGGGCGCGGCCCAAGGTCTTCATATCGGTGCCGGGTGCGCGGCCCAGGCCCAAGTCGATGCGGCCGGGGTAGAGCTCGGCGAGGGTGCCGAATTGTTCAGCGATGACATAAGGCGCGTGGTTCGGCAGCATGATGCCGCCGGAGCCCAATCGGATGCGCTCGGTCTTCGCGCCAATGTGGGCGATGAGAACCGCCGGGGCGGAGGAGGAAATAGAGGGCATGTTGTGGTGCTCGGTGTACCACATGCGCTCAAAGCCCAAGGCCTCCGCTTGTTGCGCCAGCTCGACCGACCTGGCCATGGACTGGGAAGGAGATTCCCCCGGGTAGATGGTGCAGAAATCGAGGATGGATAGGGCGGCGCGGGGCGTCATGAACTACTCACTTTTCTTCGACGAGGATGTAGATACAACGTCGATGATAACGCCGATAGAAAATGCGAGGAGCGTGGGAACTACCCAGCCCAGGCCAACGTCTTGGCCAGGGGAGAAGCCAAGCGGGGCGCCGAAGGAGGTGGCGGCGGACCACAGGACGGAAACCCACAGCGCCAGTCGGAAGCCCCAGTAGAAGGTGACCCACTTCTTAACTGCTGGTTGCAGAAGCGTCAGCGCGATCAGGGAGATAGCCGGCGGGTACAAGAACACGATGAAGGGGACCGCGATGGCGAGCACCGTATCCAGGCCCTGGAAGGCGAAGGCGATGGACAGCGCGGTAAATAGGCAAGCCCAGAAGTGGTAGGTGGTCTTCGGCACGAGCAGGGCGAAGAACTCCGAGGTGGCGGAAATCAGGCCCACGGCGGTGGTCATGCATGCCAGGATGACGATGGCGGAGAAGACGGCCTGGCCGACGTTGCCCATGGTGAGATTGGAGGCGTCGGCAAGCAAGGCGGCGCCGGAATCATAGGAGGAACCATTCGGCATGGTTTGGCCGATCCACGCCAGGCCCAGGTAGATAGCGGCAAGCAGCGCGCCGGCGATGACGGCGGAAGTGATGGTTCCGCGCAGCAGCGCACGGTCAGTAGAGAAACCTTTGGAGCGCAGCGAAGTCACGATGACGATGGAGAATGCCAGGCCCGCGATGGCATCCATGGTGTTGTAGCCCTCGAAGAGGCCTGTGACGAAGGGCGCGGAGGCGTACTCCTCAGTCGGGGTGCCGGGAACGCGGGGGTTGGCCAGTGTGGCCAACGTAATGAGGGCGGCGAGCAGGATGACCAGCGCCGGGGTGAGGAACTTGCCCAAGGTGTCAATGATGTTGTTGGGGCGCCAGGCCAGGGCTAAAGCGATGAGGAAGAAGACGACGTTGAAGGCGCCGTTGGCAAAAGTTCCCTCCCAGCCGAGCAGCGGGGTAATCGCGGTTTCCATGGATACCGCGCCGGTACGCGGCAGGGCGTAAAACGCGCCGATGGCCAGGTAGGCGATGACGGAGAAGGCCACTCCGAAGATCTTGCCGCCGTGGTTTCCGATATCCCGCACGGACTGGCCGGAAATGGCCACCGCGATCACCGCCAAGACCGGCAGGGCTACGCCAGCGGCGAGGAAGCCCATGGTGGCCGGCCAGAAGTTGGTGCCGGAGGAGACACCGACCTCCGGCGGGAAGATGAGGTTGCCCGCTCCGAAGAACATGGAGAAGAGCATGAGGGAGGCAACGATGACGATGCCGATGGGGGAGCTCGTCTTCGAAGCGGACTGGGCGGGGGCCTGAACGTCATTAATGGACATTTTTCTAAGGATAATGCCCATGACATGAGATGTAAATTTTAGCTAAATGCTTTCTCCAGCCGGTCGAGTGCCTCTTCGAGCAGCTCACGGGAGGTTGCAAAATTAAGACGGGCATGATGCTCACCGCCCGTGCCGAAGGTGACACCCTCATTGAGGGCTACCTTGGCGTGCTCGCGCACCCAGGCCGCAGGCTTCGGGTTATCCCCAATGGCGGTCTCGCTAAAGTCCAACCACAGCAGGTAGGTGGCCTGCGGGTGGGAAGTCTTGAGGCCCGGAACGCGCTTGGGTAACTCCTCCACCAGCCAATCGCGGGTCTTCTTCAGGTACTCAATCTCCTCGTCAAGGAACTCCCCACCGTGGCGGTAGGCAGCCTCCGCAGCCAAGACACCGAGCGTGCCGGTGCCGTCCTTAGCCACGCCGGTCAGCGAGTTCCAGCGCTCGACATCCGCAGTATTGGAGAAGATCACCTGCGCGCACTTCAAGCCCGCGGTGTTCCACGCCTTGGACGTGGCGGTGACGGTAATAACGCGGTCGGACAAGGCGCCGAGCGGGATGTGGCGGCCTTCGTAGACGAGCGGGGCGTGGATCTCGTCGGAGAGGATGCGGGCATCGTATTTATCTGCCAGCTCCACGAGCCCCCGCAGCCAGTCCTCATCAAAGACAATGCCGAGCGGGTTATAGGGGTGGGAGAGCAGGATGGAGCCGGCGCCGGCCTTAAAGGCGCGCTCGATATCGTCGAGCTCCAGCGAGGTCTCAATCTTCTCGCGCCCGGCGGTCTCCGGCAGCTCCAGCAGCGGCGGGTAAGAGGGGACCGGCACGGCCACCGCGCCCTCGGTGAAGTACTGCACGCCGAGCAGCAGGCCGCGCACCACATCCCCGATCCAGAAGACGTGTTCTGGGCGCCAGCCATAACGCGCTTCATAGAAATCCGCTAGCGCCGCGTTGAGCTCAGAGGCCTTGGGTGCCGGGGTGTAGCCGAAGGACTCGGCGTCGACAGCCTCTTGGATGGCCTCCTTGACCGCCGGTGCGGTGAGGAAGTCTGATTCAGCGATCCACAGTGGAAGGATGTCCTCGTCATAGACGGTCCACTTGCGGGTGCCGCGGGCAGAGAGTTCTTTCAGGCTAGGGAAATGCATGCGTCCCACCTTACTCGTCGGTGGCTTGGACGAATCCGTATTTTTTCAACCGTTGGCGGTCGGCGGCGGAGGCGGATTGGGTCAGCCGCAGCAGCTCGGCGTAGATGCCGCCCGATTGCGCCAGCTCCGCTGGCGCGCCAATCTCGGAGATGCGGCCGCGGTCTAGGGTGATGATGGTGTCCACGTCCGCGATGGTGGACAGGCGGTGCGCGATGATGAGCGTGGTGCGGTTCTTCATGAGCTCGTCCAGACCGGCCTGCACGGCGCGCTCAGCCTTGGTGTCCAGCGCCGAGGTGGCCTCGTCGAGGACGAGGATGGGGGCGTCCTTCAGCATGGCGCGCGCCACGGCCACGCGCTGTTTCTGCCCGCCGGAGAGCTTGAGGCCGCGCTCGCCGATGACGGTGTCGTAGCCATCGGGGAATTCTTCGATGAAGCCGTGTGCATTGGCGCGCTTGGCGACGTCCACGATCTCCTCCATCGTGGCGCCCGGCTTGCCATAAGCGATGTTTTCCCGAATGGTGCCGGAGAAAAGATAGGACTCCTGGAAGACCACGCCGACTGAAGCGCGCAGGCGCTCCGCGGTGAGCTCCGCGGCGTCGTGGCCCAGTACCGTCAGCTTTCCCTCCGTGGGTTGGTAGAGGCCTAACAGTAGGTTGACCAGGGTGGACTTGCCGCCGCCGGACTCGCCGACGAGCGCGACCTTGTGGCCTTCTTGGGCGGCGAAGGTGATGTCGGCGACGACCGGCTTATCCGATTCATAGGAGAAGGACACGTCCTCGAAGGCGAAGACCGGGCCTTCTGCGGGGCGCAGCGGCTTGGCCGGGGTGAGGTCGAGCTCCGGCACGTCGGAGGTTTCAGCGGCGTCGACCAGCTGCGGGTTGACCGTGGGCTCCGGGATTTCCTCCATGACCTTGAAGTAGTCCTTGGAGCCGGCGATGGCGCGCTGGCTGACATCCACGATCCAGCTCATCATGAACACCGGCTGCTTGGCCATGTTCACCAGCTGCAGGAGCATGACCATGTCACCGATGGAGAAGTGGCCCTCCAAGGTGCGCCAGAAGATTAGGCCATAGATGCCCAAGAAGATCAGCGCCATGGCCGCGCCGCGCGCGGTGTCCATGGAATGCCACCAGCGCGACTGCGGCTTCGTGGTATCCACCACCGTGCGGTAATGCGAACCGAAGGAAGCCAGCTCACGGGCCTCGGCGACAAAGGACTTGGTTACCTTCACCTGTCCGATGACCTCCGCGAAGCGCCCATTGGCCACGTCGATGTTCTCGTTCTTAATGGCCTCAAACTTTTGCCAGCGCTCCGAGGTCAGCGCGGTGAGCCACATATAGATGGGGAAGAGCGCAGCCAGCAGGATGGCCAGCGGCCAGTAGTACACCGCGGTGATGACTAGCACCGCCGCGGCCTGGATGAGCATGACGAAGAAGTTATTGGAGAAGGACTGCAGGAATTGCGTGATATTCGCAATCGAGCGGTCCAAGCGCGCAATGATGGTGCCGGTAACCTGGTTGTCGTAATAACCTTGCGGCACGGAGAGCAGCTTGGCAAAGTAGCGCGTCGAAAGAATCTGGCGCAGGCGTGCGACCA
Organism: Corynebacterium aurimucosum; assembly: GCF_030408555.1. Taxonomy (NCBI): domain Bacteria; kingdom Bacillati; phylum Actinomycetota; class Actinomycetes; order Mycobacteriales; family Corynebacteriaceae; genus Corynebacterium; species Corynebacterium aurimucosum. The sequence goes on along the minus strand of NZ_CP047048.1, from coordinate 2,073,932 downwards.
TCACATCGCCGATATAGCCGCCGATATTCTTCACCACGTTGCCCAGCGCGTCCGCCACAAAGAGTGCTACGACCCACCACAGAATGGTGCGCAGTGGTCCGCCTGCGACGACGGTATCGGTGGCTTCGCGGAGGATGAAAGGTGTCAGCAGCGACAGAATCGCGGTGACTGACGCGGTGATAAGGACGCCAAGATAGAAAGGCCACAGAGCGGAGGCGCTGCGGACGATGCGGAGAATAGAGTTCATCGCCGGCCGATGTTACGCCCTTAATAGGAATATCCAACCCGTCGACTAAGGTAGGGGAGAAACCGAAATCGTGATGGAAAAGGATCCGCGGTGAAGAAATACCTCCCCCTAGCGTGCGCCCCGCTGTGCCTGGCTGCCTTGTCAGGCTGCAGTATCCTCCAGCCGCCGGACGTGGGCCCGCAGGACAACATCGTGGTCTCCAGTTCGGAGCCGCCGACCTTTGAGGCCAAGGACGTGGACGCTCACGAGGTCACCTCCGACTTGGCAGCCCCCGTTAAGGACGAGGGCCTCAACGTGGAATTTGAGCTGCAGGGCCTGTACTCCGGCGGTGGCGGAACGGTGCTGACTGTGAAGATTCACAACCTCAACGAGGTGCCGATGCCTGTCGACGCCCTCCCGGAACCCACCCTCGAGCGTGCCGACGGCAACGGCGGCTGGGCCACCGTGGATTCGATTGATGTTGACCCCGCTGTCCACCCGGATGTGGCCGCGCCGGGCCTGGATCACCCGCTGGGCGCCGGTGCGTCCACCAACCTTCAATATGTCTATAACGTTGCCCCAGGCAACCTCTGGAACGCGCGCTTTAGCATTGGCAACGTGCGCTATGTAGGAGACCTCAATCTATGACGGAACTCGTCGTTCTAGCTTCGCCGGAGGGCACACCCGCCGGCACCGCTGACAAGGCCGCCGTACATACCGCGGATACCTCGCTCCATTTCGCCTTTTCTGCGTGGGTGGTGCGCGATGGCCAGCTGCTGCTGACCCGCCGCGCCCTGTCCAAGCTGACCTGGCCTGGCGTGTGGACCAATTCCTTCTGCGGGCACCCGGGCCCGGATGAGGAGACTGCCGCCGCCGTCGTGCGCCGCGGCCGCTTCGAGCTTGGCCTGAGCGGCACGCCGCGTTTGGTGCTCCCGGACTTTGCTTACCGTGCCGTGGATTCTTCTGGCGTGGTGGAGAATGAAATCTGCCCGGTCTATCTCTTCGAAACTGAAGATGATCCGGCGCCCAACCCCGACGAAGTCGATTCCTTCGCGTGGGCGCCAGTGCGCGATGTGCTCGCCGCCGTCGACGCCACGCCGTTTGCCTTTAGCCCGTGGATGGTGGAGGAACTGACCCACGAACCGCTGCGCGCGGCCCTCTTGGCTTAATGCCCCTGGATCAGAGCAGGCTGCCATCCTGGGCGAAGGCCGCCGAAATATAATCCAAGCTGGCGTAGGCCACGCGGTTCTCGTCGTTATCCAGGTTGTATTCCCAGATAGCGTGCTCGGGGCGGTAGGCCTCGAAGCCGGGCTCGCCGGTGCGCACAAAATCTTGTAGCCACTGGGCCAGAGGCGTTCTGCCGAAGAGCGGGCGCAGCTCCTCGCAGTGCAGGGCTGGGCCCGAGGAACGGATGAACTCCACCATCCAGGTCTTACCCGGTGCCTTCTCCGCTACCTCTGCAGCCCAGCGGCGGATGATGGCATCACCCACCATCCGGCCCATTGGGCGCTCCTTGTCCATGTGCTGCGCCACCTGATACCAAGGTTGGAAACCATTGCGGGGAAAGCCAAAGCGCGGCGCCGCATAGCGCAGGATGAGGCCGCGGAACGGGGAGCGGTCAATCTTCCGTGTGGCCGGGATGTTGTAGAACTCGTCGCGGGTACTGCCGAGGATGAGGGGGACGTCGGCAAGCTGCCCACACTCCAGGGGCGTGGGGCCCAGCGCCATATCGAGGCTGTACTTCTTGCGGAACTTGGCGTAGCCGGCGGCAAGCTCCTCTTGGCTCATCGCCGCAAGCGAGGAACGCGTGATGGGCTTCTTCATCACCTGACGCAGGGTGGCACTGCGCTCCTCGAAGGTCTCCCGCGGGAAGCCCGGGGAGAGCGCTAGTGCTCGGCGAAAGGCCCCGCGGTAGTGGTCCCGCCGACACAGCCACAGCACGGCGTTGGCGCCGGCGGACTGGCCCAAGATGGTGACGTTGGTGGGATCCCCGCCGAAGGCCTCGATATTGCGCTGGATCCATTCCAAGCCCAGCTGCAGGTCCTCGATGGCGCGGTAGCGGTCGGGCTCATCATCACGGAAACGGGCAAGCCCCGGCAGGCCCACGCGGTAGCCCAGCTGCACGTGGACGATGCCTGCCTGTGCGGTGGGCGTGCCCTCTGCACGGGGATCCTCGTGGGAGCCGTGCTCGTAGCGGCCGCCGTGGATATAGACCAACGTGGGCGCCAGTGACGTGGTGCGGCTGCCGGGTGCGGGGGCGGTGATGGTGAGCGCGACCTTCTCTGGGTGCGGGGTGCGTGCATCCTGGTCACGGGGCGGGGCAGGTTCGGGGTTCTCGAAATCCCCCGGGATATGGGAGTACTCGATGGAGTGAAAGTGGGCCACGTCCTCATCGAGGTAGCCGGTGATGGTGCCCGCGGGGCAGGTGACGTCGAAAGGTGCACTGCTCATGGTGAACAGGCTACCCTGAGGGCATGGAATGGCTCGTGCAGGCGCCAGTGTGGGCGCAAATGGCGGTGCTTGCCGTCACCGCAGTGCCGGCCGCAACCGTGATGGGGTGGGGGTTGATGTGGGCCATCGACCGCGTGTACACACTCGTGGAGGGGCGGACTAGGATAAATGACCATGACTCCCGATGATCACCGCGAAGGCCTGTGGGACCCCGAGCGCTCACAGCCTTCTCACCGCAAGCGCGCACTACCCAAATCCCGAGTGAGCGTGACCCTCTGGTTGATGATCACGCTCATCGTCGTGGTGGCCATCGTCGGCGTCGTCCTTTAGAGGGACGACGCTTTAGCGTTGGGTGCCCGGACGTTGGGCGGCCTGGGCGAGGCGCTGGTAGAGCTCCTGCTTCGGTAGATCTTCCAAGAGCACCGGCTTGCCGGCGGTATCGCACAGCGGGATGCACCAGTTCGGGTACTGATCTTTCGTCGTGCCCGGCTGGTTCTGTGCGCGCACGTCACCGACCATGTCCACCACGTTGGTGACCGTCAGCGCCGAGGGAGTTCCCGCAACATAACGATGCAGGGCGACGAGCACGTCCTCTTCGCTCTCGCGGTTCTCCAACATGCCATAGGCCTGCAGATTATCCTTGACCTTTTCTTGCCAGGCGCGGTCCTCGGCTACTTCTTCCGCCACGGGGCGGGTCAAAAGGCCTAGGCGGGCACGCAGCTCGATGTGGTCGCCGCGCAGGTAGGCGAGCGTCGGCGGCAGATCGTGCGTGCCCACCGAGGACATCGCCATGTGGCGATATTGGTCCTGCGGGCGCGGGGTGGGACCGTCCTCGGCGTGCTCAAACCAGATGATCGTGGTGCCCAGCACGCCCATATCGCGCAAGGCGTTTTGGACCCACGGTTCCAGGGTGCCCAGGTCCTCGCCCACGAGGACCGCACCGGCGCGCTCAGCCTCGAGTGCGAGGATGCCGAGCATGGCCTCCCAGTCATAGGTCACGTAGGTACCGTTGAGCGGGGTGGACTGGCGCGGGATCCAATACAGGCGGAACAGGCCCAGCACGTGGTCGACGCGCAGGCCACCAGCATTGCCCAGCATTGTGCGCAGCAAATCACGCCATGGCTCGTAGCCGGCTTCCGCCAGGCGGACCGGGTGCCACGGTGGCTGGGACCAGTCCTGGCCCTGCTGGTTATAGTCATCCGGCGGGGCGCCCACCGAGCATTGCGGGGCGAGGTATTCCGCCAGATTCACGGCATCGGCACCAGCGGGGTGGATACCTACGGCCATATCGGTGATGAGGCCGATGCTCATGCCGGCCTCGAGCGCGCGGCGCTGGGCGGCATCCAGCTGCTCATCGCAGAGGAATTGCAGCCACGAGTAGAACTCGGCTAAGTCGTTGACGTCGAGGCTCAGCGCGTGGCGGCGTCCACTGTGGCGCGAAAGCTCAGTCTCTGCACACCACAGCGCGAAGTTGCGCAGGCCGCGGCCCTCGCGGCGCTGGTACTCGCTGAAGGCGGTGCGGCGCTCTGGGGTCATCCCCTTGCTGAAGAGCTCCTGCAGGACCTGCAGCTTGGCTTCGAAGATGGAATCACGGTCGATCTCTTCGGCAGACCGGTTGCGCTCGCGGAACTCGGCGGCGAGTTCGGCGACGTCTTCCTGAAGCTCCGGGCTGAGCTGTTTCAGCTCCGGAATATCCTCGATGCGGATATAGATCGGGTTGATGAAACGCCGAGTGGTGGGCAGGTAAGGCGAATCCTCCACTGGCGGGATCGGCTCGCCCGCGTGCAGCGGGTTAATAAGGAGGAAGTCATAATCCGGTGCCAAGGTCTCCGCCAATTCGGCGAGGTCACCGAAGTCACCCATGCCCCAGGACTTCTCGGAGCGCACCGAATACAGCTGCGCCATCGCGCCCGCCGCGGGGCGGTCAAGGTAGCGATCCGCAGTGCTGAGGTGATTGGGCACCACGATGAGCGGGCACTCGTGCTCACCGATGCCGGGCGAGGACAAGCGCAGCTTGTGGAAACCTAAGGGCAGGTCCCCGGGGACGTGGAAGCTGGCTTCGCCCCACATGGTTCCGGCGACGTCGGCAGCCGGGGCGTCGTTCGGATCCTGGTAGGTCGGCCGAGTCTCGCCGTTCTCCAGCTCGATGGTCACGGTGACGGGGTCGCCGTCGTGGACGTGGACGGCAAAGGACTTTTCGGCGCCTTCGCGGGCCACCACGCAGGGCGGCAGCGGGCGGGAGGCGCGTTCGAGGTAGTCCTCGAACAAGACCTGGGTTAGCTCTTCATCGTCCGGACGGTCGGAGATAGAGACGCCGAGTGCGCGCAGCGTATAGGTAATTGTCTCCTCGCTGACGTACACGGGCTGTCCGTTCTGGGCGGTGTACTCGCAGGCCACGCCGTGGCGTTGGGCAAGTTCTTGAAGCAGATCACGGGTAGTCACGTCCCCCAATTGTGCCACGCCCTTCCTGCGCGTGGGAGAAATCCGGTTGGTAGAGTGGGCTGGAATTTAATTTTTGTGGGAAAGGACACAACTGTGACTTTGAATGAAGCGCATACGAAGGCGGAGTTCGAGATCAAGGACGGCGAAACCTGCCTTACCGCGATGATGGCTACGGCGCACGCCCGCCCACATGGCGTGCTGTTTACCCGCCCCGCGAACTATGAGTGGGTCAACGTGACCGCTAAAGAATTCGTGGAGGAGGTCTACGCGGTGGCCAAGGGGCTCATTGCTTTCGGCGTGGAGCAGGGCGACCGCGTAGCCCTTATCTCTACCACCCGCTATGAGTGGTCCCTGCTGGACTACGCCATCTGGGCGGCCGGTGCTATCTCCGTTCCGGTGTACCCCTCTTCGTCGATGTCCCAAGTCCAGTGGATTATCGAGGATTCCGGTGCCATCCTCGCCATCACGGAAACCCGCGAGCACTCCGAGCTGGTCAAGCACCTGAAGCTGCAAGAGGATGGCACCCCACAGTTGCACGGCTCTCCTTCCCAGCTGCGCCGCATCCTAGAGATCAACTCTTCCGCCATCGATACGCTGAAGTTCGAGGGGCGCGATGTCAGTGACGATACCGTCGACCAGCGCATCGAGGCCACGGGCACCGATGACGTCGCCTCGTTGGTCTACACCTCCGGCACTACCGGGCGCCCCAAGGGCTGTATGCTGACCCACCGCAACTGGCTCGCGGAAGCTCGCGGCCTGCTGACCAACCCCATTGGCGCCATCGCCGTGCCGGGTTCCCACGTTCTGACCTTCCTGCCCTTGGCACACGTCTTTAGCCGCGCGGTGTCGCTGGCGGTCACCATCGGCGGTGCCTCCCAGAACCACTGGTCCGACTTCAGTACCATCACCATCGAATTCGCGCGCTCCCGCCCGAACCTGATCCTGGGCGTGCCGCGCGTCTTTGAGAAGGTACGCAACGGCGCTTCCGCCAAGGCTCACGGTTCTTCTGCAGTCAAGGGCGCCATTTTCGATCGCGCGGAGAAGGTCGCTATCGAGTACTCGAAGGCGCTGGATACTCCGGAGGGGCCTAACCGTGTCCTTAAGGCCAAGCACAAGGCTTTTGACAAGCTGGTCTACTCCGCCATCCGTCAAGCCATGGGCGGCGACGTTAAATATTGCATCTCCGGTGGTTCGGCCATCTCGCAGGATCTGCTGCACTGGTACCGCGGCATCGGCGTGACCATCTATGAGGGCTATGGCTTGACGGAAACCGCCGCGGCCGCCGCCGTCGACTTTGTCGATCAATCCATCGGTACCGTTGGTCCACCACTGGGTGGAACGACGATGCGCATTAACGACGACGGCGAGATCATGATCAAGGGCGATATCGTCTTTAAGGGCTACTGGCAGAACGAGGAAGCCACCGAGAACGCCCTGCAGGACGGTTGGTACAACACCGGCGACCTGGGTGAGATTGATGAGGATGGCAAGCTCGTCATCACTGGCCGCAAGAAGGATCTCATCGTCACCGCTGGCGGCAAGAACGTCTCTCCTGGCCCGATGGAAGATATCCTGCGCTCCCACCCGCTGATTTCCCAAGCCATGGTGGTCGGTGACGGCAAGCCGTTCGTCGGCGTGTTGCTCACCCTGGATGAGGATGCGCTCAAGCGCTGGAAGGCCGATCACAACATCTCCGCGACCAAGGGAATGCGCGAAGTAGCGGCTGATCCGGCGCTGCGCGCGGATATCCAGGACGCCATTAACCAGGTCAACGCCACCGTTTCCCACGCGGAGGGTATTAAGAAGTTCGTCATCCTCGACCAGGACCTCACCGAGGAAAGTAACGAGCTCACCCCCACGATGAAGGTCAAGCGCTATGTCGTGGCGCAGCGCTACGCAGCGGATATCGAGCGCCTCTACGCCGGCAAGAAATAAGGCTGGATGGAGTCTGTGAATTCCTTCGGAGTGTCGCGCAGCCGAATGGGTGGATCTCTAATAGAGTCAGCGGGGTCAGAAAAACTCTAAACCTCAACTAGAGGTTCTCACGGAAAGGGCAGCCTATGCACAAGATCGCAGCCGAGCTGCGCCACCGTGAGCTGACCCAAGAAATCTATAACATCGGCGACGAAGTCGTTGACTACATCGAGCACCTCATCGAGGCCATCGAGGACTGGGACGATGAACTCGCCCTCGACTGCCTAGCCGAACTGGGGGATATCGTCGAAGACGCCCGCGTGGATTCTGGGCGTTGTGTCGGCGAGCTCATCGGCCTGCGCCACGCGCTGGTCTCCGGCCTGAAGTCCGGCACCATCTCCGCTGCCTCCTCCGGTGACAATGATGTGGAGGAGCCGAAGCAGCTTACCGCCCGCGCGTTGGCTGAGGGCTTGCCCATCTCCGGCCCGCCCGTTGTGGTCTCGGAGCTGGCGGAAACCCTGCGTGGCCGCACCGCCGCGGTGGCCGCCTACCTGCGCGAGCTGGTCGAGTACGTGCTGGCGCAAACCGACGCCGTGGCCCGCAACCTCGATGTGGTCTCCCTGCCGAATCTGTACAAGCGCGCGGGTGAATCCTCGCTCATCGCCGTGCAGGCTTGGCGTCACACCGTCGTTGAGGCGCACCCCGCCTTCGTGCGCACCATGCGCGGGCATAACCCGCCGCCCTTCTTGGAGGAGCGTGCGCGTATCGACGCCGTCGTTGCCCGTGTGCGCGCCAAGCGCCAGAAGAAGGCCGCCACGACCGCATAGTCGCCGCATCACAGACTTCCTTGTTGCCAACACACAAGGATTACCTAAGAAGAGCGCCGCCGAGATTCCCTCTCTCGGCGGCGCTCTTCGCTGCTAGTGTGGCACGAATAATTTTGCGTGCCACCGCCTAGCTTCGTGTGCCAGGGGCTTAGCGCGTACGCGCTAAGCCCCTGGGTTCTTGGTGGCCGGCGCGGCCTGGTCCAACTGCTCCGTAATCTGCGGCCACAGCTGGCCCATGATGTCATCCCAGGTGAGGATCCACACGGTCTTGTCCTTGGTGGGCTTGCCCACCATGACGAGCTGCTCGTTGCGGGCGCGCATCTGGTCCAGCGTCTTCTGCACGGTGGAGGATGAGCCCACCGCCAGTGCGGGGCGGGAGAAATCCAGCACCGGAGTTTCCGGGTCCGCGAGCAAGGTATCGCGCACGTGAACGATGCGCGGGATGCGCGAAGTACGCGGGTAGACCAGCACACGCATGATGGACTTGCGCACCACGAGGTCATGAAGCTCAGCCACGGTGGCATCGGAGGATAGCGGCAGGATTTCCGAGCCGTGTTCGCGGGCCAACTGGGCCGCAGTGGCGGCTTCCAGTTCGATGACGCCGGTGATCTGGTTGGCGGAGTCATCGTCAAGCGTGCCCGTCAGGCGCGAGTGCTCGACCAAGTGGCGAAGGGTCTCCGCGTCATAGCCGGCCGCACCAGCGCGGTCGACAGGTTCCTCGCCGGTCATCGTCACCAGCTTGTTGGCCATCTTGTTGATCCAGAGCAGCAGCGGACGGAAGAGCCAAATGAAGCCGCGGGCAGGCACCGCGATGAGCTGAAGGGCGGTCTCCGGGTGGGCGATGGCCCAGGACTTCGGCGCCATCTCACCAATGACCAGGTGCAGGAAGGTCACCACGAAAAGGGCCAGCAGGAAGGAAATGACGTCAGCAACGCCCAGCGGCAGGCCAAGGGCCTCCAGTGGGGTCATAAGCAGGTGATGGACCCAAGGTTTGGTCACCGCACCGAGGACGAAGGTCGCTGCGGTAATGCCCAGCTGGGCGCCGGCCAGCATGACGGTCAGCTCATTCAGCGAGCGTAGGCCCGCACGCGAAGCCGCCGAGGATTCCGCAGTCTCCTCCAAGCGGTTGCGGCGCGCCCCCATGAGGGAAAACTCGATGACCACGAAGAACGCGGAAGCAGCGATGATGAGAATAGTGATAAGGAGGTTAAACCACCAGGTATCAGTCATTAGTCATCCTCTCCTTCCGGGAATTCCTCTACCAGCTCGAGTGCCAGGACGGAGGGCACGTGGCGGTCGATTTCCTCGACGCGCACGTTGAGCGTGCGGATGGGGGCTTCGTCACCATCGACCCAATCTTCCGGTTCAGCCTCGAGCTCGATGGAGAGCTTTTCACCCTCGTCCGGCAACGTCCCGGAATGCGCGATGAGCAGACCGGCGACGGTTTCGAAATCGCCCTCCGGCAGGTCGTGGCCAATGGCGCGCTCGACCTCGTCGATGGGGGTGTCACCGTCGACGATCCAGTGCGTCTCGTCCTGCTCGGTGATTTCCTCGGTCTCTTCGAGGTCGTGCTCGTCGGTGACATCGCCGAGGATTTCCTCGGCCAAGTCCTCCATGGTCACGATCCCGACGAAGCCGCCGTATTCGTCGATGACGCAGGCGAGTTTCTCGTCGGCGTCACGAAGCTCCGTGACGACGTCGGGAAGCGGCATGAGCTCCGGCACCACCACGGGTTCCTTCATGATTTCCCGGGCCGGGGTGGCCAGGGGCAGCTGACTGCCCAGCACGTCGTAGAGGTGCGCCACGCCGATGGGATTGTGCTCATCGTCGATGATGGGGTAGCGGGTGTGGTTCTCCGACATCATCTCGCGCACCTCACCAATGGTGGTCTCCGGCTCGATGACATCCACGCGCGAGCGCGGAATCATGGCGTGTTCCACGTCGTGCTCGGGGAAGTCGAGGAGACGGTCGAGGACCAGGTAGGTGTCCTCATCCAAGTCGCCGGCCTCGTGGGAGGCATCCACGATGGACTCCAGGTCATCGGTGGTGGCCGAAGAATCGACATCCTCCACCGGCTCGATACCGAAGACCTTGAGAAGGGCATTGGAGGAATACTCGAAGAAGTGGACGAGCCAGCCGAAGATCTTGAGGTACCACATCGTGGATGCGGACAACCACAGCGCTGACTTCATGGGTGCGGCGATGGTGTAGTTCTTCGGGAAGAGCTCGGCGAAGAGCATCGTGAGAACCGTCGACACCGCCAGCGCGGTCACCGTGCCGATGGCGACAGACACACCCGTGGGCACGCCCACGCCGCCGAGCAGCTGGCCCAGGCCTTGGCCCACGAGGGGCTCTGCCACATAACCAATGAGCAGGCCCGTAATCGTGATACCCAGCTGCGCGCCGGAGAGCATGAAGGAAGTCTTTTGGGTGATCTTTAAGGCGCGCTCCGCGGACTTATCCCCCGTCGCGGCGCGCTGGCGCAGCTGCGTGCGGTCCACCGACATGAAGGCGAATTCCTGCGCCACGAAGTAGGCGTTGGCCACGATAATGAGAGCGATGACGGCGAAACCCGCCACAATCATCAGGATGGCAGATAACACGGCTTACCCCACCGCCTTAAGACGGCGGCGGGGACATCGACTCGGAGGTTCCACTTAAAAGAGGCCTTTCTTCATTAATCGGGGTGGCAAATCTGCACTATAGACTACCGCTTTAACGGCGCTGTCGGATACTTTGTTCCCCATGGATCCCTTTGGTCTCTACATTCACGTCCCCTTCTGTGCCTCCCGCTGCGGTTACTGCGACTTCAACACCTATACCCCGGGTGAGCTGGGAGGGGATTTGACCAGCGATTATCTAAGTGCTTTGGAGAAAGAGCTGGAGATGGCGGCGGCGCAGGTGGGCCGCGAAGCCGAGACTGTTTTTATCGGTGGCGGCACGCCGAGTCTGCTGGGTGCTGAGGGCCTGGGCCGTGTCTTGTCGAAGGTCCGCGATACCTTTGGCCTCGCCCCGGGCGCGGAGGTCACCACGGAATCCAACCCGGAATCCACTTCGCCGGAGTACTTCGCCGGGCTTCTCGACGCCGGCTTCACCCGTCTCTCCCTGGGCATGCAATCCGCCTCGCCGGGGGTGCTCGCCGTGTTGGAGCGAGCCCACACGCCGGGCCGCGCCTTCGATGCCGCGCGCGAAGCCATCGCTGCGGGCTTTGAGCACGTCAACCTCGACATGATTTATGGCACGCCGACTGAAGAAGATGCCGACGTTGCCCTGACCTTGGAGCGCGCCCTGGAGACCGGGGTGGACCACATCAGCGCATACTCGCTCATCGTGGAGGATGGCACGCGTATGGCCCGCAAGGTGTCCAAGGGTCTCCTGCCCGCACCGGATGAGGACGTGCTGGCCCGGCGCTATGAGATGATCTCCTCCACGCTCGAGGCCGAAGGTTTTGAGTGGTATGAGGTGTCCAACTGGGCCAAGCCGGGCGGGGAGTGTCAGCACAACCGCATTTACTGGGTGGACGGCAACTGGTGGGGTGCGGGCCCGGGCGCGCATTCGCACTTAGGCAACGAGCGCTTCTATAACGTGAAGAACCCGCGGACCTACATCAAGGCGGTAGGTGAGGGCGAGTTGCCCATCAAGGAGCGCGAGCAGCTCTCGGAGGCTGACCGTCATACCGAGCGCATCATGCTGGGACTGCGCCTGCGCGAGGGCATTCCTGCGTCCTGGCTCGCGCCGGCGGCTGAGCCCGTGGCCGCGCGTTTTATCGAGCGCGGCCTGCTCGAGCGCGCCGGTGACCGCCTTCGCGTGACCAAGGCAGGCCGCCTGCTCGCGGATGGCATTATTACGGACCTCCTCGTCGCTGAAGACACCGCCCAAAACACCGCCCGCTAGCGGCTTGCCCCGCCGGCGGGCCGACCTCCGAGTCCGCATCAGCTGGCTCATTAGCGGCCGTACCCTGATCGTGGCCTGCCCTGCCTTCTGCACATGGTTCCAGTGGAAAGGCTCCGGTCGGAAGGTTCGTTTGGGGGTAAGCAAACCTTCCTTAGGCTGCTAGAAGGTTCGTTTGGGGGCAGGTAAACCGTATGACCTGAGCCATCTGAGTAGAACCATCTGTGTGATGCAACCGCGAAGCCGCGAAGAAGTGGCCAAGCCTTGGCCTTTCGATACCGAGGAGACATAGTGACTTAAAGTTAGCCCCGCTGGGAATTTGTTAGTTTTTCTCCTTTCGTCGGAAAGTTTGATAGCGGCGTTAGTCGGTGTTAGTTTCTTTCTCTACGTCGAGAAACCTGTTAGTCGCTCTCGATATTGCTAGTATTAGTGGCATGGATGATGCCTTAAACCCCTACACTCCTGGCTCGGGCATCGCGCCGACAGTTCTTACTGGGCGCGAGAGAGACCTTCATGCGTTTGACAATCTTGTCAAACGCGTCCAGAACGGATTGCTTGGCCGTCCAATGCTGCTCGTTGGCTTGCGTGGAGTGGGTAAGACCGTGCTGCTCAACCAATTAAAAAGGAAGGCTGACCAAGCCGACTGGCTAACGATTAAGTTTGAGGCTTCGCAGGGGGCACGTGGACGAGAAGGAGCACGCCGTGCTCTAGCACAAGGTTTAGCCAAGGCCTCTTTGCGTTACCGAACGAAAGCCAAGGTATCTGAGGGTTTTAACTTTATTGCTGCGGCCGTAAAATCCTTTTCGCTCTCGGTAGGACAAAGCATTATTGACCTTGGAGTTGAAGTAGGAGACATTCCTCCGGCAACAGGAAACCTTGAGCTTGATCTGCACGATGTGATCGAGGCCATCACTACGACGCTCCTTAAGGAGGATAAAGCTTTAGGAATCTTCATCGACGAAATGCAAGACCTCGATGAAGAGCTGCTCGAAGCGCTCATTTCTGCACAACATGAAGCAGGGCAGCTGGGCTTGCCTTTTTACATTATTGGTGCTGGGCTTCCGAGTCTGCCAGGGATTCTGGCGGAGTCCCGCTCTTATGCAGAGCGAATGTTCGAGGTGCACCAAATTGGCAGGCTCGAAATGTATGCCGCACTTGCCGCCTTCCGTGAACCTGCGCGGACACAGAATGTGGAATTTGACGATGAAGCAGTTGAATATCTAGCAAATGTATCGGGGCAGTATCCGTATTTCATCCAGGAATTTGGTGCACAAATGTGGCGCACTGCGCGAACTTCACCTATGGATTCCGATGCAGCTCGACGCGCCGCGCGGCTTGGAATTGAGCAGTTGGACCGCGGGTTTTTCCAAGCCAGGTGGGATCGCGCTACTCCAGCTGAGCGGGACTACTTGACCGCGATGGCGAAGGTTGGCGGAGTGGAAATCTCGAGCAAGGACATCGCGGACATCTTAGGTAAAGACACGAAGAAATTGGGTCCTGTGCGAGCCAAGCTCATTAGTAAAGGGTTGATCTATGCTCCAGAACACGGCAGGGTGAGCTACACTGTGCCAAATTTTGACGACTTCATCGCCCGCCAGGACGGATAGCCTTAAAGACATGTCTAGCTCCACCGATGCCCGCCGCCAAGAGGTCCTGCGCGCCATCGTCGCGGACTACATCGCCTCGCAATCGCCCGTCGGCTCCAAGGCCCTGCTCGAGCGCTACCAGCTGGGCGTGTCCTCGGCGACGATTCGCAATGACATGGCCGTGCTCGAAGCCGAAGGCCTCATCGCCCAAGAGCACGCCAGCTCCGGGCGCGTGCCCACGCAGAAGGGCTACCGCCAGTTCGTCGATACGCTGCACGATGTTAAGCCGCTTTCCAAGGCCGAGCGCCGCGCCATGCTCACCTTCCTCGAGGGCGGCGTGGATTTGGAAGACGTGCTGCGCCGCTCTGTCCAGCTGTTGGCCCAGGTAACTAAGCAAGCGGCCGTCGTGCAGATGCCTAACCTCAAGGTCTCCCGCGTGAAGCACTGCGAGGTCGTGGCACTCTCACCGGTGCGTCTGCTCTTGGTGTTGATTACGGATAATGGGCGCGTCGATCAGCGCAATGTGGAGCTCGATGATGTCATCGACCCCGAGCAGACCCACCGCCTGCGCGATATCCTCAACACCGCCCTGGAGGGCAAGACGCTCACGGAAGCCTCGGTGGAGCTGGCCGCGCTTGTCGACGACTCCCCGGCCGATATCCGCCCCCACCTCCTCAAGGCGGCGACGACGCTGATTGAGACCCTCGTGGAGCAGCCCTCCGATCGCCTGATCATGGCGGGTACGTCCAATCTCACCCGCGTGGCCCTGACCGAGGGTTTGCCCTCTATCATCGAAGCTCTTGAAGAGCAGGTCGTGGTGCTGAAATTGCTGGCCCGCGTGCCAGACTTGGGCAACGTATCAGTCTCCATTGGTGAGGAAAATGAAGCCGATGAGCTGCGCCAAACCTCCGTCGTGGCCACGCGCTATGGATTCGGCACCGGCTCGGAGGCTGCAGCACTCGGCGGGCTTGGTGTGGTGGGGCCGACATATATGGATTATTCGGGAACAATCTCCAAGGTCTCTGCCGTTGCACGCTATGTGAGTGAAATTTTGGCGGGCGAGTAAGCTGGCCCGTCGGATTAGATTTAGTATCAACGAGATATAGAAGGATGACAGTACGTGGCTCGTGACTACTACGGCATTCTTGGTGTAGAAAAGTCGGCGTCCGACGCCGAGATTAAGAAGGCTTACCGCAAGCTGGCGCGCAAGTACCACCCGGATGTGAACCCGGGCGATGAGGAGGCCGCGGAGAAGTTCCGCGAGGCTTCCCTTGCACAGGAGGTTCTGCTGGATCCGCAGAAGCGCCGGGTTGTGGACATGGGTGGTGACCCCATGGAGGAGCGCGCGGCCCAGGGCGGCGGCTTTGGTGGTTTCGGTGGCGGCGGCCTCGGGGATATCTTCGCCGAGTTCTTCGGCGGGGGAGCAGCCTCCCGCGGCCCGCGTTCCCGTGTGCAGCCCGGCGATGACGCGCTGCTGCGCACCACGATTACCCTCGAAGAGGCTTATAGCGGAGTGAAGCAGCAGGTCAAGGTCGATACCGCCGTGGTCTGTGACCGTTGTGAGGGCTCTGGTTCTGAGTCCAAGTCCAAGCCGGTGACCTGTGATCACTGTGGCGGTATGGGCCAGGTTCAGGAGGTCCAGCGCAGCATGCTGGGCAACATGATGACTACCCGCGATTGCCCGAAGTGCTATGGCTTCGGCGAAGTAGTCACCGATCCCTGCGGCCACTGCGGTGGCGATGGCCGCGTGCGCAAGCGCCGCGATATTACGGTGAACATCCCCGCCGGCATTGGTGATGGCATGCGCATCCGCATGGCTTCCCAGGGCGAGGTCGGCCACGGCGGCGGCCCCGCTGGTGACCTCTACGTCGAGGTACACACCGAGCCGCACCCCGTTTTCGAGCGCAATGCTGATGACCTGCACCTGACCGTGCGCGTGCCCATGGTGGATGCAGCTCTGGGCTCTTCCTGCACCGTCGAGCAGCTCGACGGCGAGGAGCTCACCATCGATATCGCGCCGGGCACCCAGCCGGGCGAATCCATCACCCTCCAGGGCAAGGGCATGCCGCGCCTGCGCACCGACGGATTCGGCAACCTCCACGCTCACGTGGATGTGGTGATCCCGACGGACCTGGATAAGAAGACCCGCGAGGCCCTCGAAAAGGTCCGCGCCGCCGGCCACGGAGGCACCGAGGTCCACCATGCCGGGGATGGCCAGGGCGAATCCCTTTTTAGCCGCTTCCGCGATAAGTTCCGCCGCTAATGTCTTTACCCGTCTTCCTCCACCCGGATCTTTCCCTCGCGGAGGTCAGCCAGCCGGTGGGCCTCGATGGTGCGGAGGGCCGCCACGCGGTCACCGTCAAGCGCATGGGCCCAGGGGAGCACTTGGTCCTGATCGATGGGTCCGGGCGCCGCGCTACCGCCACCATCACTGATACGCAGGGCAAGGACACGCTGGTCGCGCTTGTCGACGACCTCGCGATCCTCCCCGAACCCTCCCCGAGGGTGGTCGTGGTCCAGGCTATCCCCAAGTCTGAGCGCGCCGAACTCGCCGTCGACCTGGCTACCCAGGCCGGGGCGGATGAGATCATCGCCTGGCAGGCGGATCGCTGCGTGTCCAAATGGGATGCCAAGAAGGCCCCGAAGGCGCTAGCGAAGTGGGAATCTGCAGCCGTGGCGGCGGCGAAGCAATCGCGCCGAGTGCGCGTACCCGCGGTGCGCGGCCCGCTGACTACCCGCCAGCTATGCCAGGAGATTTCGGGTGCACGCGCCTTGGTTCTTCACGAGGAAGCTCAAGTGCGGCTCAAGGACCTGGAGGACCTCGACTCCGCCGGAACCATCTACCTACTGGTGGGGCCGGAGGGCGGCATCGGCGCGGAGGAACTGGCCCGCCTGCAGGACGCCGGTGCGACGGCGATCAAGTTGGGGCCGGAGGTGTTGCGGACGGCGTCGGCAAGCATGGTGGCCTTGGCCAGCATCGGCACCCTGACCGCGCGCTGGTAGCCTTTTGGGCGTGCCTATTATCACCACCAAGTTTGATCTCGATTCCGCCTACCTGGCCACGGTGCTCGGCCCGGCGGACGATAACCTGCGCGTTTTGGGCAACCTCGTGGGCGTGGACCTCTTTGCCCGCGGCACCACCATTACTGCCGCCGGCCCCGATTATGAGGTAGCCCGCGCGCGCAAGGTCCTGGAGGAACTCGAGGCGATTGCCCGCCGCGGTCACCCGGTGAGCACCGATACCGTGAAGCACACCCTGGACCTGGTCACGGTGGATGCCCCGGCCTCCGTGTCTGAGACGCTCGCGGCCGATATCGTCTCGCGCCGCGGCAAGGCCGTGCGCCCGAAGACGGTGGGGCAATCGCGCTATGTGCAGGCGATTGATGAGAACACGATTGTCTTCGGCATTGGTCCGGCCGGTACCGGTAAGACCTACCTGGCGGTGGCCAAGGCGGTGCAGGCCCTGCGCGCCAAGCAGGTCAGCCGCATTATCTTGACCCGCCCGGCCGTGGAAGCGGGGGAGAAGCTGGGCTTTCTGCCTGGCACACTCAACGACAAGATTGACCCCTACCTGCGCCCGCTCTACGACGCTTTGCGGGACATGATCGACCCGGAGATGATTCCGAAGCTCATGGAAGCCGGCATCATTGAGGTCGCCCCCTTGGCCTATATGCGTGGCCGCACGCTCAACGATGCCTTCGTCATCCTCGATGAGGCCCAAAACACCACGCCGGCGCAGATGAAAATGTTCCTGACGCGTTTGGGCTTTGGCTCCACCATCGTAGTGACCGGGGATATCTCCCAGGTGGATCTGCCCGGTGGCCAGGTCTCCGGGCTGCGCCTGGTGCGCCGCATTCTCAAGGGCGTGCCGGATATTCACTTCGCGGAGCTGGGCTCTGCTGATGTGGTGCGCCACCAGCTGGTCGGGCGCATCGTGGAGGCCTACGACAATTTTGTTGAGCAGGAGGAGAAGAAATGAGCATCGAGTTTATCAACGAGTCCGGCTATGACGGCGTCAACGAGGAGATGCTGATCGACGTCTGCTCCTACGCCCTCGGCCGCCTCGACGTGAATCCGGATGCCGAGTGCACCATTACCGCGGTGGACCTGGACACCATCGCGGAGCTGCACGTGCGCTGGATGGACCTGGAAGGCCCGACCGACGTGATGAGCTTCCCCATGGATGAGCTCACCCCGGGTGCTACAGGCGGGCGCCCCGACGCAGCGGAGGCCGGACCGGCCATGCTGGGCGATATCGTGCTCTGCCCAGAGTTTGCGCAGCGCCAAGCCACCGCGGCCGGCCACTCCTTGGGCCACGAGTTGGCTCTGCTCACCGTGCACGGTTGCCTGCACCTGCTGGGCTATGACCACACCACTGCGGCGGAAGAGAAGGAAATGTTCGGCCTGCAGAACGAGCTGCTGGCGGACTGGTATGAGGACTTGGCGGCCCGTGGTGTGAGCTACCAGCCCAAGCCTTCTGGCCCGAAGGCTTTCCCGGATGCCGCCGAGCGCGCGGAGCTGGATAAGGAAGTTCCCGGCGGCGGCATCTAAAGTGGCCCGGCGCGGGCTTGGTGCCGCGCCTGACACGGCCGCGCTAAGACAGCGTGTTTGCTAAATAAGGCCAATCGTTGAGGTGCGTGGTGGGGCGTAGCACAATGGAGAGTTATGAATATCCTCTCCATCCAGTCCCACGTCACCTTCGGCCACGTGGGCAATTCCGCAGCAGTCTTTCCTCTTCAGCGCGCTGGCCATGAGGTATGGCCTATCCACACGGTGAACTTCTCCAACCACACCGGTTACGGCGATTGGGGCGGGCCGATGATCCCGGCGGAAGAGGTCACGGCGATTGTGGATGGCATCGAAAAGCGCGGCGCCTTCCCGCGCATTGATGCGATCTTGTCTGGCTACCAGGGCGGTCCGGACATCGCCGGTGCCATCGTGGATGCTGTGAACCGCATCAAGGCGGTCAACCCCAAGGCCCTCTATGCCTGCGACCCGGTGATGGGCAACGCCAAGTCTGGCTGTTTCGTCTCCGATGAAATCCCGCCGCTGCTGCGCGATAAGGTCGTTCCGGTCGCGGACATCATCACCCCGAATCAGTTCGAGTTGGGCTACCTGACTGACTCCGAGGTGGGCACCTTGGAGCAAACGCTTGCCGCGGTGAAGCGCGCGCAGGAGATTGGTCCGAAGACTGTGCTGGTGACCTCGGTGCAGCGCCCAGAGACCAGCGAGGACGAGATTGAGATGCTCGCCGTTGATGGCGAGCGCGCCTTCCTGGTGAGCACCCCCAAGCTGCCGTTCAAGCGCAACGGTTCGGGTGACGTCACGGCCTCGCTTTTCACCGGCCACTACGTGGAAACCCACGATGCGAAGGAAGCGCTCAAGCGCACGGCTTCTTCGGTCTTCGACTTGCTGCAGAACACCTACGAGGCGGATTCGCAGGAGCTGCTCCTCATCGAATCGCAGGACACCTTCGCTCACCCGCAGCTGCAATTCCAGGTCGAGGAGCTCTAGCTTTCACGTCTCGGCAGCTTCGCGTGCTTGCCGCGGCCCCGCAAATGGCATCCCGCAGCAGGCATCTGTCACAAGGCGTTTTCACGCCTGAAAACGCCTTTTGCGGCGTCCAGATGGCGTTTTTACCACCAAAGACGCCCTTTGACAGACGCCTTCTGATCCGACCCCTCTGCAGGCCAGATAAACCCCGCAGAAGCACAGAAGGTCCCCCTAGTCTGGTCCCTTTGTGCAGAGAAGGGACCAGACTAGAAGGACCATCTGCCAGCGCATCGGCAGGAAGCTTTGCGGGCCGAACGGCGAGAGCCCGAGCAGAGCGATACAACAAGAACGGGACTCGGCAGCTGTTGCGTTATGATATGAGGCAATATGAGCACTGATTTCGATGCCGCCTTCGCCGACCTACCAGCCGAGGGCGAAGCCAACCCCGCCGACTACTCGCAGTACACCGACACGCCCGAGGGCTTCCGCTCCGGCTTCGTGTCTTTCGTCGGCCGCCCCAACACCGGCAAGTCCACCCTGACCAACGCGCTGGTGGGGCAGAAGATCGCCATCACGGCGGACCAGCCCGAGACCACCCGCCACCCCATCCGCGGCCTGGTGCACCGCGAGGATGCGCAGATCGTCCTCGTCGACACACCTGGCCTGCACCGCCCGCGCACTCTGCTCGGCGAGCGCCTCAACGAAGTCGTTAAAGACACGTATGCAGACGTTGACGTCATCGGCCTGACCATCCCCGCGGACGAAAAGATTGGCCCCGGCGATCGTTGGATCTTGGAGAACGTCCGCAAGGTCGCGCCGAAGACCCCCATCATCGGCATCGTCACCAAGCTAGATAAAGCGTCCAAGGACCAAGTCGGCGCCCAGCTGCTTGCCCTGCACGAGCTGCTCGCGGAAGAGAACCCCGATGCCGTGGTCATCCCCGTTTGCGCCACCGAGCGCGTGCAGCTGGATGAGCTGACCCAGGTCATCGTGGACCACCTGCCCGAAGGCCCCAAGTTTTACCCCGATGACCACGTCACCGACGAAGACCAGTCCAAGCGCATCGCCGAGCTGATCCGCGAGTCTGCGCTCTCCGGCCTGAAATACGAGCTGCCGCACTCGGTTGCCGTCGAAGTCGATGAGATTCTGCCTAGCCAGGAGCGCCCGGACGTCCTCAACGTCCACGCCATCCTCTACCTGGAGCGCCCCGGCCAGAAGCGCATCATCGAAGGCAAGGACGGCCGCCGCTTCCGCCGCATCGTGGGTACCGCCCGCAAGGAAATCATTCAGCTGCTCGGCCAGAACGTCTACCTTGACCTGCGTATTAAGGTGCTCAAGAATTGGCAGTCGGACCCGAAGGCGCTGGGCCGCCTGGGCTTCTAAAAGCCGGAGAACTTCCACATGCGCGAAAACTTCCGCGACCGCGCCCTTGTCATCCGCTCCTATGATTTTGGCGAGGCGGACCGCATCATCGTGCTCTTGACCCGTCGTCACGGCCTCGTGCGCGGGGTGGCCAAGGGAGTGCGCCGCGCCAAGTCGCGCTTCGGCTCGCGCCTGCAGCTCTTCGTTAACCTCGACGTTCAGCTTTATCCCGGGCGTAACCTCTACACCATTTCCCAGGCCGATACCGTGGATTACTTCGGCGCGCGCATCATCGAGGACTACGAGCGCTATACCGCTGCGTGTGCTGCCCTCGAATCCGCCGAGCGCCTCGCCGCCGCTGATGCCCCCGGCGATCCCTACCTCTATGAGGCCTGCGTCGATGTCCTCGACAAGCTTCAGCACGGCGATCCGCTCATGCTTCTCGATGCCTTCCTTCTCAAAGCCATGTCCCACGCCGGCTGGGCTCCCAGCCTTTTCGATTGCGCCCAGTGCCAAAGACCCGGCCCGCACCACGCCTTCCACCCAGCCGTGGGCGGGGCCGCCTGCCACCAATGCCGCCCACCAGGCGCCGCCGAGGTAGACCCAGAAACCCTGCACCACATGTGGCTCATCGCCCATGACCACCCCAGTCAACCAACGAACGCCCAAGCCCAAGAGGCCCATCGCCTCACCCGCGCGCACCTGCAATGGCATCTTGAGCGAAGCGTTGGCGCGTTGGGGATCATGGAACAGTAGACTGTAACCCGTGATTACGCCTGACCCGAACCGAGTTCTTCATCCGCCCGCTATCCCGCAGGAGTTCCTGCCGCGCCATATCGCGCTGGTCATGGACGGCAACGGCCGCTGGGCAGAGGAGCGCGGCATGAAGCGCACCGAAGGTCACCGTCGCGGGGAAGCAGTGCTTCTCGACGTCGTCGATGCCTGTCTTTCCCTCGGTGTTCCTTACCTTTCCGCTTATGCCTTCTCCACCGAGAATTGGCGCCGCAGCGCGGAGGAAGTCCGCTTCCTCATGGGCTTTAACCGCGATGTGCTGCGCCGCCAGCGACACTGGCTCAACGAGAGGGGAGTGCGCGTGGTCTGGGCCGGCCGCCGCCCGCGCCTGTGGCGCTCTGTGATCAAGGAGCTCGAGGCCGCCGAGGAGCTGACTAAGGACAACACCAAGATGACCTTGGTGATGTGCGTGAATTACGGTGGTCGCGCCGAGCTTGTCGACGGCATCCGGAAACTCGCCGAGCAAGTCTCCCGCGGCGAGCTGGACCCGCGCTTCATCAATGAGAAGACGGTCAGCTCGGTGATGTATGACCCCGATATGCCAGACGTGGATCTGTTCTTGCGCCCCTCCGGCGAGAAGCGCACCTCCAACTTCCTGCTGTGGCAGTCGGCTTACGCAGAGATGATTTACCAGGACAAGCTCTTCCCGGATTTCACTCCGGAAGACTTGTTCGCCGCGGTGGAGGAGTACGCGCGGCGTGACCGCCGCTTCGGCGGCGTCAAGTAGCGCGCGAGCTGTGTAGTGCTGTCAGGGGATGAAGATATCCTCGATGTGGCAGGAAAAGTGGCGTGTCTAAGACGCCGCGCGGCACTCGGCGCAGATGCCGAAGATTTCGGCATCGTGCCCGGTGAGCTCGAAGTCGTGCTCCTTGGCTACCGAGGAGGCCCACTCTTCAATCGGGCCGCCATCGATTTCTTCGGTGCGGCCGCATTTGGTGCACACCAAGTGGTGGTGGTGCGCATCGCTCTCGCAATGGCGGTAGAGGGTCTCGCCGGAGGGCATGTGGAGCGCATCAACAGCGTCAATCTCCGAGAGTGACTGGAGCGTGCGGTAGACGGTGGTGAGGCCGACTTTCTGGTTACCGTCGAGAAGCGCCTGGTGAATGTCCTTGGCAGACGCGAACTTGTCGAGACTACGCAGAACCTCAACGACGGCGGTGCGCTGGCGGGTGTTGCGAGCGCCGAGTTTGGGAATACTGTCGTGGATGGCCATGTGGCTTAGTTTATCAACACACTTCCATTAAGAGGTGGCCAGTGAGGCGTCGCGAAGCAAAGGCAGCACCCTCGGCGCCACCAGAGAGTAGCGGACTTCGCGGCCGGTGCGCTCGCTGTCGACGATGTTCGCGCGCTTCAAAACCCGCAGGTGTTGGCTAATAAGTGGCTGCGACTTGCCGGTCGCGGACACGAGTTCGTGGACGTAGTGATCGCGCTCGGCCAGGCGCTGAATGATGTCGATGCGCAACGGTGAATCCAAAGCGCTGATGACGGTGGCGGCCGCCGCGAGATCAAAGGAGAGAGTGTCAGTCTGGGTGTTGGTCACGCCATTCACCTTCAGTCATTTCTATCGGTGGAGAGTTAAAAAGAGAGCTATCGGTACTATAGCCGAAGAATGCGGAAATGTGTATAAAATGCACCACACTTTCGGGGTGAAGGCACGCGGTGATTGGGGGCACGCTAGACTAGGCCGCACTGTATAAAGACTGTCCCCTACCAGAGGAGTCCCATTAGCTATGGCATCCGTCATTGATACCGTCGTCAGCCTGTGTAAGCGCCGCGGCTTGGTCTACCAGGCAGGTGAGATTTATGGCGGTTCCCGCTCTGCGTGGGACTATGGCCCGCTTGGCGTCGAGCTCAAGGAAAACATCAAGCGCCAGTGGTGGCGCCACATGGTGCAGTCCCGCGATGACGTCGTGGGTGTCGATACTTCTGTGATCCAGCCGCGCCAGGTGTGGGTTTCTTCCGGCCACGTTGAGGTCTTTACCGACCCGCTGGTGGAGTCCAAGCACACCGGTAAGCGCTACCGCGCGGACCACCTGATTGAGGCCTACGAGGAAAAGCACGGCCACGAGCCGGCCAACGGCCTGGCTGATATCAATGATCCGGAGACCGGCCAGCCGGGTGACTGGACCGAGCCGAAGGCCTTCTCCGGTTTGCTCAAGACCTTCCTGGGGCCGGTCGACGACGAGCAGGGCCTGCACTACCTGCGCCCGGAGACCGCGCAGGGCATCTTCGTGAACTTCAAGAACGTGATGACCTCGGCGCGTATGAAGCCGCCGTTCGGTATCGCGAACATTGGTAAGTCTTTCCGCAACGAGATCACCCCGGGTAACTTCATCTTCCGCACCCGCGAGTTTGAGCAGATGGAGATGGAGTTCTTCGTCAAGCCGGGCGAGGACGAAGAGTGGCACCAGTATTGGATCGATGACCGCTTCAACTGGTACATCGACCTCGGTATCAAGAAGGAGAACCTGCGCCTCTACGAGCACCCGCAGGAGAAGCTCTCCCACTACTCCAAGCGCACCGTGGACGTGGAATACGCCTACAACTTCAAGGGCTCCAAGTGGGGTGAGCTGGAAGGCGTGGCCAACCGTACGGATTACGACCTTTCCGTGCACACCAAGGGCTCGGGCGAGGATCTGTCCTACTTTGACCAGGAGGCCGGCGAGCGCTGGACCCCGTACGTCATCGAGCCGGCGGCCGGCCTGGGCCGCGCCATGATGGCCTTCCTTATCGACGCCTACGACGAAGAGGAAGCCCCGAACGCCAAGGGCGGCACCGATAAGCGCGTGGTGCTGCGCCTGGACCGCCGTCTGGCTCCGGTCAAGGTGGCCGTGCTGCCGCTGTCCAAGAAGGAAGAGCTGTCCACCCCGGCCCGCGAGCTGGCCAACAAGCTGCGCGCGAACTGGAACGTGGAGTTCGATGTGTCTGGTGCCATCGGCCGCCGCTACCGCCGCCAGGATGAGATTGGTACTCCGTTCTGCGTGACCTATGACTTCGACACCCTCGAGGACAACGCGGTCACCGTGCGTGAGCGTGACTCCATGGAACAGGAGCGCGTCAAGCTCGATGAGCTTGAGGCTTACCTGGCCGCCCGGCTGATCGGCTGCTAATGCACTACACCAGCTGGGACCGCAGCGACCGCAAGAACCCGGTGCTCCTCGTGGGGGAGGGGCCGGCGTCGTTGGGCATGTTCCAGGAACGCTCGGCAGATGTGGAAGGCGAGCACTGGCGCTTGGGCCTCGATGACCTGGGCGCGTCGGTGACCTTGGAAGATGACCGTGTCTACCGCCTGGCGGGCAACCCCAAGCGCGATAAGCGTTTGGAGGCCTCGCTGGATGGACGCACCTTTGCCTTCATCAACGAGGCCGGCGGGGACTGGATTGTTGAGGACCACGAGGGGCTGAAGATTGCCCAGTTTTCCTCTAAGAACTCTGGCGTGCGTAAGGCCATCCTCGAATTTGAGGGCGAGGACAGCGACGATTCCGATGATCTCAGCCATTCGGAGATTGCGGCTTTAAGCTGGTTTACGCGCGTCATTTTGGAGGCCCGGACGCAGAAGACCGCGGTCCCGATTATCGCGACGCTGCTGCTCATGACCATCGTCGCCATCATCGCGGTGCTTCTCTGATGCAACGTTGGGTGTGGCGCGACGGGGCGTTGGCGGATGGCGCGGGGGAGGTCATCGCCCGCGTGAACCCGACAGGCCTGCAGCTTTCTGCTACGGGCACCACCATCGCCTTCGAACACATCCCGGGCGCGCGCAGCTTTACCGTGCGTGGGCCCGAATTTTCGGCGGAGCAGACCAGCTTCACGGTGAACAAGCTGCGCGCGCTCTGTCAGGGCCGCGAGTACCTGCTCGAGCGCACGAACCCCTTCCGCCGGCAGCGCCGCATCCTTGCTCTCTCGGATGCCACGTCGGCCGAGGTCGCCCGCACCACCCCGCGGGGCCGCGACCTCGAGGTCGCAGTGGGCGAGCTTCCCCTCACGGACGCCGTCTTCACCAGCTACTGTTGCCTGCTTCTCGACGGCCCCACCCGCCCCTTCCGCACCTAAGCCCACTTCGCCTTCTTGCTGCCCGCCTGCTAGGCCTTGTTTTCCGCTCTCTCACAGATGGTCCTTCTGGTTTGGTCCCTCTACTTTGGTCTCTTCTGTGTGCAAAGGGACCATGTGGCGCAGCTTTTCGTCTGATAGATGGTCCCTTTACTGGACAAAGGGACCAGAATGAAGGCACCAAACTAAAGGGACCTTCCGCGATATAGCCAGAACTGGCGTGGAAACTTGGGTGATTTTATTAAAAAGGGGAGCTCTTCTAGCATCCTTGCTCGGCTTGGTATGCCGGTAGAGGGTTCTAGTTAGATGGTTGCAGTCATAAGGTTTGTTTGCCCCCAAACGAACCATCTAGCTCGGTGCAGAAGGTTTACTTGCCCCCAAGTAAACCGTTTGACTGCAGCCTTTTGAGAGAAGCCTTTTGCCGAGAACCATGTGCATGACTGGTTCACGCCTACCGTGTGTTTGCACCACCCCGTATCCGAGGAGCTGATTGGCCGGCTACCGAGCCGGGGTTCAGTCGCCCGATGTGTGCACAGGAAATGTGGCAGACGGTATCTCACAAATGGCATCCAGCAGAAGGCATCTGACAAATGGCGTCTGACAAAAGGCGTCTTTGGGGCTGAAAACGCCATGTGGAGGGCGCAAAAGGCGTTTTTAGCTGTGAAAACGTCTTCTGGAAGATGCCTTTTGCAAGGCGCCTTTTGCGAAATGCGGCGCTTGCCTTTCGTGAGATGCCATGTAGGACCGCCCGGGGTGTGCGATACCGGATGTGGGCCGCAGGCTTCGAGGCCTAGGCGCGGGAAGGGGAAGAGGGGGCTGGGAGGGGCTGGCGCGGGGAGAGAGGACGGAGAAGTGGGTTCAGCCGGCTGGGAGGGGCTGGCGCGGGGAAGGGGAGAGGGCGGCTAGAAGGAGCCGCCGCGGAAGCCGCCGCCTCCGCCGCCGCCCGAGAAGCCGCCTCCGCTGAAACCGCCACCACCGGAGAAGCCGCCGCCGAAACCACCGCCGAAACCGCCGCCACGGGAGCTGCCGCCGCCGAGAATCTGGCCGATGACCATGCCGGTCAAGATGTTGCCCGCGGCATCGGTGGCCTGGCGGCGCTGCTCCTGGCGGCGGTAAGCCTCCAGGTCTTCCTTCGCGCGATTGAGCGAGGTCTGCGCGGCAGAAGCGGCATCGCGGGAGTAGTTGAGCGCCGCGCGTAAGTCCTTGGAGGCGGAGTTCTGGGCTTGGGCGAAGAGGCGGGTGGCATCGGCAAGCGCGACGCGCGCATCGGGGCCCACCACGCGACCCCGCGAGGACAGCAGGTCTTCAGCTGCCTGGATGGCGGACTCGGCAGCAGCAATCTGCTGGCGGTAAAGCGCGATTTGGCGCTCGCGGGTGGCGTTGGTCTCGCGCACGGTATCGAGCTGCTCATCCAGCTTGCTATCGAGAGCCGTCAGCGCTGTGTACTGACCCAGCGGGTCTGCCTGGCCATGCTGGCGAGCCGCACTGAGCGCCTCCCGCGCCTGAACGAGCAGCGACTCCAGCGCGGACCAATCGGCAGGGGAGCCCTGGGCCTTGCCGCGCTGCTCGAGGTGCTGTGCTTCAGCAATTTCTTCCTCAACCTCATCGATGAGCGCCGGCAGGTTATCGCGCGCCGCGGTGATCGAGTTCTCCGCATTCTCAACGGCATTGAGGAGGCGGTCGGAGACCTCCAAGGCGTGCTCGGCATCGCGGATATAGCCCACTAAAGGACCCTGTTGGCCAGCGGGCTGGGACTGCAGTTCCCGGCCGCGCGAAAGCAGCTTCTCGGCCTCGTCGAGCGAGACCTCCGCCATTTCTGGGTTATCCGCAATGGAGGACAACACCTCCTCGGAGTAGGAACCACTGAGCGTGGACAGAGTCGTGCGGGCCTGCGGCAGGCGCCCGCGCAGATCGACGGTGCGCTGAGTCAGCTCATCCAGCTTAGAGCCGGCGTTAATGAGCAAGTCACGCATCTTGGCAAAGTCCGCCGCCTGCTCATCCAACGCATCATCGGCCTGCCCGCAGGAGGAGATGATCTCCACCAGCATCTGGCGGCGCTCCGCCGTCGATTCCGGCAGGTTGTCCTGAAGCTTCTGCTGCAGCTGGAAAGCCTTCTGCAACGTCAGCGTGGAGTGGTTCATTGCGCGCGTGAACGGGCGGGTGCGCTCGGGGCCGAACTCGGCCACCGCAATATCCAGCTCCTCCTTGCCGCGGCGGATCGATTCATCCGTGGAGACCAGCTCTTCCTGTGCCAGCTTCTCCAAGGTGTCCACATCCAAGCGGTCCAGCTGTGCGGTATTACTCGGCTCAATCTGGCGCGCGGACTCCAGCGTAGCCGCCGAGTCCTTCTTGGTCTTGCGCCGGCTTGCCACCGCGATGCCACCGCCGGCCAACGCCAGGGCACCTGCGCCGCCAGCCAGCCATAGACCACCCGACCCATCGGAATCAGAAGAGCTGGATGAACCAGCTGAGCCAGAAGAGGAACCCGAAGAACCGGTCGCGGCAGCGTCGACAAGCGCGAGCGCGGAGGCACCGAACTGGTGACCGTCGGCAAGCTTGGCGTAGGCCGCCTCATACATCACATCCAGGCGCCCGCGCGGCCAGTCATTGCCCGTCTGCACGCCCACGGTGGAATCATCCACGCCCACCACATAGGCTGCGGAGTTCGGCCCCTTAGACTTCACAATGCTGTCCGCATAGCTCTCCGCGCCCTCCGGCAGCGAGGAGGCAAAGACCACGAAAATGACCACGTGGTGCTCCTGCTGCAGTGTGCTAATCTTGTCTTCCAACTCGGCCTTTTCCGAATCTGAGAGCACCCCCGCCTCATCCGTTACCTTATCCGTGAGCGAGGCCGCCTCCGGCGCGGCAAGAACGAAATCCGCAGCCATAGCGGGGCTAGCAGTGGCCAACCCCAACACAAGAGCAGCAAGGGCGGCGCGACCAAAACGAGCAGCAGTAGTCATGCGCACCACGATACCTTCCCATTCATCGCTAGAGTGGTCAGACAGTGAAGTACGTTATTGTCCTCGGCGCTGCGCAATACGACGGGCGCCCCTCCCGCATCCTGTCCGGCCGTGTGCGCTTCGCCGCCGAGTACGCCGCCGCGCACGACCTGCCCATCATCACAGTCGGTGGGAAGCTGCCCGGCGATAGGTTCACCGAAGCCGGGGTAGCCAAGCGCTTGCTTGACGACGAACCCCTCACCGTCACCGCCCTGGAAGAAGGCCTGGACACCCGCAGCGAGCTGGTTGCTGCCCGCGACAAGCTGGGTGTGAGAGAGGCCGTCATCATCACCGATCCGCTCCACCGCCTGCGCACCTTCCTCATCGCCCGCCAAGAGGGGATTGCGGCCACGGTGCTGGGCACGCCCTATTATCCTTCCCCGCGCTTTTCCATCCCCTGGTGGCGCTACCTGGCCCACGAGAGCGGTGGCTTGGCCTACCTGGGCTTGCGCACCTTGCTGGGGGAGGAGCGCACCGAAGGCGTGCGCGCGGCCTTCTACCGCATCGAGCGCCTCATCCGCCCCAACCAGGCCCTGCGCCACCGCGTCATTGGCGCGAGGCAGCCCCAGGATGGCCAGGACTCCGCCTAAGCTGGAACACTGTGAGCTATTCCTATCGTGCAGAAGACGTCGCCCGCCTTGCCTCCGAGTCACCCAAAGGCTCGGCCCTGCTCAAAAGCGAGGAGCACCGCGGCGCCTTCTCCCGGGACCGCGCCCGCGTCCTGCATTCCGCGGCCCTGCGCCGCCTAGCGGATAAGACCCAAGTGGTGGGCCCGCGCGATGGCGATACCCCGCGCACCCGGCTGACACACTCCTTGGAGGTCAGCCAGATTGCCCGCAGCATCGGTGCGGGCTTAGGGCTGGACCCGGACCTGTGCGACATGGCGGGTCTGACCCATGACATTGGCCACCCGCCCTACGGCCACAACGGCGAGAATGCCCTCAACGAGGTGGCCCTCGGCGGCTTTGAGGGCAATGCCCAGACCTTGCGCATCCTGACCAAGCTGGAGCCCAAGGTGGTGCTGGATACCCCGGCGGGCCCGCGCAGCTATGGCCTCAACCTCACCCGCGCCTCACTCGATGCCGCCTGCAAATACCCCTGGACCAAGACCAACCCGGATGGCACAACCAACCGCAAATACGGCGCCTACGACGAAGACGCGGACGTGCTGGAGTGGCTGCGCCAAGGCCACCCAGACCAGCGCAAGTCCATGGAAGCTCAGGTCATGGACTGGTCGGATGATATCGCTTATTCCGTCCACGACGTCGAAGACGGCATCATCTCCCGCCGCATCTCTTTGAACGTGCTCTGGGACCTGGTGGAGCTGGCCAACCTCGCGGACAAGGGCGCAAAAGCCTTCGGCGGTAATGCCGATGAGCTCCTCGAGGCAGCCGACCGCCTGCGCCAGCTCGATGTCATCAACGCCATCGGCAATTTCGATTACTCCCTGCGCTCTTATGCCAACTTAAAGAAGATGACCTCGGAGCTCGTCGGCCGCTACGTGGGCGCTACTGTCTCCGCCACGCTCGCGGCTAACGACGGCCCCCTCGGCCGCATGCACGGCGACCTCGCCGTCCCACCAGGCGCAGTGGCGGAGGTGACGCTGCTGAAAACCATCGCCGTGCTCTACGTCATGGATGAGCCCGCCCACCTGTCCCGCCAGGACCGCCAGCGCGAGCGTATCTACCGCGTCTACGACTACCTGGCGGCCGGCGCGCCGGGCTCGCTGGACGCCACCTTCTCCCTGTGGTGGAAGCAAGCCGAGACCGATCTGGAGCGTGACCGCGCCATCATCGACCAGATTGCTTCCATGACGGAATCCCGCCTGGAGCGCCTGGCGCAGCGCAGCGCTGACCTTTTCGGCTTCCTCAGCTAGCCGGCAACCAGTCAGCAGCAGACCAGCGCCAAGCCCAGCAGCGCCGTGCCCCACACAACGGCACAGCATCCCAAGAGACGCCCGTCACCCGATAGTTGAACACCGTTCACTTGGGTGTTACATAGCTGACAACTCTTCTTAAAACCGGCCACCTAACCTCAGGCAGGTCCGCGCGCCGCCAGGCCCCTTTGAAGCCTGCCCGCAGCGGAAGTCTCTTCATTTGCATTAACTGTCAAGGAATTTTTGTGTCTCAGAAAAAGCTGCATAAAGCCGCGCTCATTGCCTCTATCAGCCTCGTTGGCTCCAGCCTCGTCTCTCCCGCACTCGCCTCCGCCCAGAACCTGCCCCAGGCAGACATCCTGGATCTCTCCTTTGAGAACGGTGTCATCAGCAACTCCGCATCTGATGCCGAGCCGCTGAAGATCGGCGAGCCCACCGTGGAGCAAGACAGCGTGCTTGAGCGCCCCGTGGCTCACTTCGATGGCCGCAAGGATGCCGTCGGCTTCGACATTGGGGATAAGTTTGACCAGATCAAGGACGGCTTCACCGTCGAGTGCGTTTTCCGCTATGACGGGGACTTCGACGGCAACGAAAAGAGCCTCTGTGCCAACAAGGAAGCCGGCGGCTGGGCCATGGTCATCTACGGCGACCAGCTCACCTTCACCGTCAACGGCAGCGATGGCTACAAGAAGGCCCAGCAGCAGGTGGAGCCGGGCCAGTGGTACCACGCGGTCGGTGTCTATGACGGAAACAAGAGCGAGCTCTACGTCAACGGCGCCAAGGTGGCTGAGAACACCGAGATCAACGGTGAGGTGACCAAGCCCAAGTCCAATTCCACCGCCGTGATGATCGGCGCGGATTCCGGCCGGGATAACGCCGCCCAGTTCTACTCCGATGCCGTGGTCAGCGAGGCCCGCATCTTCTCCGATCCGTTGGGCGAAGATGAGGTTTCCGCCCTCTACGAGGACTCCAACCTGAGCACCGATAAGAAGGCGGAGATCACCGGCTCTACCCCGAGCGCGGGTCAGCACCTGACGGGCCCGGTGACTTTCGACGTCCAGTTCAACGACGATGCCCTCATCTCCCGCGAGCTCACCTACACCCTGGACGGCGAGGACATCGAGCTGGGGCAAGAAATCGGAGCTGGCCTCAAGGAAGGAAACCACTCCATCCAGGCCGAGGGCCGCGATGTCTTTGGCAACCCCATCTCCCAGACCATCGACTTCACCTCCGGCAACCTCCCGGGGGCCGCCGGCACCGACTCCACGCCGAGCGGCGAGGGCATCACGATCTCCGCTCGCGCAGATAACCCGAGCGGTGGGGAAGTGGAGACCACTTTCACTGAAGCCGATGTGGCTGTAGCGGAGAAGGGCTTCCAAGGCACCTTCACGGATATCCCGGAGAGCCTGGACTTTAAGTGTGAAGACGGCGAGGACTTCGACAAGGCCCTCAACCCGGACAACGAGGATGCTCAGGAGACCAGCTCCACGGAGCACATGCCTTTCCAGCGCTTTGACCTGAAGCTCAAGGACGCTGAGAAGAAGACCCACGACATCGCCTGGTCCGGCACCGTGGACCCCAAGCGCTCGGTGCGCCTCATGGCCTGGAACACCACAACCAATAGCTGGGAGAAGCTCGCGGAAACCCGCGGCGCGGCCGACGCTCAAGTAAGCCTCAGCGCGGAAGTCAACCAAGATTTCGTCGACGGTGACACCATCCACACCATGCTGGTGGGCTACGACGTCTTTGCCGATGACCTCAACGAGCCCGTCAACGAGCAGTTCGCCGACACCAGCGACTATGACTTTTCCATCGCCCACCACACCGATACCCAGTACCTCTCCGAAGGCGCGGTAGAAAAGGCCACCGCCGAGGAGCGCAAGAAGTGGGAAGAAAGCTACACCGCGGCCACCCAATGGATTGCCGATAACGCCGACGAGCGCAAGATCGCCTACTCCGCACACACCGGTGACATCATTGAGAACTGGATTGGCAAGGACAATGACCGCCCCAATGCCAAGAAGGAATTCGAGGTAGCCTCCAACGCCCAGAAGATTCTGGAGGACGCCGGCGTGGTCAACGGCGTGCTGCCGGGCAACCACGATAACCAAAGTGGCGCGGATGTCGGTGCCGGCAACCTCTACAACGAGTACTTCGGCCCGGAGCGCTACGAGGCTCAGCAGGGCAAGGGTAAGTGGGCTGAGCAGGATGCCTCCTACCACCCCTATGCTGAGGGCGATAACGACAACCACTATGACCTGTTTTCCACCAACGGCATGGACTTCATCGCCCTGCACCTGGGCTATGACGTCACTGAGGAGGAAGCCGCGTGGGCGGATAAGGTGCTCAAGCAGTACTCCGACCGCAACGCCATCTTGTTGACCCACGCCTACCTCAAGCCTTCCGCTAGCCCGGATGGCCGCGGCTCGGACTTCTCCCACGACGGCGTGATGGTTTATGAGAACGTCATCCAGAAAAACCCCAACGTGGCCCTGGTCCTGGCCGGTCACGAGCATGGCGTGTCCATCGTCAGCCGCAAGGACGTCGGCCACACCAACAACCACGTGGTGGAGCTTCTCGCGGACTACCAGTTCTACGAGGTCGGCTCCGATGAGCTGGGTCTGACGGAGATCGGCGACTATGACGGCGACACCGGCTTGCGCTTTGGCTCCAGCTACCTGCGCCTCCTGCAATTCGATCTGCAGAATTCAGAGATGATCGTGGATACGTATTCGCCGCTTCTCGACGACCACAATGCCACCGAGTACGACGACCGCCAGCGCTACAACGGCCACGAGGACGAGTTCCGTATTCCGATCCAGTTCCAGACCCGCAAGACCAGCTTTGCGACGAACTCCATGCTCGCCTTGACCGATACCGGCAAGGAGATTGGCACAGACACCGCCAAGTCCGGCTGGCCCGCCAGCGTGACCTACAAGGACGTCAAGGCTGGCGAAGCCTATGGCTGGTACGCCACCTCCGCGGATGCTTCTTCCAAGGAGGGCACCAAGCCTGGCATCGTGCGCCAGTTCGGCGTCTTCACCGCGCAGGAGCAGGAAAAGGAGAAGGATAACAAAGCCCCTGAGCTCACCGTCCCCAGCGACAAGCTCACCATCACCAAGGGCCCCGAAGCCAACCTGCTTGAGGGCGTGACCGCCAAGGACGATAAGGACGGTGACCTCACCGACAAGGTGAAGGTCGTGGGCAACATCGACACCGCCAAGCCGGGCGTGTACTCCGTCACCTACGCCGTCACGGACTCCGCCGGCAACCAGGCCTTGGCCTCCCGCGTCGTGGAAGTCACCGCCGGCAACCAGGGCGACAACACCGGCTCCAGCAGCGACAGCAGCAGCTCTAACCACGACGGCTCCAGTGGCTCGAGCGACCACTCGAGCAACAGCTCGAGCCGCGGAAGCGTCCTCCCCGCCATCCTCGGCGCCCTCTTCGGTGCCGCAGGCGCCACCGCGGTCATCGCCGGTCTGTTGAACTACCTCGCCCCGGAGGTCCGCGACACCATCAAGCGCGCCCTCGGCCTCTAAGCCCCCAGCAGGCCACCACGCGCCTGGCCGCCACCGCGGTCAGGTCACCCCCTCACGAGCAGCTCACTAGCGCACAAGCGCGACACCCTGGTCCTTCAGCACCATGCTGATAGGGGCCAGGTCTTCTTCCACCAGGTCGAAGTCCGCGGCGATGATCGCCACGATGTGCTGCTCGCGGAGGAAATCCGCTAGTGCATCAAGGTTGCGCGGCGCGCCGGAGGTGCAACCGCGCAGGCGCCCGAGCGCACCATAGAAGTCCTCGCGCGTGCGGATGGGTTCAGTAATGAGAATGCGTTGCATGTCTTAGTCCTCCGCGTCCGGGATACTGCAGAAGCTTTCGTAGTGGTCATCGGTGTAGTACCAGACATCCGGGTCGGTCTCGCTGCCGCCACCGGTAACAATGCGCTTGGCCCCGCGGTGCCCAATCCCCGGTGTTTCCACGGTGTATTCGCGATAGTAGTTCTTCGCCTGCTGCGGCAGCACGCCCTCATAGTTCCCGAAACGCACGTTGTCATTATCCGGATAGTCATAGGGCCCACCGGCCAGGATGTCCTCGGCGGTCTCGTGGGCCTCCTGCGGCAGGGAATCCATGGCGCAGGTAGGCAGGTCTGTCTTGCCCTGCTTTACGACGTCCCCCTCATTCCCACCGGCCGCACCGGAGGCAGCAGCGGCAGAGGATGCGCCCGCCGCAGCGGACGCACCAGATTCTGCCGACGCACCAGCAGCAGTGGAAGACGGCGTAGCCTTCTGATCCGCGTCGTCGCTGGAGCTACCAAGGTCAATGCCGAAGTAGCCCGCGACGAGGACTAGAACCGCGCCACCGATGAGAGCTGGCAGCGATTTTTTGGAGGGGGAGGATTGGGACATGGCCCCATCATTGCAGCTATAAGGCCTGAACCAGAAATCCAGACCAGGCCTTTTTGCAATCCCCACCGCAGGGTCTTTGCGGATGTGGGAACAAGCATCGAAGACCCACCCAGCCGTGGGTACCTGTGTGTCCAGCAGGCGGGGTAGTCTGTACGCATGGCACGAGGCAGAATTCCGGACAGCGATATCCAAGCTATCCGTGAACGCGCGCCTATTGATGAAATCGTGGGCGAATACGTTCAGCTCAAACCCGCTGGCTATGACTCTTTGAAGGGCTTGAGCCCGTTCAAGGATGAGAAGACCCCGTCTTTCCACGTGCGCCCGCAGCGCGGTTATTATCACTGCTTCTCCACCGGCAAGGGCGGGGATGTCTTCAGCTTCCTCATGGAAATGGAGCAGGTCTCCTTCCCGGAGGCCGTTGAGGCCGTAGCCCAGAAGATTGGCTACCACATCAACTACCAAGGCGGCTCCACCGGTGCGCGCGATGAAAAGCCCGGCACCCGCCGCCGGCTTATCGCTGCGAACAAGGCCGCGCATGAGTTTTATCGCCAGCAGTTGGAAACCCCGCAGGCCGCCGCCGGACGCGAGTTCCTCTTGGATCGTGGCTTCTCTAAGGAAATCATCTACGAATTCGAATGTGGCTATGCCCCGGAGGGCTGGGATACCGCCACTAAGCACCTGCTGCGCATAGGCTTTTCCTTCGAGGAACTTGAGGCCGCCGGCATTTCCAAGATGGGCAAGCGCGGTCCCATTGACCGTTTCCACCGCCGCTTGCTGTGGCCCATTAAGGATCTCTCCGGCAATGTCATCGGCTTCGGTGCACGCAAGCTTTTCGACGATGACAAGCTGGGCAAGTACATGAACACGCCCGAAACTATGCTCTATCACAAGTCCAAGGTGCTCTTCGGCCTGGATTTGGCTAAGCGCAACATTGCGGAGCAACACCAAGCCGTGGTGGTGGAGGGCTATACGGATGTCATGGCCATGTACGCCGCGGGCGTAAAGACTGCCGTGGCCTCCTGTGGTACCGCCTTCGGCGCGGAACATCTACAGGTGTTGCGCCGCCTTATGCTGGATGATTCCTATTTCCACGGCGAGCTCATCTACACCTTCGACGGTGATGAGGCCGGCCAGAAGGCCGCTATGCGTGCCTTTGAGGGCGAGCAGAAGTTCACCGGCCAGTCCTTCGTGTCCGTCGCCCCGGACGGGATGGATCCCTGTGACCTGCGCCTGGAGCGCGGCGATACTGCCGTGCGCGATTTGGTGGCGGACCGCATCCCCATGTTTGAGTTCGTCATTCGCTCGGTCATCTCGGAATTTAGCATCGACTCAGCCGAAGGCCGCCTCCAAGCCCTGCGCCGTGCGGTGCCCGTAGTCGCACAAATTAGAGATCAACCTTTGCAGCGCGAGTACGCCCGCCGCTTAGCCGGCTGGGTGGGCTGGCCCGACCCGGAGGAAGTGCTCCACCAGGTCCGCCAGGAGGCCCGCAAGCCCAAGAAGCAGGAGCGCCCACGTTTTGCCTCCCTGGAGGAAACCTCCTCTGCACCGGCGCAAAGCAACGCCCCCGTCATGCATATCCCCGGCCC
Source organism: Corynebacterium aurimucosum (assembly GCF_030408555.1). NCBI lineage: Bacteria > Bacillati > Actinomycetota > Actinomycetes > Mycobacteriales > Corynebacteriaceae > Corynebacterium > Corynebacterium aurimucosum. The sequence continues at coordinate 2,038,028 of NZ_CP047048.1, read as the reverse complement.
CCGCGAGCCCCACCTGTGGCCGCAGCGCGAAGCCATCAAGCTGGCGCTGCAGTACCCGCAGATTGCCGGTAGCTACTTTGATGGCATTACGGAGGACGCCTATTCCAACGAGGCTTATCGCACCATCCGTAAGGCAATCTCTACTCTTGGTGGTGTCACCTCCGGTGCTGAGCAACCCGGCGTGGAGTGGCTGGCCGCCGTGGCTGGCGAAATGCCAGACCTCATGGCCCGCAATTTCGTTTCTGAACTGGCCGTGGAACCCATCAAGCTAGGGGAGACCGGCAACCCCGATACCGATCTTGAGGCCTACGCCGATTCCGTGCTCTCCCGCCTCCAAGAAGCCCGCGTGGGCGACCAAGTAGCCCAACTCAAGGCCCAATTAGGCCGCATGCGCCCCTCCGACGACGAAGAGTCCTACAACTCACTCTTCGCTGACCTCGTCGCCCTCGAGCAGGCCCGCCGCGAGCTCAATGACCGAGCCTTCCGTGGCGTGCGCTAATCAGCGCTTTAATCTTCGTCCGGCTCATAAATCCGATCCGGCTGCACTCCATCCGTGGCGCCCCGCTTGCCGCGGCGCCCCTTGTTGTAGTCCTTGAGTTCGCGCATACGCGGCTCTGGGTCTAGGCGGTTGGCCACGGCCTTGCGCGCGGAGCGCACCGCGGCCTTGGTGGCGGGGGAGTTGACGGCCTTCTCGTAGGCGCCCTTAATTTGGTGATAGCGCTTACGCCCAGCCTTGGTTCCAAAGACGTATCCGGCGGCAGCACCCACAACAAATTGGATCATTGGAAACTAGTCATCCCCTTACTTCAAGCCAGCGCAACAGCCGGCGTTTGCGTACAACGTACGGGCAATGTGCAATTCTCATGAATAGCCTACCTGCCTCAGCGGTCTTGGGCAGGCGGCGGTGGGGCAGTGGAGCTCGCAGTGACGGGGAATAGTGATAAGGAATAGATATGACGTGAACTCTTCCCATAATGCATTCGCTTCAGTTAACTTAATACCTGTGAAGACTTCTAAGCATACGTATGCGGCATCGGCAGCCGTAGCGATGTCAGCGCTGCTCACCGCCAGCGTGGCGGCAGCTGAGCCCCGTAATGCCGGGCTTGAAGAGCCGCGCGAAGTCACCGTGAGCGAGGACTAGCGTTCACTTTATTGAAGCCGGGCCAAGGGCGAGAAGTCTAAGCGCTGTAGACTCCTATGGAGATTCTCTACTGGTAATAAACGAAGGAAGTCGATGCCTCAGCCAAAGATTATGACCGTGTACGGAACCCGCCCTGAGGCTATCAAGGTGGCACCGGTCATCAAGGCGCTGGAAAAGGACGAGCGTTTTGAATCCGTAGCTGTCTCCACCGGTCAGCACAAGGAAATGCTGGAGCAGGTTAACACCATGTTTGGAATTGAACCCAAACTGGACCTTCACCTCATGAAGCTCGGTCAGGGGCTTAATGAGATTGTCTCTCGTGCGCTCATGGGACTCGACGAGATCATTGATGCGGAGCAGCCCGATGTCATTATTTCCCAAGGTGATACCTCGACTGCAATGACTGCAGCACTTGCTGGTTTCCACCGCGGTGTGAAGATCGTTCACCTCGAAGCAGGTCTGCGCACCGGGGACATTCACTCTCCGTTCCCGGAGGAGGCTAACCGTAAGCTCATTGGTCAAGTAGCCGAGCTACACCTTGCTCCGACTGCAGGCTCGATGGAAAACCTGCGCCGTGAGAACGTCCGCTCAAAAGACATCGCGGTTACCGGTAACACTGTCATCGATGCACTACTTGAGGCCGCCAGCTGGGATACCGCGTTTAAGGATCCTGCCCTGCAGGCAGTGGCTGAATCGGACAAGCGTCTTGTAGTAGTTACCACCCACCGCCGCGAGAACCTTGAAGCCATGAAGGAGATCGGCGGTGCGGTCAAGGACCTTGCGGCGGAGTACCCGGACATCAACTTTGTTCTTCCGCTGCACCTGAACCCGAAGGTACGTGAAGCCGTGCTTCCGGAAGTTGAGTCTTTGTTCAACGTTGTCATTACGGACCCGCTTCCGTATGACCAGTTCACCAAGCTGCTTGACCGTGCAACCATCATCCTCACTGACTCCGGCGGAGTCCAAGAGGAAGCTCCGGCGCTGGGTAAGCCGGTCCTAGTCATGCGCCAGAACACTGAGCGCCCTGAAGCCGTTGTCGCCGGCACCGTGAAGCTGGTGGGTACCAACCGTAGCCTTATCGTGGCGGAAGCCAAGCTGCTGCTTGACGATGACGCCGTATACGCCTCCATGGCCAACGCCGTAAACCCCTACGGCGATGGCAAGGCGGCTGAGCGTGCCGTTGCCGCTATCGCTGAGCTCCTCGGCGTAGGGGAGCGCCTGGCGGACTTTGACCCAGGTATTGAGCTATAGCGAAATGAGGTGAATGGGTAGGTGCCAATTTCTAGTTGCCCTGCCCATTCATGCGGTTCCACGTAAGGTAAAGCCATGGAACCACGCGACATTAAATGCACTAATTCTCAGCGCACCACAGTTTCTCAAGTCTTGGCTGACGCGATGTCCGTCGGCCAACTCAGCGTCGCCGAATTTGAGGAACGCTCCTCTGCATGCGCCGATGCGACGACGCGCGGCGAGTTGCTCGACCTCGTTTCCGATCTCCTTGAGGATCCCGGAAGGGTACTCTTTGGTAGCCATGAGGTCGCCTCAAAGAGCTCTCACGCGATGAACACTGTGGATGGGGAGCTTGCTACGACTGTTGACCGCGCTCTAGCTCAAGTCGAACCCTCCGTGAGTGGTGCTCAGAGCCTGTCCGTGGGCATCTTCGGTGGTGCTACGGTTCGAAGCACCCCCATTGCAACTCGACACACCTCAATGGGTATTTTTGGTGGAACAGACGTAGACTTGCGCGGCGCTGCTCTACAAGAGAAAACCACCACCGTCCAAGCGGTTGGAGTCTTTGGTGGGGTCGATATCTGGATCCCCGAAGGCTTCCGTGTTCGAGTTAGCGGCATCGGCCTTTTCGGCGGTCACGACATCAAGGTGGATCGTGGGGCTATCGATCCTACTGATCTACCCGCTAGCGCCCCAGAAATTGTTGTTAACTGCTTTAGCCTCTTCGGCGGTGTAGACGTGCATGTTGTGAAGCGTTAACACTGCGACGTGGCCTAAGGGTTAAGGTGGTACGATATTTCCACGACAATAGTCACCGTAACGTGCGCACAAGGGATGAGGCGAAGGATTTTAAATCTCAAGGCGAGGTTGACCACATTCTGGACTCCAAGCCTAGAAATGCCTTAAAGCCCCTCTTAAGACTGAAAGATAGACAGAAAAGTAAAAGGCCGCTCGAAATATAAGCGGCCTTATCGCTCCTCCAACTGGGCTCGAACCAGTGACCCAAACCGTGTTTAACCTGCATAAACACCATATTTAAGCCCCTACGCAATGCAATCCCACGACATCTGAAAAGAGGTATACTTGAATAAGTAAAAGCACCCGCGATGGCGGCAACCATCCGGGTGTATGGCCGAACCTGAATAGGAGATTCGACATGCCCAAGGGTACATGTTCATTCGATAATTGCGAACGCAAAATCCAAGCACGCGGACTTTGCAACACCCACTACAGCCAAATGCGGGTTGCCGGCAGGCTCGAAGAGTTCAGCAAAGCAGCCTCACGCCCCAAGGTCCCGCTCTTTGAGCGATTCAAAAACATCGGCTGGACCGTCACCGACAACGACTGCTGGGAATGGAACGGGAGCCGCAATGCGCGAGGGTACGGACAGATAAACTCGGGCCGCAAATCGAAATCAGGCAACTATCTTCCCGTGTTAGCGCCACGGGTGGCTTGGTCTATGGCTTACGGTGAACCGTCCAGCGAACAAGTTATTTGCCACAAGTGCGACAACCCTAAATGTGTGAACCCCAAGCACCTTTTCCTTGGCACAAAGGCTGATAACAATGCAGATATGGCGAAGAAGGGAAGAACTCTAAACGGAGAATACCGCCCACAGACAAAGCTATCCGACCTCGATATCGCTCTCATTCGTAAGACATACGCTTCTGGCAAGTACAGTCAGTCCCAGGTAGCGAAGATGTTCTCTATCTCAGCTTCTCACGTGAGCCTGGTCGTAAATCGGAAGCGACGCGGTGAGCTTTCCCGTCCTGCTGCTCGTGGAACAACTCTTCTAGTGAGTTAGCCACTTCGTCCAGATCTTCTTCCCAAAGTGCCGCGTAGACGGATAGCGTTATTGAGGGGTTTGCATGGCCAAGTTGACGAGATACAACTAGGACATTCGCCCCCGCGTGAATCATCAGTCCAGCCGCAACGTGCCTTAACCCGTGTGGGGTGACTCGCGGAAAATCCGGGTACTTTTCCATGCAGCGGTCCAGTGCGTTGTAGTACCACTTGCCATGTGTGGGTGGTCTCATCGGAGTGCCGTCACGACGAGGCCACAACAGCTCATCCGGCCCCTTGCCTTCCATCACTGGCACCAGCATCCGCATCACAGACACGGGCACGGATACCTCCCGCACCTCATGTGTCTTAGGCGTGCCAATAATCACCTCACTGCCCACAGTGACCGCGTTACGCTCCACACTGATGCGGTTCCGCAGCACGTTCACATCACGCACCCTAAGTGCTGCCGCCTCACCCCATCGAAGTCCCACAGTGCCAAGGAGCCACACAAGTTCCTTGTAGCGCGTGCATTCATCCACCAGCAGGCCAAGCTGCTCCGCTGTCAGATACACCTTCCCTGCCGCGTCCTTGCGGGGCAGTTTCACCCCACGTGCCGGATTCTCACGAATTGCTTTGTCCATCACCGCCAGGTCAAGAATCTGCGCTAGCACCGCGTGAGCCTGCCGCACCAGCGACGCGGACCTGTCTAGTGACGACACCCACGCCTGCACCTCGGAGGGCTTGATAGTGAATACTTTCCGCGTGCCCCATTTCGGTTCCACGTGGTTGCGCCACACGGCCAGCATGTCGTGCCGAGTCTTAGGCTTTAGGTGCGTGAGGTTCGCTTCCCACGCTGCCTGCACTTCACTCACGGTCACCCTGCCGGCGTTAGGGTCGATCCAGTCCTGTTGGTGCATGTGGACCGCGTTCTTGTCGGCCCATGCTTGGGCTTCGTTCTTCGTGCGGAATCCCTGCTTAGTACGGTTCTTACCATCAGGGCTGCGGTACTGGACGCGCCACGCCCTGCCTTTTGCGGTCTTGTAGGGTTTGATTGATGCCATTATGATTTCTCCTTGTTAGCCAGGGCTGAAAGAACGCCCCGGGCGACAACTCCGACCCCAGAACGGGGTTCGTGTTCCGGCCTTTGGTACTCCTCCACTTCCACATGTTGAGCGCCAGGGTCCGGTTTGCTTTATGCTGACAGTGGCCCACAATCCCCCCCAGTGGGCCTAGGGTGCCTTCGCGTATTGAGCACAGCTCCGCGAAGGCATTCCTACGTTCTATTCCGTGACCACCCCACTATCCCGTGCGTCTTCTATGGTGAACTCTTCATACCCGCGCCAGAAGTCTTCACGACGCTTGTGTCGTTCCCAAAGCCAGCCTGCGCACATGTTGGTGGTTTGCGCTGTGTTCGTCCGCTCGATTATGCCCCCAACAGTCTTATTGTGACCTTTTATCTGTAGCTCGGTTGACCAGTGAATAGCCTCATCTCGCTCCTCGTCAGGTATGCTTCCCGAGCTAAGTTCAACAAAGATAGACGTCCCTTCGAACGCTGCATCTACCCGGCCATAAGCGTCGCACTTGTACGCTTCCCAGGTTTCGCGTTTAGTCTCCTCGTTTGCGAAGCCGTCCGGTCGTGCAGTGAGTAAGAGCACACCGAGTACTGCAATGATGACACCAATGATGGCGAGGACTAAGAGGAGCCAGAACCACCATCGCTTATAGAAGGGGCTATTCGTCCGTTCGACGGGTGGGGGAATGTGAGTCATGCTGCTGTCCTTTCATGGAGAGATTGCCAGGTTTTGAGTAGGTGTTTTGTGACTTCGAGTTCGTCGGCTATGGCAGGGAGATGCCCATGGTGCCATACGGCGGCGGATTCGAAGTCGGTGGGGTTGATAAGTAGCTGGGCGGCGTATTCGTCGGCACGTCGTTCTTGGCGCTGGTCAAAGTGACCATTACCAGTTGGGATGTCACCGTGAGCAGCGTGACCGAGCTCGTGGGCTAGGACGCTGCGGTATTGCTGGATGCTCATGCCGCGCCGCGTCGAGATGGTGCGCGTCGCATGGTCGTACCATCCCTTCTTGCCGCCGTTGTGCCGCCGCAGGGTGACCCCCATCGACTCAGCGAGCCGGTGGAGGTCAGGGACGCTAATCGTCAAACGGATCACCTCGCAATGCATCTTCATCCGGCGAATCATCCGCGACCGCCGACTCAGGCATTGAATCATCCGGGGTGGACACGGGCTTTTGCTGCTTCGAACGTCGTCGCGCCTCAACTTCATTGATGTCGGTAGTGAACTCGTCGGTCTTGAGGCCGCGTTTCATGCGGCGCAGGACCTCGTCGGCCAACTGGCCCTCGGTGACACTGCGTAGGGCGGTCATGGGGTCGACCGTGCGCGCGTACTTCTCATCCAAATAGCCGGTATCAACCAGGGCACGAACCGGGTGCGCGCCGTAGGCGATGGCAATGGCAATGACGTTTTCGGCGGAGATTTCTCCGCGCTCCACCTGGCGGGAAAGTGTGCGCTGAACAATACCGGCACGGTTTGCGGCCGCATTGACTGACGCGTTGTTGGTGACCTTTTCTAGCCATTCACTGTTGTTCATGGCCTCCACAATACAGCGTGTTAGGCGTTTTGTCTAACTGTTGACCTGGGGGTACGGACAATTTTGATACAGGACTTGACAATGCGCCTAACGGTAAGGCATAGTGTCTAACTGTCAGGCAGAAAGCACTAAGGAGGTGAATGGAATGGTCTCGAAGATTCACAAGCTCAACATCGTGCCCGACGATTCGGGAATCAATATCGATGTAGACGGCGCGCCGGAAGGCATTCATATCGAATACAAAATCTTGCCCGAGGTTATTGGAGCCCTTGTGGGCGAAGCCCTGGACTACCACACGGCAGCCCAGGACCCCACAACCTAACTACTTCGACTTCCTAGACCTGGACTCCGAAACCGTGGTCCTGGGATGTCGAGCAGCAGTGGAAGCCTTCACAAAACGCCCCGTAATGGCGCTCCGATGAGACTTCCCTGAACTCTTGCCGGCAGACTTTGCCATCTCAATCACCTCACTTTCCAGGGCAGCAGCCCTGAAGAAAGTGAACCACAACCACCAGGGAGGTGAACATGATTCGACTTAATCCCGCCGTACTTGACAAAGCCATCGAGCTAACCGGCTCCCGCTCCGATGACCAGCTAGGTCAAGCATTCCTGAACCTCACCGGGGCGACCATCCGCAATTACCGCGCCGGCAAGTCCGCGCCGAGCATCGTCACCCTCATGCGACTGAAGCAACTCACCGGAATCCCCCTCGACCGCATGGTCATGGAAGTTGCCGAAGCCGCCGCATAGAAAAAGCCCCCTGCTGGAACAAGGGGCAAAGCAACTAATCAACTAGTCACTAAGGAGACTATCAAATGAGTAATCAACTTGTCACCATCCCTGTGCCTGGCACCTCAACCCCCATCATGGCGGTGCAGCACGACGGCACCGAATGGGCTTCCACCAAACATGTCTGTACTGCTCTCGGTATCGACAGGAAGAGCCAGCAACGCAAGCTGAACGAGAAGCCGTGGGCACGTGGGGTCATGATGACCCTAACTGCATCGGACGGTAAGAATTACCAGACCCACATGGTTGACCGCCGCACCCTCACAATGTGGCTCGCCACCATCGACGCCAACCGTGTCAATGAAGCTGCCCGTCCTGTCCTTGAGGCTTACCAGCTCGAAGCAGCTAACGCCCTCGACGCCTACTTCCACCAAGGCGGGGCTATCAACCCCCGCGCCGAGGAACACCAACTGAACGCTTTGATGCGCCAGTCGCAGATGCAGATGGAGTTGTGCCAGGCGGCGAAGGGGCTTATCCACCCTGACCACCTGGAAGCAAAGGCCCGCATCGTCCTGGCCCGTGGTTTGGGCGAAGCCCCGGAGCTCGACCCGAAGACCCGGCCCCTGTACACCGCGGACTTCCTCAAGTCCAAGAACTTATCGACCAAGAAGATGAAGTCCATCGCCCCGATGTTCGGCAAGCGCATGAAAGCCCTGTACACGCTCGAACGCGGTCGTGAGCCGGAAAAGTACGACCTCACCCTATCCAACGGTCAGGTGCGCCAGGTCAACGGCTACACCGAAGCAGACCGTCCATTGATGCAGCGCGTCTGGGACCAGTACTACGCCACTGCATAAGGACGAAGACCTATGAACACCACCGACATCCACGCTTTCATGCTCGGCTACATCGAAGCCGCAATCAAAGAGCAAATCGACCCCAAGGAAGTAGACGAGCTCTTTGCCGAGGCGGAAGCCGCAGCGCGCAAGGCCTTCAAGAAACTCAACCAAGCCAAGAACCAATAGCCCGACTTAGCAGGCGGGGGAGTGCAAGCCTCCCCGCGGGCACCAGGCCGCTAGCGCCCTCACTAGGGGATAGCTGAGGGACTAGCAGGCCACGTTGAGTCAGAACTGAATAGAGAGCCTATCCCGGCAGAGAACAGTAGCCGGGCCGTGTCCATGTGGGACTACTTGGTGCAGCGAGCATGTGTCTTAGATTGCGATTGACCTGCACCGCCGACAGGCAGAAACCACCCAACCGCCGTAGCGGGCCAAGGGTGAGGCAACACCACGTAACAAGGGCACGAAAAACACATGCCGATAAGGGAACTCCCGTGGTTCAAGTCCGCGGATCGGCACTTGGGGTTGTTAAGCGCTACTTCTATCCAAGGAGAGACAAACGTCAAGGTTGTATCCGGCGGGGTTGGACACTGCCCGCTTGGCTCTGCACGCCTGCAACCCCACCCATAAATGAGGCCCCCGCGACTGCACTGAAATTGCGCGGGGGCTTTGCTCTGTCCACCTGAAACGGAGACACCCATGAATACTACACCGGCTTGGCTCACCGTACGTGACGCCGCCGAATACACCGGCCTGCACGCCGAAACAATCCGCACCCTGATGCGCCGGGGTGACATTGAGGCCCGCAAGCCGGGTAAGACCTGGCGCACAACACGAGCCTGGCTCGACCAATACATGAATCAAGGAGCAGCATGAAACGCCTACTGAAGCACTTTTTCCATCGTCGTCACCGCGCCTACACCCCGCGCTTCTACATGATGCGGAGGGGCTAATGAGGGAAATCACCATCGACCAAGCTATTGCGCATTTCAAGGACATTGAGGGCCGGTACCGCGCCCTGTACACCATGACCCGACTGCCGGAAAGCATCCGCCGCCGCATTAAGGACAACGCGGCACAGGCCCATTTGTTGGCTTCTCTGGCTGAGAAAGAGAAAAGGAAGACTCAACATGACCGCTAATCGCCCGCCTCGTTCTACTCCTGATGCTCGCCGTGTTGCCTACTGGCAGGACATCGCGGCGAAGCGTACGCGCCTTGCGTGGGCTACCGGCATTCTTGGAATGCTGATTGGTTTCATCCTGCATGCTTTCCTGTCGATGCCTCCGGTGTGGTTGTGATGACCAGTATCCATAAAGACCTCGTCACCGGCCTGTGGCATGTGCAGGAGGGGGACATGGTGTTTCCTGCTGCGAGTTGGGGTGAAGCGTTGCGTTTCGTGCACGAGATGGGGGAGCACCGCGTCAAGAACCAGCCCGTGAAGAAGCGGGTGCGGCGCAAGCCCACCAAGGGCCAAATCATCGCGGAGGAATACGAGCATTTTGAGATGATGCTCGGCCCGAAACTCGCCGTACAACGCCTTGCCGCCGTGTACCACACCACCCCGAAGACGATTGAAAGACATATTCAACGATGGAGCTCACACCAGCACGATTTAAGCGTGGCCGTTGGTGGGTAAACATCCCGAAACCCACCTCGTTTAAGACGCAGCCGGAGGCAACGAAAGCGCTCGCCGCGTTTCGCGATGAGCACGGCTGTCTCTACGCATCCTGCACCAGCATCGGCACCAATGACCTCGATTTGGGGCGTGGGTTCCGGTTCTGCGATGAGCATGCCCGCCACGCGAAGAAGATTCTCAACACGAAAAGGACAGCATGAACACCCCAAACAAGATGCCGCAACATTTGAACAGAATCCACCCGTATTTCCAGTACATGGAGCCACTGATTGAAGAGGCAGACGACGTGATGCAGGACTTCATGGACAGGGGCTATGAGCCTGACATTGCGTGCACCCTGACTGATATAACCCTGGCCCGGTATGACGAGAGGGGGACGAAGTGAGACGCTACGAACCAGCAGACAATGAGGACTGGCTGGAGTTTCGTCAAGGAAAGTTGACCTCGACGGAGCTGGCCCGCCTGCACTGTAGTAGGAATGCGGCGACGTGGCACGAGGTACGCGACGCCAAGGAGAACGGCAGTACGTTCCACGGCAACCAATGGACAGAGTGGGGCAGTGCCCGCGAACCCCTGTTGGCCCAGGTGCTGATAGACGAAGTTGATTCACGCCTCGTCTACAACGCGGAACCGCAAACTATCTTCCTACCCGATGATGGGCGCCTATCCTGCACCCCAGACCTCTACGCCGAAGACCTAGAAGTCATTGGGGAGATTAAGACCAGCACTGAGCCGTTTCAGGGTGGCCGCTGGCATGACTGGTGTCCTAATCAGTACTACGCACAGATTCAGGCGAACATGCACTACACCGGGGCCGAAGCATGCGCCCTACTCGTGGAGGTGCATGAGGACTTCACACCCGTGGCGCTAGACCACCGCACCATCCTCTATGACCCGAAGTTCGCGCAGGAGTTGATGGACACCGCCGCTGAGTGGTTCGCCTGGTTGGACGGCACCACCCCGGAGTGGATGGGCGAAATCACAAGCCTAGACCAGGTGGACAACGTCACCGACCTCGTCGCCCAATACGCCATGCTCACCGCCGAGGTCAACGACCTCAAAAAGCGCATCAGCGCGTTGAAGGCCGAAATCCTCGCCCTGACCGGCGATTCCCACACCGGGGACTACGGCGGCTACCACCTCACCGTCTCCACCACACAACCCTCCAAGGTGTTCGACTCTGCCGCGTTCCGCAAAGACCACGCAGACCTCTACACCAAGTACAAGACCAAAACCCGCGAAGGCTACACACGCCTCACAATCAAGGAGCAGTAAATGACTGAAATTTCCACCTACAACCCAGACCAAACCCCAACCCTGTACGACCCCAACAAGGCGCCAACCCTCATGGAGAAGGGCGTGGCGAAACTCCGCCAGCACGCCGAGCTGAAGGCCATGGCATTCGACTACGCCGACTTCATCACCAAGACCGGCGCATGCCCTACCATCTACAAGAACAAGCCCATGGATGCCGCCGCCGCCATCATTCGCGGCACCGCCCTGGGCTTCGACCCCGACGGGGCACTGGAAGCATTCTTCGTCATCAACGGCAAGACCGGCATGTACGCCCGCGCCATGGTCGCGGTGGCTGAGAACGCAGGCTGTGAACTGTGGGAGGTCGAAGCCTCTGATGAGTCGGTGACGTGGGCAGGCCGTAAGCCTGGTGGCCCGGAGCAGTCGGTGACGTGGACGATGGAGCGCGCTAAGAAAGCGGGCTATGTATCCAATAAGCGTTATGGTACGAATCCACAGGAGATGCTGCGCTCTAAGTGTCAGGCTGAGTTGTCTCGCATGATTGCTGCCGGGCCGCTGATGGGCCTTTACTCAGAGACTGAGGAATCAGCTTTTGCCCCGAAGCCGGTGACGGCTACCGCTACTCGTGAGGATGTGCGGGCGAAGGCTGAGTCTGCGCCGGTGCCGGCGTTGACCACGAAGAAGGAGCCGGAGCTGGAGGTTGTTGATGATGACCTCATCAACGACGTCCGAGAGACTTTGGAGAGCTTCACCACCAGCGAGCAGGTCAACGAGTTCGCCGCCAACCTGAAGCAATCCGGCGACGTACCAGACGAAGTCATGGACTTGTGCCGCGCCCGCTGGGCCGAGTTGGAAGGGAAGAAGTAGATGATTGACACCATCACCATCACCGGCGGGCTGCCTCGTGACGCGGAGCTACGATTCACCAAGAGTGGTAAAGCCGTCACCAGCTTCACCCTCGCCAACTCGGATAACAAGTTCGACCAGGAACAGAACCAGTGGGTGAAGACCCGCGTCCTGTACCTCGACGTCACCATCTGGGATGAGACCAAGAATCAGAACCCGGTGCAGTGGGCGCACCTCGCCGCCGAGCTGAAAAAGGGTGACAAGGTTGCCGTCACCGGAAAGCTGATTACCCGCTCGTGGGAAACCAAGGAGGGGGAGAAGCGCAGCAAGGTTGAGCTTCTTGCCAGCAGCTTCTACAACCAGCCACGCGGGCAGGGCCAGCAGCAGCAGTCTTCGGCTCAGCAGCAATGGAATCAGGCCGCATCCCAGGGGCAGACCGCCACCACGGGGGCGTGGGGTGACCCCGCACCCGTAGGCCAACAAGGCGAACCGCCGTTCTAGGTGGCCGGCATGGATGCCGCCTACTACCAAGAAAAGCTGAAACAGCTCGAAGACAGGCTCCTCGCCTACGCCTACGACATCGACCACCTCAAGCACTACAGCAACGATGATCCAACCCCCGCAGAATTGAAAGACCTTGGGGCGGCAGATATGGCCAAAGCGGCTGCACACGTCATCGCCCTCATTAGACGAAGCGAGTACTGATGCCTTACCAGCGCATGACAGCGGCAGACCTACCTAATCACAGGGTTTGCCGCATTGTCCTGGACCCCGACACGTATGACCCCACCCTGGTGCCCGACCGCCTGGTCTACGCCACCCAAGAGGGCGACCACGTGCACGGCGCAACCCGTGACGGGCGCTTCACCATCGAAGCCGCTGCACCAGTCCTCATTGACCCCGAATCCTAGGAACCAATGAACGTTAACTATTCACTCGATACTCATGCTTACCCGCCTCGCCGCGCCTACACCGACGATGCAGGTACTGACCTGGCGCTAAGCCAACCAGTGATAATCCCAGCAGGGCGGCACCGTCTCTGCCACACCGGAGTGCACATAGCAGTCCCCAAAGGGCATGTGGGCATGGTGTTCGTACGCAGCTCAACGGGCATCAAAAAGCACCTCGTGCTCAGCAACGGCACCGGCATCATTGATGCGGGCTACACCGGCGAAATCCTGCTCTCCCTGCACAACACCGGCAGGCACATGCAAACCATCCCCGAAGGCCACTACATCGCCCAGTTGGTCATCCTCCCCATCCCCGAAATCAGACTCAACCGCGTTGACGCCCTCGACACCACCCAGCGCGGCGCCAACGGAATTGGAAGCACCGATGCATCTACAGCATGATCATTTTCAGAACTTCAAGCGCTATTCCATCCCAAAAGCACAGCTAATCATCGCAGACATTCCCTACAACCTAGGCACCAACGCCTATGGATCTAACCCCGCCTGGTACATCGGCGGAGACAACAAGAACGGGGAATCCGAACTCGCTGGCAAGCAATTCTTCGACACAGACAAAGACTTTAACGTGCCGGAATTTATGCACTTCGCCAGCCGCATGCTACGCCCAGAACCCAAAGCAAAAGGCGAAGCCCCATGCATGATTGTGTTCTGCGCATTCGAGCAGCAGTGGCCACTTATTGAAGCAGCGCGGAAAGCCGGGTTTAAGAACTACATCAATTTGGTGTTAAGGAAACGCACTAGCCCTCAGGTGCTCAAAGCGAACATGAGGGTGGTGGGAAACGCGGAATACGCATTAATCCTGTACCGCAATAAATTGCCCATGTTCAATAATCACGGCTCCATGGTCATGAACGTCATGGATTGGCCTCAAGACTACCGCGATGTTCCCAAAGTGCATCCCACACAAAAGCCAGTGAAGCTCATGGAAAAGCTCATAAGCCTTTTCACTAACCCTGGTGATGTGGTCATTGACCCATGCGCAGGATCAGGCTCCACATTGGTAGCTGCAGAAAATTTGAATCGGCGCGGGTATGGCTTCGAGATCAAAAAAGAATTCGTCCATGCCTTCGAAACGCAGATGAAACCATCCGTAACCCAAGGATTGCCGCTATTCGAGACCGCATGACCACCCATCAGCAGCGTGAGGATATGCGGGCGTGGTTGGAATCCCAAGACGTGTACTGCGCGCAGCCCGCATTCCTCGACGCACTCATCAAGTTATTCCAAAGCATAGAGAAAGGAGGAAAAGACGATGAACATTGACGAATTCAACGCGAACCTCATGCTTCAAGCCGCGTACCGGCTGGAAGAGGCAGCAGCACTATCCAGAAGCGCTAACGACCTGCACAAGATTCGGGAGATTCACAAACACATACACCGCGCCCAAACCTACCTATGGGTGCTGGAAGACTCCCTCAAACTCAACAACTAAGGAGACCAGCCAATGCCATGGTTCAAAGTGGACGATGGTTTCTACGACCACCCGAAGGTGGAGAATCTTCCAATGGCGGCTCGTGGCCTCTGGCTAACCTGTGGTGTCTGGTGCGCGAAACACCTCACCGATGGAGTGATTTCAGCTAAGCGTGTCCGTGCCCTCGGAGGCACCCCGGCACAGATTAAAGCGTTGATTAAGAACGGGTTGTGGGTTGAAGGCAAGGACGATTCTGGTGCTAAATGCTATGCATTTCATGATTGGTTTGACATGCAACCCTCGCGTGAACAGATCTACGAAAAACGCGAAATCGAACGACAAAAGAAGCGCAAACAGAGAACTAATCAAACAGACGAAATCGCCACAACCAGCAGGTTTGCCAAAATGTCCCCAGGGGACAGGGGTGGGGACAACCCAGGGGACAACCCAGGGGACTCCCCAGGCCTGTCCCTCGTCCCCGACCCGACCCGACCCGACCCGTCCCTTTCTGGTGGTACAGGTAGCCAGCCAAGTAACGGTGATCTAGGGGATGGGGACATGGCTGGCGGAATCTCCCTCGACGAGCTGGCGGCGGCTACGCGCCGCGCTCGCCAAGCCGGAATCTCAGATACCGCCATCACCACCGGCACCCGCATCTTCAACCAACGCCAGGAACCGAAAGGCCCCGGGTTGTTGCGCACCCTCATCGACGACGCATGGGCCGAAGAGCAGGACACCAACCGCGCTGAGGCCGCCGCGCAAGCCCGCCGCGCCGCGATTGATGCCTGCGGCCTGTGTGACGGGAATGGGATGCGCTACGAGGCGGGGGAGGCATGGCGCTGCGACCACAACCCAGAAACACCCTCAAATCATGGCCCAGCAGCCCCACAGAGCGACGAACACACCGCCGATGGGCAATCACCCCAAACCACAACTCCAAAGCCTCACAAGCGAAAGGAGGCCCCATTTTGAACATCATCACTTTCCGCGTTGAGGGCGAACCCGCCCCGAAAGGCTCGAAACGTCACGTCGGCAACGGCAGGATGATTGAGTCTTCGAAGAAACTTCCCGCATGGATGCGAGCCGTCAAGCAGGAAGCCACCAAAAACAGGCCCAGCGCGCCCGTAGACGCCCCCGTGAGCGTCTTCATGGACTTCTACCTACCCCGACCGAAACGACCCCGCTATGACGTCCCTGCGGTCAAACCGGATGTAGACAAACTAGCCCGCGCCGTCCTTGACGCTCTCGAAGCCGCCGGCGTCATCACCAACGACAGCCGCGTCACCCGCCTCCGCGCCACCAAGCACTACGCAAACACCGCCACACCACCCGGCGCAGACATCACAATCTTTTGGAAGGAACAGCAATGACTTTGCGTGAAAAATTCTCACAGTGGCTGGAGGAGGAACCTTTTGACGTCATCCTCCTGACCCTCACCATTGTCGCGTTCATACTGATCGGCATATTGACCCTATCCGTCATCATGCTTGCCACGGTCATAGGAGGTGCGCAATGACCGAAGACGACTACTGGGAGATGCGCCGTGACATCCGCAAAGACGATGAAATCCTGTATGACGAGCGCTACACCCCGCCATCGGAGAACCCCGACAACTGGCGGCGCAGCAATTATGACCCGCGTATCCACGGCACCCGCATCACCCCGCGTGACGAGTTCCTAGTCATCGGCGCGGTGCGCTACGCAAGGGGCCGCGCCACCTACGTCGTCAAGGAGACCGTCGACTGGGTAATCCGCCACTGGGATGAGCTGAGCGACAACACCCGGTATGTCATCGCCCGCGACGTACGTGAAGAGTGCGAATACCGCCAGGCCACGCCCCGCAGCGTCCTCAGTGAAATCGACGACCCCGACTGGAACCGCCTCTTAAACCACATCAAGGAGAACCAATGACCAACCCATTCTCCTGCATCGCCAACGACACCGCCCGCTATTTCACCCACCAGGGCATCAGCTGTATGACGCAGCTGGGGCCATTCACCATCAACGGATACATCGAACTGCCAGAAAACCACCCGTGGCTTGATTTCCCTGACACGCTTGAGGTGCACCCCGACATCGAAGTACACGGCGGCATCACCTACCACGAAGGCCGCGTCATCGGCTTCGACACCAACCACCTTGGGGATGGACAGCACCCCGACGCCCCAAACGCGTACCCCTCCCACTTCACCGGCCATACCTGGACATGGGAAGAAGTCGAAGCAGAAACCCGCAAACTAGCAGACCAAGCAAAGGACACACACACCATGCCCCAACCAACCCGCCAGGAAATCATCGACGCGTACGAAACGCTTGATATGCTTCTCGGCTTCTCGGAAGACCGCAACCCCGACCTAGTACCTGAGCGTCGCCGCATCATCGAGAAAGCCCTCCCACCACGGCCACAGCCCACCATGGCCGATGTGGAATGGGATGATGACCTGCACTATCTCGCGGAGGCAACCCATCCCGTGTACGAGACAGTGCTCATGCTAGGGCAGCACAAGGACGGCACGATTAAGTTCTTCGCGCTTAATCGCGCTGATAGCAAAACCGTTTGGGGTCAACCCGAATACCTCACCTTGACCGGTAAGCGCTACACACTCACAGAGGTGCAGGAATGATTACCGGCGCAATCATCGGAGCCTCGATTCTCGGCGGGATAGCGCTCTTCTTTGCCCTCATAGACCACGAACCACCATTGAGGGCGATCGGCATGACCGTAGCGCTAGGGGCAGTAGGGGCGGGCCTTGCGGCCACGCTAGCCGCCATGGCCATCGACGATGCGAAACGGGCAGAGTGCCAAACCATGAACAGCCGACA
Source organism: Corynebacterium aurimucosum (assembly GCF_030408555.1). Classification (NCBI taxonomy): domain Bacteria; kingdom Bacillati; phylum Actinomycetota; class Actinomycetes; order Mycobacteriales; family Corynebacteriaceae; genus Corynebacterium; species Corynebacterium aurimucosum. The sequence goes on along the minus strand of NZ_CP047048.1, from coordinate 2,020,757 downwards.
CGAAACGGAGAACACCAATGACTGACCTCACCACCACCAACTTGAAACGCCTACTGGATGCGGCCACACCAGGGCCGTGGGGGGCGCGAGGCAACTACAAAGAGGGCGGCCCCCGCAGGTGCTACCAACACCACGCGAGGGCCTAACCCAAAATCACGATAGGAGCGTGAAAAGGGCTATGCTCCAGCATACCTATACCCGACCCGAAGAATGGCGACCGATCCCCGGATACGAGGGCCTGTATGAAGTTTCAGATACCGGGAAAGTCAAACGAATACCGGCAATTGTTGATACCGTTCGTGGCCCGCGCCCAATTCCTGGAAGAACACTAGTTCCTTACACTAACCGCGACGGCTACGAAAAGGTTTCACTTTCCAAAGACGGAAATAAAAAGAGCTTTTTTGTTCATCAGTTAGTTCTACGTGCTTTTGTTAGGAATGAAAAAGTAGGAGAGGTTTGCTGCCACAATGATGGCAACCCGTCTCACAATCATTTATCAAATCTTCGGTGGGGCACATACGCCGGAAATATTGCAGATGAAATCAAGCACGGCACCCATGTTGAAGCCAGGAAAACAAGTTGCCCTGTGGGCCACCCACTTAGCGGACGAAATCTAGACCCTGGCCAATTAAACAGGCACGGCAAGCGTCGTTGCTTAGCCTGCCAGCGTGCGCATGGGGCCATTCAAGGACGTAAACAGTACAAGGTTATTTTCAAGCAACTGGCCGACTTGAAGTACCAAGACATCATTAACGGCACGAAAACGAAGATCTATCTTGCAGATCTACTCGCAGCAGCCCAATACTCAGCCGCTAACCACAAGGAGGAAGCATGACACCGGAGACGGCCCGCTACTGGCTAGGGCACAGCACACGCCCACCACTCATCCCGCCACACATCGCACAGCAAGCCCTGGAAACCATCGCCGCAATGGACTACCAAGAGGCGGACTATCAACCGCCGCGCTTTTACACCCTGGACGAAACCACCGAGAAAGGCCCAAACCTCGGAGACCACGTGACCCGCGCCAAGCGCCTAGTAGGCCCATGGGAGGAAGCGTGAGCGAGACCAAGGAAGCCCTCCGCATCGTCATCAAGACCTACTTTCTCGCTGCCCTCATGATGCTCCCCACCGCCAACGGCATCCATCAAGCAGCCCAAGGCCATATCGCACTTTCCACCATCATGCTGGCATCCGGCCTTGTGGGGGCCATCATGACAAACCTCAGCCTCAAAAAGGAGCTAGACCTATGACCACTCTCGCAGACCTCACACCCGAAGAACGCGCCAAGTGCAAGGGGATGTGGGTGAGCTATCAAACCCTGCTGGGGGAGCACCAAGCAATCTACGAGGACGATAACGCCCTATTCGAGCCGGGATACGGGCTATTCACAGTCCCGCTCCACCACATCACCCCACGCGACGACCTCCCCAGAGCCTGGACACCAGACGGACAACCGGTTCCCGGCGAGTGGGAGGACGGTCATGTGTTTGTTTCCTACGATGATCCAGACCCCTGGATTCTCAAAGACGCGGTAAGCATCGAGGGACTGTCAGAGGGTGGCATGAGCTACTACGATGCTCCGCCTAATGGTATTGAGGTGAAGCTAGATAAGTTTGGTGAGGGTGAGGGAAAAGCCCGCCGCTGGGTAGGCAGCTGGGAGCAAGCATGAGCACTCTCGCAGACATGACACCCACAGAGCGCGCCGAATGTGTCGGTATGTGGGGCAACCATACATTTTGGGGCCAGGTGCTCATTTCAATCACTGACGGCGTGCAATTTCGCGGCGCAAATGTGGAGGTCATTCGCTTTATTGACGGGCGACCCGTGCGCGAATGGGCAGGAACGAGTGAAGTCACCCCACGCCCCGACCTACCCCGCGCCTGGACGCCGGACGGACAGCCACCAGCAGGAGCGTGGGAAGACGACTACACCGACTCCGAAGGCAGCACCCTCACCACGGGCGAAGACCTAGGCATAGGTCCACACCAAGAAATCCGCCGCTGGATAGGGGAATGGAAAACCATAGAGGAGGAGCAAGCATGAGACGGTGGAAAGTCTTCAAAGCGTACGGCACATGGCAAGCGTACGAATACGGGTGGAAGCGCTATGAATCATTCCCCACCTGGGCTAAGGCCATGGAGTACGCCGACGCCATGGCCCGCACAGTTGAGGTCACCCTGCCTCCGGTAGTGGATCATCCGTCTGATGATGTTCCAGCCCCGGCGTGGCACATGCCGGGTGAATTTATACGCCATTGGATATCGACGGCCCATGGAAAGGTCTGGATGACAGACCACCGTGGATTGGGTGACCTCATGGACGCGGACGTTGCTGAGCGAAGGGGCCTAGCTCTCATCGCTGCCGCGAAGCACGCGAAAGGAGAACTATCATGAGTGTTGATGAGCAACAGTTCCGTGACACAGCACGACGCCTAGGCCGACTCTATGAGCAGTTGCACGAGCTGAAACATGCCCGCCCCAAACCACCAGAAGTCCGGGTGATGAAACCAGCACCAGGGCCACAATCCCCGGGTAACTGGTTGTACGTTGCGACCTACATCGACCAAGAACAACGGTTGCGTGAAGTAGCGTTCAACGCCTTCCACGACATCGGCGTACGCATTCACGACAACGACGCAGCAGCCCCACGACTCTGCGCCCTACTCGCCTTCCACGCACAAGCCGCCAGCGAACTCGAATGGGCCACAGACCTCCACGACGAACTCACCAACCAAGTTCGCATCATCGACAGGAGATGCAACCCACCACAAACCGCAATCATCGCCAAACAACCCGAACCACGACACGGCGCAGAACACACCGCCCGCCAACTCAGAGCACGCGGCATCCCCACAACCGCCGACACCATCCGCGGCTGGGCACGCCACGGACACATCACCCAAACCACCATGCCCAACGGGAGAGCAGGATACCTACTCACCGAAGCCCTCAACCACGCACGAAAAGGACAGTCATGACACAGAAGAAGACATTCTCAGACCTCTACAAAGACATCGATTTCATACCGCTCCCAGGCGCATTCTGGCTCGAATATCTCCAGAAAGACGGAACCACTTTCCGCAGCGAGATGCCGGGGATACTCAAAGTAGAATTCCTAGGCACTTCCATCACATATTGGGGGGATGACGGGAAGCTGCTCCGAACCGCGTATCAAGAAGGAACGAGGGATATTGAATTCCATGCGGCAGACATTGTCGATGGCCAAGTAGTAAGAGCAAGTGAATCCTCCAACTTCCTAGGATGCGCCCCGATGCGCCAAGACCGAATTTAGCTTCTACGCTGACAACTCCCCACATCCGGTGTATAATCGACGCGACGACAACTTATGCCCCGGCAACAGCTGGGGTTTTCGTCGTTTTACGCCCTGGGAAACACTTTTCCATATCCATCCAATTTTGGGGTTCACCACTCCCAGGGCACCAAGTCTTACCGCCACCCCACGCACCCAAAAAAGGGCGAGGCCGCTGGTTCACGACCGAGTAAGACACCAAGAAAAAGAGGAGGTGGCGACATGTGGGAAAACCCATCACGCGGCGCACCCCACAAACTACGCAAAGCCACAAAACAACGAGACGGACACAAATGCGTCAAATGCGGCAGCACCGAGCGCCTAGAAGTAGACCACATCCTAAACGTTGCGCGAGGCGGCACGCACGACCTCGACAACCTCCAAACACTATGCGCGGCATGCCATCGCAAGAAAACACAAGAGGAGGCCCGCCAGGCCCGAGCCGTGAAACAGGCCCGCCGGACACTGCCCGTAGCACCGCATCCTGGTGTACGATGAGCCGCAGAGGGGTGGGGGAGGACTCGCGCTTGGCTGCGCCGAAAGCGCCAGACGGATAGGCTGAGGCAAGCTGTACGGGTTGCAGGATTTGCCCTGGCTGGCGTGGCGTGCCCGTCGCGGGGGTTGTGTGGCCGACTGTTGGCCGTGTGCCTGTTGGGGGCTTTTTTCATGTCCTGCGGCGCTATGGGCGCTTTAATGGCATTGCTTATTTTATGTCGTCTACTTGTGACAAAGTGCAGGTCAGCGGGTAAAATGGTCAGTGTGCAGTGTTTGAATTGTGGCCGTGATGTGGCGCAGAAGTTGAAGGGCCCGGCACGCCGTACGTGTTCGGCGCGGTGCCGTCAGGCTGTGTCACGTAGACGCCGGCAGCAACCTATCCCCGCGGCCATGACCGACGGTCGTCGTTGGGTGCGGGCTGATGGCAAGCGCCCCGTCACGCCTACAGGCGCGCCGGCGTCGTCCACGAACTCCAACACCTGGTCTTCGTTTCCCGAAGTGCAGCGCGGCGCCGGGGATGGATTCGGAGTCATGCTCGGCGGAGGGCTTGGCTGCTACGACCTGGATAATGCGCTCGAGGGCGGAGTGTTGAAACCGTGGGCGCGTGGGATTGTGGCCGCGATTGCTGAGCCCATTGTTTACGCGGAGCGCTCTGTTAGTGGCCGTGGCCTGCATGTATTCGTGGAGGCGGCGGAAGCTCGAGGTATTCGCCGGAGCATAGGCGACGGCAGCATTGAGAAGTATTCGTATGGCCGGTTCATCCGATGCGGTGAGCCGGTGAGTTTGAAGGAAGTGATGGGAGATGCCCGGTCCACCGCCGAAGAGGAGCGACCAGCGTAGGCGCCGCAATAAGCCAGATGAGTCGCAGCCAAAGTTGACTGTCGTGAAGGATGACACGCCGCGCCCTGCGCCGAAGGCGCCGCGGGTGTCGCCGTCGTGGCACCCGTTGATGAAAGACTGGTTCCGGTCGTTGAAGCAGTCGGGGCAGGCGCGGTTCTATGAGCCGTCTGATTGGCAGACCGCTCGCCTGTTGGCTGAGGTTATGAGCCAGGAGCTTAATAGCGGCGAAGGGGTTAAGGCGTCGATGCTGGGCGAGTTTAATCGTGCCGCGGCGTCGTTGATGACGACGGAGGGGGAGCGCCGTCGTCTTCGTGTTGAGCTCCAGGCCGCTGATGCTGATTCCGTGGATGATGAAGCGTCGTCGGTGATGTCTCAGTACAAGGAGATGTTTAAGTAGGAGGTGGCCTTATGGGTGAGGTTGCTCCGCAGGAGCGGTTGGCGACATTGCCCGAGGGCCTACCGAAGTACACGCTGGGCTACGAGGCTTTGGCGTGGGCTGCGAAGTATCTGCGGCACCCGAACGGTATTCGGGCGGGTAAAGCATGGCAGTTTACCCGTGAGCAGGCGCGTTTCGTCCTGTGGTTTTATGCCCTTGATGAGAATGGGCGGTGGCTTTTCCACCACGGGGCGCGCCGGTTGGCGAAAGGCTCAGGCAAGTCACCGTTTGCTGCAGTCATGGCGTTGATTGAGCTTTTGGCACCCGTACGGTTCGACCATTGGGACCCGGATGTGCCTGGTGGCGTGGTCGGCAAGCCGGTGTCGATGCCGTGGGTGCAGATTGCTGCGGTCTCGCTGGACCAGCCTTTGGCTCTCGATACTCCGGTCCGTACCGTAGACGGTTGGAAGACGGTCGACACTGTTGGTATCGGCGATTACGTATTCGGTTCGGACGGTGAACCGGTTGAGGTACGTCGAAAGACGGAAGTGTTTTATGGCCGAGATTGCTACGAGCTGGAGTTCGACTCCGGCGAGAAGATTGTTGCCGATTCCGGCCATGGGTGGACTATCGAAAAGACCAATGGTCACGGAGACAAATGGGAGTCTGTAACTCTCACGACTGAGCAGATTGCTCAGCTCAAGAGTTCTAAGCGAGTCACTGTTCGGATTCCTGCAGTGTCAGCAAATTTCCCGGTACGTGAGCTTCCACTTGACCCTTGGCGACTTGGATTTTGGCTCGGCGATGGAGCTTCTAAGTCGGGAGTCCATGCCATTGATTGGCGGCATAAGGAGGAGTTAGAGGAGATATACCGTCCATTGCTGAATGACTGGGAAGATCTCCGTTTTGACTTCGATAGAGGATTTACTGGCCGCATGAACGTGAAGCGCCGGGATGGTATTTGCCCTCGGGGCCACGACTACGTGAATGACCTCAACAATCGCTATTCACAAAAGGGCAATCCGGCTTGCCGGAAGTGTGTTGCTTGGCCTCGAGCTGGGTACGCTGACCCGAAGCTACTCTCTATGCGGGAGATGCTTAGGGAAGTTGGGGTTCTGCACCGCAAGCACATCCCCGATGTTTACCTAACTGCAAGCTATGAGCAGCGCATGTCGCTTCTGCAGGGGTTAATCGACTCTGACGGCGGGATTGACCGTACTCATCGTGCTTATTTCGTTAACACGAATCGCCATTTGATTGACGGTATCGAAGACTTGCTGAGCTCGTTGGGATTCAAGTGGACCGAGCAGAAGAACGAATCCACTAAATCGTGGAAGGTCTCGTTTAAGCCGCGTGCGGGCGAGCCTGTGGCGCGTTTCGCTTACAAGGTCGCTCGTATGCCGAAGGTTGACGAACCGCGACAGTACAGCAAGTACCATCGGGTTGTTTCCGTGAAGAAAGTTGAGTCGGTTCCTGTTAGGTGTATCGGCATCGATAACGACGACCATCTTTTCCAGGCTGGTCGACGGGGTATTTTGACCCATAATACAGAGAACACGATGCGCATGGTGCGCGCTATGGCGTCACCTGCGAACGCTCCAGCGCTGCACCGCGACTATGACCTGGACGTTGGCAAGACACAGATTTTTGTGCAGCCGGAGGGCAAACTTGAAGTCATCACGTCGTCCGCGACTACTGCGGAAGGCGCGGAGTCAACGTGTGTCATTGCCGACGAGCTGGAACACTGGACCCCATCGAACGGCGGGGCGGAGTTACACGCCACACTGCTGGATAACCTGTCAAAGTCGGGCTCACGCATGTTGGAGACTCTGAATGCGTGGAAGCCGGGGATTAACTCGGCTGGTGAGTCCACGTTTAATGACTGGGTGATGCAGGAGTCCGGGCGGTCTAAGAACGAGTCGCGGATTCTTTACGATGCGCGGCAAGCCCCGCATGACACTGAGTTGGGTGATGCTGATTCGCTGCGATCGGCGCTTGAGTGGGTGTACGAGGATTGTCCTTGGTCGGATATTGACGCGATTATGACCCGTATTTGGTCCCCGTCGGCACGCGTGGATGATTCAAAGCGTAAGTATTTGAATTGGCCGGTGGCGTCGTCTGATTCGTGGTGTGATCCGCAGGATTGGGCGCAGATGGCCAGGCCCGATATTCGTGTGGAGCCAGGCGAGGACATCGTGATGTTCTTTGACGGTTCGTTGTCTAATGACCATACGGCGCTGATTGGGTGCCGCATGGACGACGGGCACATTTTCACCATTGGTGTGTGGGAGCCTACGGCGCCGACGGCGGAGGATAAGCCGATGGTGGATGTGCAGGCGGTCGACGACCGCGTTGACTTCGCCTTCGCCACGTGGAACGTCATTGGTTTCTATGCGGATGTGCGTGAGTGGGAATCGTTTACGAAGGTGGCGTGGCCGGAGCGGTACCGTGACCAGTTGGAGCTGTGGGCGACCTCGAGGGGTGCACAGCAGCCGGAGCCTATCGCGTGGGATATGCGCGGTAAGGATTTCCAGTTCACGACAGCTGCGGAGCTCGCTGAGGCTGAGATTATGCAGCACTCGTTTACCCATGACGGTAACCCGCTGCTGACTGAGCACGTGCTGAATGCTCGCCGGCATGAGGGGCGGTATGGCATCACGGTGCGTAAGGAGTCGCGGAAGTCGTCGAAGAAGATTGACGCGTGTGTGTGCATGATTGGTGCGCGCATGGTGTGGCGCCTAGCTCGGGAGCGCGGCGGGCTGTCAAAGAAGAGGCAGCGCACAGGTAAAGCATTTTTCATCTAGTAGCCGGTAGCGGCGGAAGGAGGCTGGGCGTTGAGGAAGAACCAAGTTGAGCGCGCAGCGCGTGAGCTTTTAGCGACGCACGTGGCCGAACGCCGCGTTTTCGACAATATCCACGAGTACATGGTGCCGTGGGACAGCGAGATGGCTTCAGCGCGTGTTGGTGCCACGCTGAATTCGAAGAATCGTGCACAGCACGCGGAACTAGCCCGCATGTCGGTCGCCCCCTTCATTGCCCTAGTCGTGGATACCTATTCGCAGTCGTTGAAGGTGGATGGTTTCTACTCGGCGGATGGTGACCAGGCGCGGGCGTGGTCGTGGTGGCAGCGTAACAAGATGTCGGCGCGGCAGACCGGACTGCATCGGGCGGCATTGACCTATGGGACGTCGTACGCGTCGGTGATGCCGGCTAGCGGCGGGGCTCTGCGTATTGGTGTGCACTCGCCGCGACGTATGGTCGCGTTCTATTCAGACTCGTTGGGCTTGCCAGGACTGGCATCGACGGATGAATTTCCGATGCTAGCGCTCGAGATTGGCGACCGGCATATGCGTCTCTTTGATGAAGAGAACGTGTACTGGTTCGGTATTGAGCACGCGCCCATGACTGTGGATGGTTGGCTCGATAAGACCTACTACTCGCCGGCGAACCTGGTGTTCCAGGAGGCTCGCCCGCATAACATGGGCGCGGTTCCTATCGTGCGCTACCAGGACCGGATGCTTGCCGAGGGGGAGGAGCGCCGCGGCATCGTCGAACACCTCATTGGCCTGCAGGACCGCATCAACCGGACGAACTACGAACAGGGAGTGGCGCAGCACTTCGCAGCGTTTAAGCAGCGCTATGTGATTGGATGGATGCCCGCAGATGAGATGCAAGCATTCCGCCAGTCAGTCGCGGATACGCAATTCTTTGATGACCCAGATGTGAAGGTTGGCCAGTACGACGAGACGGACTTGTCGCGCTATATTGAGTCGCGGCAGGCGTCGGTGAGGGACTTCGCCGCCCTGGCGCAGGTTCCTGCCCAGTCGTTGGGTGCGAACGCGATTAGTAATATCTCGGCGGATGGTCTGGCAGCACTTGAGACGTCGAAGGATAGGCAGGCGTCGGAGATTCAGGCCTCGCTGGGAGAGTCGCATGAGCAGTTGCTGCGGCTGTGTTCCCATGCGGTGGATGATGAGGAAGGCGCTTCCGACTTTGAAGCCGAAGTGACTTGGGAGGAAACGTCATCTAGGTCGTTTGCGCAGACCGTGGACGGGCTCGGGAAGCTGACTACGATGCTGGGTATCCCGCCAGAAGAACTGTGGTCAGATATTCCAGGGTGGACGAAGGAGCGCGTGGAGCGCGCCCGTACAACGGCGAAGACCAACCCGTTTATCGGCGGGGGGATAGTTGATGAGGATGAGGCGCTGCGCGGCCTGCATCTGTAGGTGGTGATGGCCGGTGACTCTTGAGTACATCCATAAGAATGACGCATCGCTCGCCAATAGTGTTTCGCGGCTCGTTAGTAAGGTCATTTCGGCGCGTGGCGTACCGGTCACCGTGGAGCAGGTAAACGAGCTCGTTGACCTCATTTATCCGCGGGTTCTGCGCCTTCGGCGGGCGGCGTGGCGTGCCCACGTTCTCGAGCTGGGGCGACAAGCAGCAGCAGCTGGGGTAGTCATTACCCCGGAGCCATTAGAGCCATACCCGCGCAAAGCACTGTTCGATGCAATCTCGCAAGTCGCTAGGCTCTCCCCAGATTCGACGCACTTACGGGTGATGATGCTGGACGAAGCTTCAAAGAAGATGGTCCAGCAAGCAGTCAAACCTGACGTGACTAATCGGGTTGATGATGCGGTGAAGATTCGTGTGGCGGGGGAGCTTGGGCGCCGTTTGGCACGGCATGTGGTCGCGGCGGGCCGCAATGCTGTTGCGGATACTTCCCATAACGGGTCCGCGGTGTTCCTTGACTCCGGTTCCCCGGCACGTGTTGGGTATGCGCGGGTGCTGTCCGGGCGTGAGTCTTGTGCGTTCTGCGCGATGCTTGCCTCCCGCGGCGCGGTTTACTCAGAAGATACAGTGACCACACGCAAGGATGGAAGGCGCTACCACGATGGGTGCGACTGCATCCCTGTGCTCGTCGTCGAAGGTGAGCCCTGGCAAGGGCAGGAGCAGGCGGCGATGCTGTCCGAGCTGTGGCAGAAACACACTTGGTCTGACGGGAAGCCCGCGCCAGGGCAATTTAGGCGCTGGTCTGACGCAATCGCCGCGGGAAAGATTGACGCAACCCGATACTCCCCGTTCTCCGATAATTAGCGCTACCTGGTGGCATGTTGAGGTTCGATTCCTCTTTAGCGCACGACCCCCGCACCACATAGGTGGTGGCCGGGGGATTTTTCATGCCCACCCTAGATAACCCAGGAGGTTACCGATGGCAGAAGAAACTACCGCCACCACCGACGACCAGAACGCCGCCGAGGTGGCAAACGAGGATAAGGCCCAGGAGGCTGATACCTCGAAGACGGAACGTAGCGCGGAGTCCTACCAGCAGGAGCTAGAGAAGCTTCGAAAGGAAAACGCGCGTTACCGAACCGAGCGCAACGAACTGCGCGCTGATGCGGAGAAGTACCGCGAGATTCAGGATGCGGAGAAGACCGAGCTGCAGCGTGTACAGGAGGCCCTGGAGGCCGAGCGCGCAAAGGCGACTCAGTATGAGGTGGAGCTGGCTCGGTCGCAGGCACTGTCCAAGTACGGAATCTCTGCGGAGAATGCGGACTTGCTGGGTGCTGACCCTGAAAAGTTCGACGACAACGCGAAACGTCTTGGCGAGCTGCAGGCGCAGGCTGCGAAGCGTGCCGCTCCGCCGTCTGACTATCCGATTGAGGACTTGAAGCCTGGTGCTTCCTCGCGTGAGGATGCGCCGGATTTTTCGTTCCCGTCCTCGTGGCCGGTTACTGGCCGCTTTACCCAGTCCAATTAAACCCCTAGTTAGGAGGGATTTTTGTAATGTCCACTGTTGTTCATTACAGCCCCGCCCAGAATCCGACTGTGAAGGCTCAGGCGGATCTTAAGGCGGGCACTTTTGTCCAGATTGCCGGCGACATTGATGGCCGCAACCCCGTTGTGAAGCCCGCGGCGGCGAACGCTGTTGTGTTTGGTGTGCCGGCTACCGATGTTGCTAAGGACGGCTACGTCATGGTGTACCGCGCCGGCCACATCGTTGAGGTTGAGGCCAGTGGCGCTATCGCCGCGGGCGACCTTGTAGCTGCTGCAGCATCCGGTAAGGCCGCGAAGGCAGGGGAGGCCGCTCCAGCTGTCGGTATTGCCGTTTCCGCTGCCGCTAATAACCGCGTCATTGTGGCGCTGAAGTAAGGAAGAGGAAGAAGAATGGCTGATTTCACTTTCCCGCTGTCCCCGGCCCATGTGTCTGAGGACGGCAACATCACCGCGTCGATGTTCGTCAAGGAACCGACGCGCCTTTCCAACTACATCGCGCAGCTGACGCAGGCGAACCTGGTCTCCCAGTTCCTGTTTACCTCCACCGGGGCTGACGGCGGCGCCATCATGTATGACCGCCTCGAGGCTAACGTGGCGACCGTGGCGGAGAAGCCGGGCGTTATTGCCCCTGGAGCGGAGTTCCCCGCGTTCTCCACTAGCCAGGGCAAGCCGATGGTTGACCCCGTCGTTAAGACCGGTGGCTACTACGACCTGACCCGTGAGGCAGAGAAGCGCAACGACCCGATCATCCTCCAGCGTGGTGCGGCCCGCGTGGCTAACACGATGGTCAAGGACATCGACAATCGTGCCGTTGCTGTCATCGACGACGTGCTTTCTAACCTTGATGGTGCGCTGAAGCTCGAGTCTTCTGGTTGGGCTGCGGCCGGTAAGGTCACCGCATCCAATAAGACTGCGCTGACCGGTGAGGGAAAGCTCATCGACGACATTGAGGAAGCCAAGCTCAAGATTGAGGAAACCAAGCTTGGCTACAGCCCGGACACCCTGGTGCTGAAGCCGCGTGACGCGAAGAATCTGCGCACCATTCTCGGCGTGAAGAACTGGCGTGACGTGCTGGGCACTCTCGGGGTGGAGCTCCTTATCTCTAACGCTGATTCTCTTGGTGAGGGTGAGGGCCTGCTGCTGCAGCGCGGCGCTATCGGCGTTATGGGTGTTGAGGACCCGATTTCTACTGATAACGAGTACATCAAGGGCCGTCAGCTGACTCGCTTCTACACGTGGGCGTCTATGGCTTTCGGTGTTACTGATCCGTTCTCCGCAGTGAAGATTTCCGGTCTGGCGCAGTAGTCATGGCGGCGTTTGCAACTGGTGACGACCTGCGCGCACGGTGGTCGCTTGCCCCCGATGGGGACCAGGCGGACGCCGTTCTCGAGGATGCGTCGGTATGGCTGCAGGCCATGTATGACCTGCCGGATAAGCCGTCAGAGAAGCTTTCTGCTGTTCTGCGGATTATCGTGTGCTCGATGGCGAAGCGTGCGCTTTTGTCGGAGAACACTGACCATGTGGAATCTTTGTCACAAACCGCTGGTGCTTTCTCGCAGTCATCTTCGTTTCGTAACAGTGAGGGCAACATGTTTCTTACTCGTGCAGAGCGGGAGATGCTGGACAAAGCTCTGGATGATGAGCTGAACCGGTCTCGTGGCATGCGCACCGTTGAGGCGGTGAGCTGGTGATGGCTCTCGATGTTCCACTTCGGTATTCAGTGGTCCGTATCCGCCGCGAGCGGATAGGGACTGTTGACGAGCTGGGGAATGACGTCGTTGAGGATGTGGAGGCTGCTGAGCCGGTCCTGGTGGCGGGCTGGGCAGTGCCACAGTCCGATGAGCCGAAACTTGCCGGGCATGAGCGGCGCACCGTGAAAATCGAGATGTACGCCCCTACGGGGGCTTTTCTTGTAGGCGATGCGGTTCGCCTCCCTGAGCGGGGCGACGTCCTTGAAGTCGTTGGCGAGCCAGAGAACTATGAGCACAACCCGTTTGGGTGGTCACCGGGTTTGGAGGTGGTTAATCTTGCCGGCATCGAATAGTTGGCTGTGGGTGGAACGCCCTAGCGGCGACGTGGACAAGGTGCATACTTCGTCCTTGTCGTTTGATGGCGGGTCTCTCATCTGCTTCGCAGATGAGGCGCAGACAAAGATTAAGGCCGCTTACAGTCCTGTTGGCTGGGCTCACGTTAGGTGGTGTGACGCCGATGAAATACCGACCTAACCGCGCCGGGCTTCAAGAGCTTTTGCGCGGGAGCGTGGCTAAACGCCTCGTCATTGAGCATGGGGAAGACATTGCCGCCAGGTGCGGTGATGGGTTTGTGCTCTCCACTCAGCAAGGTAAATCCCGCTTTCGCGGCATTGTGTACGCCGATACCTGGTCTGCCAAGCACCGCGACCATCGTGAGAACGTCATGGTGAGGGTGCTGGGCTGATGGGTATTTCAACACAGGCTATTGCCGTCAAAATGCTCAAAGACGCCCTAGGGGTGCGAGTATCCACACGGATGCCTGACCCCGAGCCGCAACGCTTTGTTATTGTTTCCCGGATTGGGGGAGGGGCAGACACTTGGGCAACCAAAGCTCCGCGCTTCCTGGTGGAGTGCTACGCCCCCACAGAAACGGCTGCTGAACAGCTAGCCGATGATGCCTGGGAAGCGTGGCGAAGATTCCGAAGCAACCAGGTCACCTGGGCTTCTGTGGATGACAACCTCACGCGCTACGACGACCCAGACCGTAGATTTTCCCGATTCCAATTCACTGCACAGTTGCAGATTAAGCGCACCCAGTAGGTGTTGCTGACCTTTTTCTTTCAGGCCCGGTCCACGATTCTGAAAGGAAGAACTGACAGATGGCTGTCAATATCAACAACGCATTCGTTGGCGCACCCCCGATTGATGGCGGCGTCTACTTCAACGCCCCACTGGGCACCAAGCTCCCGACGTCCGCGACTGAGGAACTTGCCCCGGCTTTCAAGGACCACGGCGCAGTCGGTGAGGACGGCTTCAACGTCAACCCGCAGCGCGAGGCCAACACCGAGAAGATGTTTGGTGGCGAAGACTGGGTAGACCTCCAGACCTCCTACTCCGAGACCGTCACCCTCACGTTCCTGGAGGAGGACAACGAGGCGGTTGTGGAGTCCCTGTTTGGCGCTGAGAACGTCAAGACCAAGAAGGCCACCAACTCCGATGGCAAGCAGACCACCATCTACCACACCTCCAAGCGTCTACCGATCCTCTCTCACGTGCTTAAGGCCGTGTACGGCGAGAAGGCCAAGACCTATGTGATTGAGCGCGGTCGTATCACCAGCGTGGAGAAGACCGCTGACGTTCACTCCGCGTCCACCAAGTACAACGTGACAATTACCGCGTTTAAGAGCACTGACCCTAAGCGTCAGTACGCGTACGTCACTGAGTACCGCGACGACGGCACCCCGGCTGATGCTGAGGCTAACGCTGGCACTGAAAGCGCTGGCTCTGAGGGCTAGCCCTTGATTCCCCTGGGCGGAGCAGCAGGGGTTACGCAATTCTGCTCCCATTTCTCATCCGGTTAATCGAGGGAATCTTTTCCCTTTTGGACCGGGCCTGCCCTTGATTTTCCGGGTGGGCTCAATTCTTACTTTCGGCCCGGTCCCCCACGTATTGAAAGGCTTGGTCCAACCATGGCATTCACCGTATCCACCACTTTCGACAACATTGAGGTAGTCATCCCAGCAGCTGATGGGGAAGGCTCTGTCACGCTTAGCCTCCCGCCGCTGGATTGTTTCCCGCCGAAGCGAGTTGACGCGATTAACAAGGCGCTTGAGAAGAACCCTAAGGCTCACACCAATGGGGCTGAGGCTCTACGCACCCTGCTCCTGAACTTCGCAACCGAGAAGCAGGAGAAGGCCGCTATCTCCGCGCTGTGGGCACGCCAGCTCACTGAAATCGACGAGTACTGGCAGAAGGAATCTGGGATGAAGGTGGGGGAATCCTCGCCCTCTACCGATTCATAACCGAAAAAGAGGGCCTACTCGACGCTTTACGCGCCGACCTTTTTGAGCGCGGTATGCCATGGTCACAGCTTGGTATCACCTATACCTGGGCAGATTTGCGCGGTGTGATTATGCACTTGCCGCTCACGTCTAATTTCCGGCGAACGCTGCACCCTGAGCGGGCACGCCTGGAGACGTGGATGACGCCACAGGTGCAGATGCTGGGCGCTGTCCATGATTCCTTACAGAACACTCTACTGCTGCTGAACCACGTCCCAGTGGAGAACCTTCCCGAGCAGGGCCTCCTATCCGGTGTCCTAACCCAACTGAAGGACACGGAGGGCAAAGAGAAGGCGGCGGAGAAGCAAAAGGAAAAGCGTCGAGGACGGAAGAAGTCTGCTGCCGAAATTAGGGCTGCGGTGAGGGCTAAAGAACAAAAAGCAACGTAAGAAGGCAGGTTAGTCTTTTGAGCTGCGAAAAGTGGTAAAATAGACAAGAACGGTTCGCCTAGAAGCGCCAACTTCGAAGCGAACCTAACCCACTCACTAGAGAGCGCTAGGAGGGGCTAATGCCCAATTCTATATGTAGTGTGCCGAACTGCGACAAGTCGGCGCACAGCAGGACTTACTGTCATACGCACTACCAAAGGTGGCGCAAAACGGGAACCCCATTTCGGAGATGTATCGGCTGTGGGGGTGTACTCCCTGTCGAGCGAGGACTCAGGTCCTACTGCGGCCCCGGATGCCGCCCGCGATGCAAGGTCGCCGAGTGTGATGAACCGAAACGCTCAAAGGATGGTTACTGCGCACGACACAAAGCGTTAGTCAGAAGGAACGGTGCGCCTGTCGGGAAAACCGAATGGGCGCTGAAATCTGACAGCTATACCTGCGTGGTGTGTGGCGCCGAGTTCGAAGGTGGGCACGGTCGAAGGAAGCACTGCTCGAACAAGTGCCAGAGGATTGATTCTACGTACTCCGGTATCGTCCCCTCGCTCGACTTTGAATGCGTCATGTGTGGAAAGCTTTTCGTGCGTAACCGTAAGGACAGACTTCATCAGCGCGGGGATAAGAAACTTTGCGACCGATGCCGACGTAGCCGAGAGCGACGTCATAAATCTTCACCCGGCTATCTTGCTCGCCGCGACGGAGCCCAGTGCGGAATATGTGGGGAACTCGTCAATCTTGAACTACGACACCCCGACCCGGAATCCGGCAGCGTCGACCACATCATCCCAGTAGCTCTAGGAGGAACACACGATGAAACAAATCTCCAACTCGCCCATCTGAGATGCAACCTGACTAAGCAGGCGCGGGCAGACTACGAACCGGCATAGCAACACATCATAAATCAACCCCTAGAGGATTCCTCTAGGGGTTTTCTCATGCCCAAGAAAGGCGGTCTGACATGGCAGAACTCGGTGTCGGGTACGTGAGCATCCTGCCAGAAGTAAGCAAAATCTCCCCCGGTATTGCCGAGGCGCTGGGGGCGACAAGCCCAGTCGCGGAGAAGTCTGGCAAGACGATGGGCGCGAAGCTCTCCAGTGGTATCAACAAGACTCTGAAAGCTTCCGCTATCGGTATCGGCACGACCGCGGGAGGCTTTATTGCCGCTGGCCTGACTAAGGGCTTCGGGCGCCTGCAGGCCATTGAGGGGGCGCAGTCGAAGCTGTCTGGTCTGGGTAGCTCGGCGCAGCAGGTTTCCGGCATCATGGATAACGCCTTGGCCGCGGTTAAGGGTACTGCTCATGGTCTTGGTGAAGCTGCGAGTGTGTCGGCGCAGATGGTTGCTGCTGGTATTGAGCCGGGGCAGCAGCTTGAGCAAACTTTGAAGACCGTGGGTGATACCGCGGCTATTTCCGGTCGCTCCATGGAAGACGTGGGCCTTATTTTCGGCTCCGTTGCGGCGCGTGGCAAGCTCCAGGGCGATGACATGCTGCAGCTCATGTCCTCGGGTATCCCGGTGCTGCAGCTGCTGTCTAAGGAGCTTGGGGTCACCTCGGCTGAGGTCTCTGACATGGTATCCGCTGGCGAGGTGGATTTTGCCACGTTCGAGAAGGCCATGCGTGAGGGTATGGGTGGCGCGGCCCTTGAGATGGGTGACACGTTCTCCGGCGCGGTTGCGAACATGGGTGCTGCTGCTGGGCGTGTTGGTGCGACTGTCCTTGCCCCGTTCTTTGAACTGTCTAAAGATGGGTTTGGTGCTGTCACTAAGGCCCTGGATGGGCTGGATGAACGCCTCGGGCCTGTCATGGATAGTTTTGGGGCTTGGCTGCAGAACCGTGCTGTTCCCGCTATTAAGGATTTTGGTTCTGAGATTGCAGCGTTGGGTAAGAACGCGCAGCTGCAGTCTGTTTTGAGTGCGACGCAAACCGCGTTTTCTCAGTTGTGGTCTACTGGCCAGCGTCTTTTGCCGGTTATTGGTAGTTTGGTTCAGACGTTTGGGCGGGCGTCGGCGTCGTTGGGTTTGGGCCTGTGGCAGAATTTTGTAAACGTTCTGACGGTTGCGGGGTCTGCGTTGGAGGCGGTCGCTGGGCCTTTGGGTTCGGTTGCTGATTTCCTTGCGCAGCATCCGGCTTTGGTGACTGCTGCTGTTGGTGCGTGGGCTGGGTTTAAGACCATCCCGAATCTGATTAGCAAGATTACCGGCATGGTTAATCCGCACGTGTCGTCGTTGAAGACGATGGGTGAGGGTGTTAAGGACCTTAAGGCCTACTATGAGGCCACTGGCCGGGAGATTTCCACTTTCGGTGCGACGGTCCAGTATGCAGCGACGTCGAATAACAAGGTCGTTGCCTCCATGGCCCGCGCCTATGACCAGGCGACGGGACCGGCTCAGGACATGGCTAGTGGCGCTGCTGAGGCTATGGCGGAGATGAGCACTAGTGTGGGCCAGTCCACGCGTAGTGTTTCCGGTTCGGTTAAGCGAATGTCCAGCGTGGTTAAGGGCGTTGGTGCTGCTGGTTTCGCGGGTTTGAAGTCCGCCGCGGGTAGTGTCATGTCGCTGTTTGGTGGCCCGTGGGGCTTGGCGTTCATGGGGGCTACGGCTGCTGTGGGTGCTGTTGCGTCGGCTAACCGGAAGGCGAAGACTGTCCAGGATGCGTACGCGAAGGCTACGCGTGAGGCTGCTACTGCCCAGGACCAGTTGAATGTGTCTTTGGCTGGTACAAGTGCGGCGCTTTCTGATGCGCAGCTGAGCGATGCTGCTGCCATTGTGAACAAGGACCTTGTGCAGATGAAGACGTTTGCACAGGAGTATTCGGGTTGGTTTAACACTATTTCCGCCCCGGATTTGTCGTGGTGGCAGCAGGGCCATTGGTCTGCTGATTGGCGCGCATACGCCAACGAGGTAAACCAGGCTAAGGACGCTTATGAGGCGATTGAGAAGTCTGCCGGCGAGCTCAAAATCCCGATGGAGGACCTTAACCGGGTTGTCGCTGAGGGTGGCCCGGAGTATGACAAGCTGATTGCTTCCCTACGCCAGGGCGGTGACGCCTCGCAGATGGCAGCTGACCAGCTTGCTGAGGCGCGAGATAACATCCAGCAGTCTATTGATGCTGCACGAAACCTTGACCCAGTGATTACCGGCGTTTCTAACGCCATGGGTGTGCTGGCGGATGAATCGTCTACGGCTCAGGATAAGCTGGCGGCGCTGAATGACATCATGGATAAGCTCACTGGTGGGGCTTTGTCGCATGATGAGGCGCAGGCGAAGCTGGTTGAGGACGTCCAGGAGACGACCGAAGCCATTGCGGAGATGGCCGGGAAGCTGGCTGAGGTTGGGCCGGTTGAACTTGACCCGGATAACACTATCGACGCCACGACTGAGGCCGGTAAAGAGGCTGTCCGTACTATTTCTGACATTGCGCAGACAATGAAGGAGGCGGCTTCTAACGGCGTTTCTGTAGATGAGATTTTCGACCAGCAGGCCGATAACCTCACCGCTCTGCAGGAAGCCCTGGGGCTGACTGATGAGCAGTTCCAGAATGTGATGCAGGCCTACGGTCTGACCCGTGAAATCTTCGCATTGCCGCTAGAGATGGAGGGTGCGCAGACTGTTGAGGAACAGGTTAAGGCGATAGAACTTGGCCTGTCACGCCTTGGGGAAGGCCAGTCTGTCCAAATCGAGCCACCGGACCCGGCGGTTGCTGCCGTCCTCGAGGATATCGGCTATAAGGTCGAGTACCTCGACAACGGACAATTTGAGATTACGGCTACCGCTGATGTGGATGCGGCGGACCTCGATAACCTTGGCGAGAAGGTCAAGGAAATACAGGACCTTCACGCTGAGGCTACGGCTGGTCTTGACACCACGATGTTTGCCCTGGGTGCGGATGAAGCTAAGCAGCTTGGCCGCGAGTTGGACGAGCTGGAAGTTTCCCCTGAGACTGACCTAATTATTGACAAATTGCTGCAGGGCAAGGATGTCTCTGTTGGTGAGCTGCAGGCGTTGGCGCGTGAGGTTTCTACCCCGACGGCTGACCTGGACAAGATGCTGCTTGACGCTGGCGTCGAAGACTCCAAGGTTAAGCTTGCAGACCTCAACAACCAGAAGACCAAGCCAACTATCGACGTTAATACCAAGCCTGCTGAGGAGGGTATTAGCTCAGTTAGTCGGATGTTGCGCGGCCTTAAGGATAAGGTCGTCAACATTTTCACCCGCACGCATGGAACCACTACAGGGTCTGGCGGTTCGCAGCGCTTCGCGGACGGTGCGGTCGTAGCCTCTCACCGCTATCTTGCGGCTGGTGGCGCGGGACGCATGTCCCAGCAGCCCGCACAGATTGCTGCTGGTGGTAGGTGGATTACTTGGGCTGAGGATGAGACACAAGGCGAAAGCTTTATTCCTCACGCCCCGTCGAAGCGTAAGCGCTCTACACAGATTCTGGCGGAGACCGCCAACATCTTCGGCCTTGGATTGGTGGATTCTGGTGGTAATCAGATTCGCCGCGATGGGACGTCGGTGGCACCCACGTCCAGGTCCTACATGGCTGATGGTGGTGTGTCCCCTGACCAGCTTTTGCGCTATTTCAAGGGCGAGCGGGTTAATGGGCAACAGGCAAGCCGTTCACTGCAGGGAGCGCCTTACGTCTTCGGCGGCTCCAACTGGGGTGACTGCTCTTCGACGCAGGGGCAGGGCGCGCTGTTCGCGGTGGGTGAGCAGGCTGACCGTGGCCGGTTCATGTCCACAGCGGACGAGAAGGTACGCCTTGCATCCATCGGGTTTAGCCCCGGTCTTGGTAGCGGCCCTCGCTACGCTATCGGCTGGTACAACGGCGGCGTTGGTGGTGGCCACACCTCGGGCACCATCCACTTTGGGGACGGTCATTCCGTCAACGTTGAGATGGGTGGCGGCGCTGGTGGCCAGGGCAAGATTGGTGGCGCTGCTGCTGGTGCTGCACACCCGCAGTACGCGGAGCACGCTCACCTTCCTTTGGGTGTGGAGCTCAGTGCGGATATTCAGGACCTTGAGTCCGGTGACATTGAGTCCACGTCAGTAGACGGCTACACCACTAAGTCGGGTAAGACAGTTTCTTGGGGTAAGGCCCAGGAATACTATGACATGGCGCTGGAGTTCCAGAAGCGCACACGCGTTCACGACCGCGGCGGAATCATGAAGGATGGCCGAATCGCCATCAACATGTCCGGCAGGGATGAGCGCATTCTTAGCCCGATGGAAACGGTCGCCTATGAGCGTTCCCTGGATGTGCTGCCTAGGTTCGCGGCACAGTTCAACTCGGCGGTAGACAAGTTCGTGGTACAGGCGGATGCTGCACAGCTACAAGCCGCTTCGTACGGTCGCCATTTCGGTGGCGACTATTTGGCTAGTGCTGAGATTGTGCGTGATGCTGAGCAGGGCCTGTTGGATACGCGCCGTGCCATTGCTGACGAGAACGACGAGGTAGTGGAGCGCGAGGAGGCCCTGGCTGAGGCGAAGAAGGAACTCGCCAAGGTTGAGAAGGAAGGCGGCGGCCTGACTACGGCTCAGAAGCGCAAGCTTGCTGACGCTGAGGAAAACCTGGCGAAGGCTCGCAAGGATGGCAAGCCTGACAAGATTGCTGATGCGGAGAAGAAGCTGGCCCGCGCCCGTGAGGACGTGGACGAAGCTTTGCAGAAGTCGCAGGACAAGAACGCTAAGGCTGTTGCGGCGGCTCAGAAGAAGGTCAATAAGGCGGAGGATGCTCTGGCTGACGCTAGGGAGCAGACCGCTGACCAGTCTGACCGGTTGATTGCGGCGGAGCGTGCTGTGGCTGCTGCACGCTACAAGGCAGCCGGGGATATGGCTGAGTCCATTTTTGAGTCCGTCTCTAAGGGCTTTATGTCTATCTCTGGTTTCTTTGATGAGATGGAGCGCTTGGCTGAGATTGTTGAGCGCACGCGTCAGGAAGTCTCGAAGCTGGAGATGCAGCAGCAGACTAACGCGATTGAGCGGTTGCGTTCTTTGGCGGAGCTGCAGTTGCGTGAGCAGGATGTGGCCCGTGCTCGTGCCCGCGGTGCTTTGTCGGTTGCTGAGGCTGAGGCAGACCTGGAGGAAGCCCGGAACGCTGCTGCCCGCATGGGCTCCACCTCGATTGAGGCAATGTCTGGCGCGATGGATCGTTTCCGTACGACCGGCATTTTCGCGGTTGAGGAGGTTGCCGAGTCCGTTGTGGAGAACACGGCGGAGGTTAAGGCAGCTGAGTGGGGTGTGAAGGTTGCTCGCGCCCAGGCCGCGTTGGATGAGTTTGAGGCGACACGCCAGCAGGCTATTGCCCAGTTGAAGGTTGCTCAGGCGACTTTGACGCAGACGGCGGCGGCGGAGCTGTTGACGCTGCAGACTCAGCAGTTGCAGCAGCAGGCCGCGAACCTTTATGGCATGACTGCTAATCAGGCTAGCGGTGCGGCACGCGGCTTTGGTGGTGTCGGCAAGGTCACTGGTGGTATCGGAAAGATTATTGGTGGCGTTCTTGCTGGTATTGCCGGATTTGCGGCTGGTGGCCCGCTGGGCGCTTTGGCCGGTGCTGGTTTGGCTCTTGGCGGTTTGAAGGACACGGTTCAGGGCAGTATCGACATCCATCAGAATAAGAAGGAGATGGGTGAGGCCTGGAAGAACCTTGACGCCGGTTCGAAGGCCGGCATTGTTCTTGGTTCCGCCGGTGGCGCTGCCTTGGGTATTGCCGGTGGCGCTTTGTCTGGCCAGTACGGCACGGAGATGGCGACGGCTGGCGCTGAGCTCGGCGCACAGTTCACTGAGGCCACGATTGGGTCTTTGCAGTACGGCATTGCTGGCCGTATTGACAAGCTCAAGCGTGACTCGGAGGACCAGACTGCCGCGTTGCAGCGCAAGACGGACCGTGACCAGTTGGCCCTGGACATGCTCAAGGCCCAGAACGAGGTTGGCTACATCACCAAAAAGGATGTTCTCGAATCGAACCTTGAGTATGCAAAGCTGCAGCAGCAGCTGGCGACGGCGCAGAGCGAAGGTGTGATTAAGGCACTGGAGCAGGCGTCGAAGGTGGAGCAGGACCGGGCCAATAAGGCGCATGTGGAGCAGATGGGCATTATCAGCGACACCAACAAGCACCTGCAGGAGTTGGTGACGTTGACGCGTAACGACAAGGGAGCGAACTCGGAGACCGGTAAGCAGCTTGCCGCCGCTGTTGGCGGGATTAACAAGTTGCTGTTGTCTTTGTCGACGCGCCCTTTGTCGACGGCTGATGGTAACCGCTTTGCGGAAGCCAGGATTTAGGGAAGGAGTTGTAGGTGAATCGGTACAAGATTCGGTACTACGCCCCGGATGGGCACGAGTGGGTGCTCATGGGGGACGAGTGGCTGGCTGGCATTAAGTCCGGTGGCATTGATGGCCTGGTGGGTGATGGTGATGACGTTACTGTTGCCCGCGTGGGTGATGTTGGCCAGTCGCTTGATTCTTTCCAGCCGCAGCCGATGACTGGCACGCTGACAGTGCTGGTGCGTGGCGATGATGCGGATGATGTGGATGCTGTGTGGGCGGAGTTCCGTTCTGGGTTTTCGCGCACGCAGCCGGGCACGCTGGTGGTGGAGTCGCCTTCTCAGGCGTTGTCGGCTCAGGTGCGTTTGTCTGGGCCGATTTCGCCTCCGGAGGAAGATCCGACGTCTGCTGGGTTTGTGCGTGATGTACAGGTTCCGCTGGTGGCTGACCGGTGTGGGTGGTGGACGGATTGGCAGTCCGCCACGGGTACCGTCACTGTGACTAATTGGGGTGACCTTACAGTATGGCCACAAATCAGGTGGGGAGGGGCTGCTGGCACTGTTTACCTCCCCTCCGGGGCACGTTTCCCCCTGCCGAAGGCAAGCGGGGAGCGCGTGGTGTCCTTATCCATGGCGCAGGCCGGTTTCGTCACTTTTAAGGACGGCGCGCCAGATTTTGAGCTGCGCAAGAAAATGAGCGGTGCCTACCCGGAGGGCGTGCCCGCCGGACAGACACGCACTTACCGACTCCCCACCGGGGCCGCGCTTGAGTGGCAGATAGGAGTACTTGACCCATGGCGGTAGATTGGGATTCTTACCGACTGCACCGCGCCCAAGTGGTAGCCGACCAAGGGCAGTACGTTGGCCTGCTGGACGAGAATTGCGAGCCGTTGATGGATTGCCCACCTGTGGTGTCCATGATTGCGCCGCAAACCAAGAACGCCCCAACATCATTGCGGATGCAGCTAGCTGTCCGCGCTTTGGACGGAAGTGTGCACCCAATCTGTGATGAATTGGTGGCACAGGGACTGTCCACGGCGCGGGGCCAGTGGCTAGAGCTCGACGCGGAAGGCAAAGAACTCTCAACGTCGTTGGACGCTAGCCGATACGTGCTTGTGGAGCGTGAGGGAATGCGCCGCGTCTACCAGGTCACGCACGTCGCGGCGGAGGCAGGGCGTGAACTCCCCTCATTGATTGAGATTAATGGTGTTGACCTGCTGAAAAAACTGGCCCTTGTGCCGTGTTTCTCCGCCCCCACAACCGTGTCGGGCAAGTGGACGACTTTCACGCGTGACTGGGCTGGGCCGGAGAATGTGGGTGTGCGGTTCTCGAAGCCGCGTGACCTGCAAGATTTCAAGCTGGTCACGGTGGCCGATGGTGTCACTGTCGATGGTGACGCGGAGGCGGTGATTCGCCGGCTGGTGTCGGAGTCTCTACAGGCCACGTGGAAGGCGATGGGCCCGGAGGTTGTGAAAGCCCCGCCGATGGTGGTTGACCCCACCCCGACCGGGCTGGAATCCCCCTACATTTTGATTCGCCCCACGGACCAGTCCGTGCTTGATGAGGTATCGGCTCAGGCCATGGCGGCGGGCGTTGTTCTCGACGTTGGCCTGTGGCTACCGGGGGACAATGCCGTGGAGGGGTTGACGCTGGACACCCCGACGATGGTGGTACGGATTCAGCAAACTTTGGAGGTGGAGTAGGTGGCGGTGAAAGACCATGTGGTGCTGTCCTCGGATGGTGGCAGCGTGACCATGGGACGCCGATTGGCGTTCTACTCATATGGCCGGTTCGATGTTGTCATCCCAGAAGGCCGCGAGCAGCAGGTGGAGGATGACCGGATTCAGAACGGCTACATTGCCCGCAACCCTGGGCAACACATGGGCCGGTTTGATTTCGGCTTTATCCGCCAGGACGCCACTATCAACCTTGAGGCTCAAACATCGGACTTGGAGCTCGCGATTGATTCCACTGAGAAACGTTCCGAGGGGGATGTGTATGTGGAGCGAGATATTTCCCGCGCCGGGATGAATGGTTTCGAGCTGGGCCGGGATTTCGGCTTGGACGATATTGTGCGTTACCGCGTGTGGGGTAATTATCTGCGCTTGCCTGTTACGGCTGGCGATTTGGAGTCGTCGGTGGATGGTGGGCTGCGTGGTGTTCGGGTGCACGTTGGTGGCCAGGTGGCTTCTGATAGTGAGGCTCGTCTGCGTCGGAATAATGAGATTTTGGGGCAGATTGAGAATGAGAAGCGGCAGCGTACGCGTGAGGCGTCGAAGACGCGTTCTGTGGCTTCTGCTGCTCAGTCTACGGCGGATGAGGCTAAGAAGACGGCTGATGATACTGCCGCGCTGGTCGACGGCCTGGATATTGAGGGCAGTATTCAGAAGGCCCGGGAGGCGGTGGATTCGTCTAATGCCATCCTTCAATTAGTGCGGCAGTTGACGGGTGCGGCGGCGGCGCAGGGCGCACAAGCTCAGGCCTCAGCTTCTCTCGCTATCGAGTACGCCCGCCAGGCGGAGGAGGTGCTCGATAAGCTTGATCCGCTTCGGGATGATGTAGTGGCCGCGCACGCTGAGGTGGCTCGCCTGTCTGGTGAGGCGGCTAAGGCTGCTCAGGAGGCTGCGGCGGCGGTGGCCCAGGGTGAGAAGCAGGTTGTGGCGGCGCAGCGGGCTGCTAATGCGGCGGCTCAGGATGCGGCCACGTCTCAGGGGCTTGTGGATGAGGCGCAGGCGCTGCTTGCCGAGCTTGCTCCGCTTCAGGACAAGGCGCGAAAGTCCCTCAAGGACGCGCAATCCCTTCTGGATAACGCGGGTGGTACGGGCCGCTCCCTGGCGGATGTGCTGAAGGAAGTCGCCTCGAAACACCAGGCTGTGCTGTCCGCGCATGATGACATTCTGGCTACGCATAGCGAAGTACTAGAAATCCATGGCGAAGCTATCCGGTATGCGGCTATGGCGGCTGCCCAGGCGGGTGCGGCGGCGATGCAAGCATCCCAGGCGGCAGCGGAAGCTTTACGCGCCGCTGACTTGAATGCTCAGGCTATCGCCGCGCTCGCGGAAGCGGACAAGAAGCTGATTGAGGCCGATAAGAAGCTACAAGAACAGATTGATGTCCTCGAAGAATCCCAACGCCTCCTAGCCCAAGCGCTTCGCTATGTGGCGGCGGCTGCCGCGCAGGCCGCGCAGGCGGCTATGTCCGCCGCGCAAGCCTCGGAAGAAAACTCCAACGCTATCGCGCAGACGAATATCGCGGTCGACGCCGCCACTGATTCCGTGGAGGCTCTGAAAAAGACGAGCGCTGCCCGTGATGAGGTCATGGGCAATATTCAGAAGTCCGTGGATTCAGCGGTGGCGGCGGCGTCTAGCCTGGAAAAAGCTCAGGCTGCTTTTGAGGATACGCTGCTCATTCAGCAGAATGCGATTTTTTGGGGAGAGGTGCACCGCACCCGACTTTTTGACAAATCCAGCATGACCACCGTCACTGATAACGAGCTGATGACGATGACTCCGATTGAATCGCAGCGGAAACTCCGATTAGATTTCAAGGGCATTTGGGCTGGCCGCGTGCAGGTTATTGGGCGCATGGTAGACGCGTGGGGAAATAATTCGCGTGTAGATTTCTTCGCGTACGGTGCCGGTCCTGGGCACCGACGGCTGACTGTGGAGCCCGAGGTGGCGAATTACGGCGTTGATAAAGTGCACATCGTCGTGGATATGTGGTGGCCAAATCGGGCTTTGGAGTTTGTGCTCATCCCGAAAGCCGGCGGTGGATGGGAGATACCACCGTATGAGGATTCAATTCAAGGCGGCGTAAACCTCGGTCTCATGCATGAGGGCACGATGATTGTGTACTGGCCTCGGGGGAAGGGGTATCGCACCAGCCGTGCGGTGCAGGTAACCCCTGATGATGGAAAGACGTGGAAAACATATTCGGCGGGTGCATTGCTGCCCGCGTCAGCGAGCATTGGCGGTTATCAAGTGACGGGGATTCGGCCTGTCCGGGGGGATACCCGTCCTGTCAAGCTGACTGAGCAAATTTAGTTTTTGCCGATTGCCGAGATGGCTATACGGCCTTAACCCCTGTAAGGAGGGAAAATTTCTATGACTAGTCCAAACATTAATTTGGATGGTGTGCTGCCGTATTCGGCGGTTATGAGGCCTGAATCTTCAAGCGCTAGGAATCCTGTTGTCGTGACTCCGAACTCACGTGTCGGGAAGAACAACAGCCGGGTTGCTATCCCGCGTGGGGTCTCCAATGTGCAAATTTCGACTACATTTCCTGAATCGTTTCGGGTGTACTACTCATCGCCTACGGGTGATCTTGTAAAGGTGGATGAAAGAAGCGGGGGGGGGGGGGTATTCCAGGTGCAGGCCGACAGCGATGGGGGAGACCTCTTCATCGAGGCCAATCGCGCTTTCACCGATTCCGACTCGAAATACCGGTGGGGAATCATCGTCACCCCGACGCCCATTCCCTAACCGCCGGGGCGGTGGTCTAGATGACTGCCCCTTTGAATTTGCCGGCTGGTGTCCTACCGCAGGGCACCACCGTCACCGTTGACAGCAACGGTTCTGCTTCCACTCGTCCTACTATCCCGAATGGGATTATTCAGGTCACGATGGAAGCCAATACACAAGCCCGGCCCTGGTACTACGCGGATGGCGGCTACTACTCATATACCCCTATTGGCGAGATGAGCGGTAGCCCGGGACGGTGGACCTGTACC
The DNA here is from genome assembly GCF_030408555.1 of Corynebacterium aurimucosum. Taxonomy (NCBI): domain Bacteria; kingdom Bacillati; phylum Actinomycetota; class Actinomycetes; order Mycobacteriales; family Corynebacteriaceae; genus Corynebacterium; species Corynebacterium aurimucosum. The sequence continues at coordinate 1,993,551 of NZ_CP047048.1, read as the reverse complement.
TACCGTGTCGCCGCGAAGGGTGGTGTGACCAAGGTGTATCCGCACTGGGGTAACGCTGCCGAGCCCGGTGATGTGGGTAAGCCCTGCACCATCACATGGCAGCGAATCGACATGCAATAGCCACCCTCCCTGGGGGGCTTTACTTATTTGGAAGGAATGAATCATGGAAGATTTTGATTTTGATGCGTGGGTGGAGGGCTTGCGCGCTATCCCCGAGGACCGGCTCATGGACGCTGCTGCCGCGGTATCTCGCGAGCGTCGTGAACGCCCCGCCCGCGCTGCCGAAGAAAAGGCGCGTGCTGAAATTGTCGCGGGGCTTGCCGAAACCGCCCCGGAACTCGTCTCCGCCCACGTCACCCTAGAGGAAGCCAAAGCCGACCCCGGCAAGGTGCCCACGTGGGCCAACCCCGGCTCGGATTTCCTTAAGGCCTCCCGCCAGGGCGCAGTCGTGAAACACGGCGACAAGTACTGGCTGTCAGAGACCGCGAACCTCAACACCTGGGAACCAGGGGCCGAGGGCGTACACACCACCACCTGGCGGGATGTGACCCACGAAGTCCTCCCACCTGCCCCAAAGGTCGATGAATCCGGCAAGGTCATTAAGCAGGGCGAGCGCGACAATCCGATCCCCTTCGTCGCCGGTATACAAGTGGAAAAGGGTAAATACATCACCTACAACGGCGACGTCTACAAGGTCATCTCAGGCCACATCCTCGCCAACCACTGGCCACCAAACGCATCACCCAGCCTCTTCCAAAAAGCCTAGGAGGACACGGTGGCAGTTATTGAAGGTAATTTGTCTTTGGTGTCGTCTAAGGCGTCAAAGGTCACTGAGCTGTTAGTTAGGTCTCCGCGCATTCGTGTAGCGGGGGACCGGGTTGTAACCACTGAGACGGATAAAGTTTCGGTAGCGAATGGTGAAGTGAAGTTTAGCGCGGTCCCTGGCCCGGCTGTAATGACGCTGGTTGTGGATGGACGGAGACTAGAGCCTATCCCTATTTTGGTGGGAGAGGCTCCTTCTCAGTCTTTGGGGCAGGTAGCGGCCGCTGCTGAGGTGGCGGAAGGTTTTACTAAGACGAGCTTGGAGAAGATGGTTGCGTCTCTTATGGGGAAGGGTGGCGTTGGCCCAGCAGGCCCGAAGGGTGAGCCGGGTCCTGCTGGCCCTAAAGGCGATGCGGGTGACAAAGGCGAGGACGGCGAGGCAGGCCCGCCTGGCCCGAAAGGTGAGCGGGGTCCCAAGGGTGATACGGGCGAGGCTGGACCTGTTGGGTCTACTGGCCCTCAGGGAGAGCCAGGACCGAAGGGCGAGCCAGGGATTGTGATTATTGAAGACCTCGCCGAGATTGAGAAGCTACCTATCGGTACGCTGTATGTGCTGCCCAAGCTGAAGGTCACCCCGGAAGATGGTGGTGATGCGCAGCCTGATACCCCTGCCCCGTCGGAGATTATGATTGTGGGCATGGACTCGGGCAATGTGTCCGGCTCTACGTCTATCACGCCGAGCATCCAGGGTGCGAAGCCGGGCGACAAGATCATTATTGCGATTAACACGCAGGGTAAGTCCGGTATGTCTATGACACCCCCGGCTGGGTTTACACAGCCCGTTAACGGCTACTGGATAGGTACACAGCAATCCTGGATTATTGAGGGTGACTACACGACTGATTTGACTGTGAAGTCTGCTCTTCCTGCTGATGTTGGCTGGGCTGCTATTGCGGTGCGTGGGGCGTCTACGGTGACTGCTGGTGCGGTGGCGGACCGTACTCAGGGCGGCCCACCTACTACGATTACTGCCCCTGCTGCGCCCGCTGTGGCCGGTGACCTTATCCTCGGCTTTGCTTTTGAGCGCACGACCGCGCAGGAAACAGCTGGTCAGATTAGCGTATCGCCCGGCTGGGAGAAGATCCACGTCACCGAGCAGGGCGCGAACCCGCAGACCGTTGTGGTGGCGAAGGGCGGGCCTGGTGACCTGGTGGTGACCTACCCGAATCCGCAGGCGTCGAACGGGTCTGGCGTACAGGTGGTGTGCCGTGCCTAAAATTATGATGCGCGCTGCTGGCGGGGACCGTGAGATGCAATTATGGCGGCGTACCCAGGGCGGGGATATTCTCATGGTGTTGGGTCAGGTAGGCGACGACTCGCAGGGCGATACACCTAGCCCTGACCCTGTGGTGGAGCCTGGTGTTAAGGGCTTCCTAAAGACCCGCCCGTTTTACATGGCGCACCGCTTCGGCGGCACCGAATACCCAGAGATGACCAAGGTAGGCCTACAAGCGTCGATTGATGCCGGGTTCCGCTGCTACGAGTTCTCCACCTACCGCACCAAGGACGGCGTGTACATCGGCTCGCATGACTGGACTACGAAGCGCACTACCGGCGTGAAGCACGAAATCTGGAACACAGACTGGGCCACTATCAAAACCCTAAAGCAGGGCACCGGGCCGTTTATGCGGCTAGAAGAGGTAGTAGAGATGATGCCGGAGGGGACGGTGCTGGCCCTGGACCACAAGACAACCTCGGCGGGTATTAGCACTAATCCAGGCGACTTGGCCTCGGAGGAAGCGCTCTTTAAGAAACTAGAGGAGCTTTTCGACGACCCTACCGAGCGTGTCATTTGGAAACTTTTCTCTGGCTCTGATAGTGCCGAGCGCGCCAAAGCTAGGGGTTACACCGTCATGTGCATGGTGTACGAGAACGAGCTAGACGCAGCGGACCTGTCACGCTGGGACATCCTCGGCCTGGAATGGAACGCCACACAGGCAGGCTGGGACCGGCTGAAAGCGGCAGGTAAGCCGACGATTGCGCACATCATCACCTCCGCGTCGCAGGCCCGGGTGGCCCTTGATAAAGGGGCGGATGGGTTGATGTCATCAGTGCCGAGCACCGTACACCCATAAAGAAACCGACCGCGCCCCACGGGGCGCTAAATTTTTGCCCAAAGGAGGGATCCATGGATTGGATGAACGTCGAGCCGGATAAATACAACCTGCTCAGAAAGCACTACACACCAGGCAGGGGCGGGGCGAAAATCGAGTTCGTTACTCTGCACCACATGGCCATGATTGGCGACATTGACGACTGCGTAAGGGTCTGGCAAGACCGGGCCGCTAGTGCCCACTACGCCATCTCCCCAACCGGGATGATTGGCCAAGCCGTCAACGATTCCGACACCGCATGGTCGAACGCGAACTTGTACTCAAACCAGCGCTCCATCAGTATCGAGCACTCTAATAGTGGTGGACCTGACCAGGATTGGCCTATCAGTGAAGCCACCCGCGAGGCAGGCGCGCACCTAGTAGCCGCTCTGTGTCGCTACTACAAACTAGGCAGGCCCGTGTCCGGTAAGAACGTCAGGTTCCACAGTGTCGAGTCTGGTGGTTCCACCGCGTGCCCGTATCACCTACGCCCCGGCCATAAGTACCACGATGCGTATATTCGTCGCGCTCAGCACTGGTACGACCAAATGACCGGCAAGACTACACCAAAGCAACCGGCCAAGAACACTGGAGGGAGTAGCGTCACCATGAACGCTGTAGAACAAGTAAACGCGCACACCCGCGCATTCATTAGTGGGTTTTTCACCCCACAGTTTGATGCGATTCAGGAAATCTGGCGGCAATTGCGTGGCCCGTCGGGTAAGGGTTGGCCTCAATTAGGGCAGGATAGCCAAGGCCGCAACCTCACCCCGGTTGATGCACTTGCAGCAATCCGCTGCCAGCTCGCGCAGATTCAGGCAGACCTAGACGAATTGAAGCGGAGGAAGAAGTAAATGGGAAAGCATTACAAGAACCCAATCTTCACGACGGTGGGGGAGCAGGTTGCGGAGGCCGTTGCCGCTGAGCTGGTGGCGCAGCCGTGGTGGCTACGCTACAAAGGCACCATCATGCTCGTGCTGCAAGCACTGGCGTGGGTGGCGGGTGTTGCCCCCGTGTACTTGGCGGACGCCCCGGAATGGACGGCACTTCTCGTAGGTGGTATCGGTTTCTTCGTCACCACACTCGTCAACCGCCTCACCGTCGATGGTGTCACCCCGTCCATGGCGCCGCGATTGGCCGAGCAGGCCCAGGCCGCAGAAGCCGAAACGGCGCCCCCAACCTTGCCCGTCTACACCGGGCCAACCACCGCAGGGGAGTGACGATGATGCCGATTGATAAACTCCCACCCCAATACCAGCCAGCGGCTAGGCGTATGCGCGCATGGTGCATGGGGGACGCCCCCGCGCTTGTCATCCTCGGCATCTCCATCATGGCACGCGGTATCTCCTACCTCCCGCCCTTGATGTCACCGCGTGCGCAAGCCGCGCACCCCGCCGAGGGATTTCTTTCCATGCCCACGTGGGCGGTGATTTGGATAGTCATTGGTGCCGCGTGCATCCTGTCGGCATGGTGGGATAAAGCCACACCCATAGCGGTAGGGGCTGGGGTAGGGCTGAATATTCTATGGGGCTTAAGTTTCCTGACGAATAGCATCATCAATGACAGTCCACGCGCCTGGGTGTCCTCCATCGGCTACCTCTCCCTAGCCCTACTAGTCATTTGGGCGGTGTGGCGCGGGCACCGCGAACCCACGCTACAGGGGGAGGAGATTCGTGATGCACTTCAGCGAGATTGATGGAGGGCAGCTGGCCACCATCATCGTCGCCATCATTTCAGCTCTCGGAGCCTACGCCGGTGTGAGAGCCAAAGCCTCCGCTGACCGTAAAGCGGCGGAGCCCGCCACCTGGCAATCCCTGACCACTGAGATGAAAGCCTATTTCAAAGAGCGATTGGAGACGCAGCAACAGCAATTAGAGTCACAGGGGGCACGCATCGCCACCCTAGAAGACCGGCTGACTGCCCACTCAGATTATGTGGAATGGCTAGAGAGCCTGGGCCTGCCGAGGCCACCGTTCATGCCGTTCGACGAATGGCGAGCACGCCGATAACCTTTTGAACTCCTTTGAATTTTGACCCTCACCCATGTCGGGTGGGGGTCCTTTTCTGCGTTTTAGGGGGCTAAAACGCCAATGCAATTCCACGACACGCGCCACTGTAAACCGCTGTAAACCACTGTAAAAGGCTGTAATGCCAAAAACGCAGAAACCCCCAACCACCAGCAAAAACACCGGTAGAAGGGGGTGTATTAAAAGCTCCTCCAACTGGGCTCGAACCAGTGACCCTTCGATTAACAGTCGAATGCTCTGCCAACTGAGCTATGGAGGAATAAGCGTATGCAGCTGAGCAAGTCGCTTTGCTCTGTGCAACGAGAATTACTATATAGGTTGAGTGTTAAGACTTCCAAATCGGCAGGTCATTTAGTGGAAAGGTCGTTCATTGCCTATTGGGAGAAAAGGAGATATTTGTAAGCCGATTTAGGCTTGAATGTATACTCCTGAGAGAGCACTATGGCATGACAATTGGGCCTGTACCTCGATGAATTAGAGTGATTGACTTGCGGGCTGTAGATCATCGGTGAAGGGGTTTGAAAGACCCTGTACTGGCATTTCGAACACGCGTGAAAAGGAATCGCAGCTTGAAAATTCTCGTCTTATCTCAGTATTGGTTTCCTGAACAAGGCGTTCCCCAACGGCGGTGGCAATGGTTGGCTAGCACTCTGATCGGGCAAGGGGCGGAAATCATGGTGGTTGCGCCCCCACCGCATTATAGGCGTGAGAAAACGTGGAAAAACTGGGGGCGAAGGATATTGAACGGGCGAACTCTTGACGTAGAGGTTGGTCCATCTGGGGAGAAGATTTTAAGATGCCCATACATCCCTGCCACGCATTCCCTAACCCAGAGAGTGCTAAATCAGTTTGTCGTTGCATGTGGCATGGTTATTCGAGTCTTTCCGAGAGCTTCATCCCCGAGGGGTTTCGCTCCTGACTTGGTAATCGGGACGGTGCCCGCTTTGCCGACGGCTGCCGTCACGCTGTTTGTCTCGAAGTTATTAAGGGTCCCTTACATCATCGATTTGCGTGATGCTTGGCCTGATCTTCTACATGTTTCTAGTGAATGGAACCAGGCACTTGGCAAAAAGTCCTTACGGCAGAAGCTTTTGGAGAGGGGGCCGAAACAAGCACTTCTCAGGGTTGTCGAGCGAGTTTTATGGCTAGTGTATAGCCGAGCCGATGCAATGATTTTTACTTCAAGGCACCTGCAGGATTCAATAATGCGGATACTAGATCTTCGGGCTCACAGTCGGCCAGAGGCGTTGCTAATTCGAAATGTCTTCCCGACCCCTCAACTGAAATCTGCAAAAAAGGCAGACGATGAGGGGGTGGCATTTGCTCCTGAACTGCGGATTCTCTATGCAGGTACGGTAGGCCGTGCCCAGAATTTGGGAAACCTCCTAGAAGCAATCGACATCGCTGTTGAGGGAGGGGTAGATGTGAAAGTCAAAATTTTAGGTAAGGGTGACGCCCTCTCTCGTCTTAAAGATACGTGGAACGATAAGAGTGGCTCCGTCGAGTTCGAGCAGCCTGTCAGCCCAGAGAAAATGTCAGAGTATTACGCTTGGGCTGATTGCGCCGTGGTTCATTTAGCGGATTGGGAAGCGTTGCAACGAGCTGTGCCCTCGAAAACCTATGAGCTAATGGAAAGGGGCGTTTTTATCATCGGTGTTGTTAACGGTGAAACAGCTTCACTTATTCAGGGATTAGGTGCGGGACAGGTGGTTCCGCCTAATCAGCCTGTACTCCTAGCAGAAAAAATTAAAGAACTTGCGGGGGATCGCCACTTATTAGAACTTCAAGGCGAAGCTCAGGCGTGGGTTGTAAAAGAACGGAAAATAGTTGAAACGGAAATCATACCGAGAATTTTGGAGAAAAATGATTAGAGCGAGCATATTCGAAAGGGGGTGTTCACTTTCGTGCATGGTCACTTTTAGCATTCAGCAATTAATGATCGATCCGCTGTATTTCTTGGAGCGAGTATTAAGAAGGTTTAGCTATTCGGGGCAGGGATTGTATTCAGCACTCACTGAGTTGGGATTGGAAATCGATCAGACTGAGGCATTACGAAAAAGTGGCTGTTATCGCGATTATTTATCTACAATCGAATCGTCGAGGGTGCGACGAATAGCGCGGCATTTCACGGCGAAAGACGTTAAAGAGGAATTAGAGGAGTTGACTATTGGTTTTACTCCGAGCATTCGCGGATCCATTTCTCAAAATTCAAATATGCGCATTCTGCATTATCTCACAAACAGCAAACCATACACGAAGTCGGGCTATACTGAGCGAACAGAATCAGTTTTGAAAGCTCAATCCTGGGCCGGATTGCAGCCCATGGCTGTGACTCGCTTGGGGTATCCTGCGGTAATTGGGAAGAATCAAGTTGCGACGGGTGAACAGCAAGAAGAGATTAGTGTGCGTCACTTGATTCCAGCAGTTTTCCCCTGGTCGAGAAAACGGTATAGGGAGTTAGCTGTTAGGAAACTCGTTCAGATGATCGAGAGTGAAGCGATTGACGTTTTGCATACTACTTCTAGCTTTAAGAATGCCCTTATTGTTAGCGAAGCCGCTAAGATTTCAGGGATACCCTGGGTGTATGAAGTGCGGGGCCAGCTGGAATCAACTTGGCTAAGTAAACTGCCTGAACCGCTTCAGAGCATGGCGCGACATTCTGATAAATATAGGTGCTCACAGGCACAGGAAATCAGAGCAATGAATGCCGCTGGTGGGGTAGTTTTGCTCAGTGAGACTCAAAGAGCCGCGTTAAAAGCGCGCGGTCTCCGTAACGAAAATATATCAGTTATTCCGAATGCATTAGACGAGAAGATACACCTTTTTGAGACTGGCTCTTCGTGGGTGCGCAAATCGTTGGGACTGGAAGGAAAAAGGGTCGTAGGAATAGTTACTTCCGTAGTCGCTTATGAAGGCATAGAGACATTGATCGAGGCAGGGGCTGCGGCTAACAACCGACCAGTTTTGTTGATAGTGGGTGATGGCGATGATTTGCCAAGGTTAAAGCAATTGGCCCGTCAGTTTGGAATAGAGGACCGAGTGATCTTTCCTGGCAGAGTGGGGCAGGAGGAGATTCTTGACTGGTATGCGGCTATGGATATTTTCGTCGTTCCTAGGATTGACTCTGAAGTGACGAGGCTAGTTACCCCGCTTAAATCGCTGAAGGCCCAGGCACTGGGAATTCCTGTGATCGCCTCGGACCTTCCGGCGTTAAGGGAGGTCACAGGCGGGCATGCACAATATTTCGAAGCTGGCAACGCACAAGAACTCACGCGTTTGTTGGAAAACATGCCTGCCGTTAGTCGGGAAGCTCGTCGCTTCGCCGCAGGTCGTAGTTGGAAAGCGAACGGACAGAAGTATAAGGATTTATATTCCAAGCTTTAATCGATCTTGGGGCTGATTAGCTCACTGAATCATATCAAGAGTTTCGGCAGCCTCACTGTCTAAAATGATTTGTGGTTTGGCGTAGGACTTCCGAATGGATTGTAGGTACGACTCTGCGCGCTCGGTTTGGCTGCGGGACATCATTTTACTCCATCGGACATAGGCCTTTGTCGTGTCCTCCGCACCTGCGTCCATCAAGATTTCTCCGTTATGCAGCCATAATGCACGGTTGCAATACTCCTGTATTGTGCCTGCACCATGTGAAACAATGAAAACTGTACCGGCTGAATTCAAGTACTGATTCATCCTGTCCCGTGCACGAGACGTAAAAGTACTATCTCCAGTAGACAACGCCTCGTCTACGAGAAGAATCTCACGGCGAACCGAAGTGGAGATGGAGAATACCAAGCGTGCGCGCATGCCTGAGGAATAGGTCCGAAGGGGCCGATTCACAGCTTCACCTATATCAGCCCACTCAGCGACTCCGGGCCAAAGATTTTTCGCTTGGTCTGGTGTAAGTCCCATCGCTAGTAACCCGAGGATAATATTGTCTTTTCCAGACAGATTGTTTTGTAGAGCGGAGGAAACGCCCAACAAAGTTGGGTTTGAGGAAACTAGGACTTCACCCGCAGTCGGGGCCTCGCTGCCTGCAATTATTCGGAATAACGTGGACTTTCCAGACCCGTTTCGGCCGACTACCCCTATAGATTCTCCAGCGCTTGCGACAAATGAGACTTTGCGTAGGGCCTTGACGGTTATGTTGCTTTTCCGGGGTAATAACGACATCTCTGAGCCCGCCGATGTCAGACGATAAAATTTCGACACATTTCTTACAGCAACTGTGGTTCTATTTGACACTTGCATATTTCTCTTCTGAGCTCCAAAAGTAGATGAATCCGGCGACTGCAATGGTGAAACTCCAAGCGCTCAAATATGCCCATGTTTCGGTGCTGGGAGCCGAGCCGTCTAGTACGCAACCTCTAACAGCGTTCAAGAATTGGTAGAAAGGATTTGCAAGCATGATTTCTCGCAGCACAGGTACATCAGCGAACCGCGACACATCGTAAAAAACTCCCGAAAAGTAAAAAAGTCCTCTCTGGATAATGGTAACGATCCCCTTAAAATCCGGTACAAACGCGGTTGTCTTACTAATGATGAAGACCATTCCGAGGTTGAATATTTGAATCAGGATAAAGAGAGGAATCACGAGAAGAACGGTGACGTGAAGCGGAGAGTCCAGCTGAAAAAGGACCGCGCCGATAACTGCTGCACAAGCCGGAGCAATGTCGTTGATAGTCTGTTTGCAGGCTGCAGAAAAAACAAGTACGGCTCTTGGGAAAGTGAAAGCGCCGATGAGGTTACGCGAAGACTGAATCAACCGATTCCCTTGCGTTAAGCCTCGTCCGAGCATGCCGAAAAATACGACACCGATTGTGAGAAAGCCTATGAAATTGTCCATGCCCCTTGACGTCTTAAGTATTAACCCAAATAAGACGCCGTAAACGACGATTTGTAGGATAGGGTTCAGAATAATCCAAAGCCGACCCAGGTACATTCCTTGGCCATCTTGCAGAGATTGGCTCCTAGCATGCGCCATAATGAAGTGGCGTCGTAGCCAAATTTCTTTAGCGTATTCGCTGATAGAAGGGCGCGTTTGAAGGCTAATTAGATCGTTGTCGTTCACTAGCACTGTCGGTTCCTTCGTAAGAGCTAAAGAATCTTCGTTAGTACTCAATTCGAGGGCCTCCAATATCTTCGAAGTGTGAGTAAGTATGAAACTAGGCATCGTGCTTAAGCAAACGGGTGTTTCGGAGTTGTCCGAAGGCAGATTTTAGCCGGACCTGTAAAAAAATCGCTAACGCGGCTTAAGAGTAAGTTTGGTATGGCTGGGTGATCCTGTCCCTTCAAGTGAGTCACTAGGTGATGCGCAATCTAAACATCATGAACAAGACAGAATCAGCGAGCCCCGCTTTCCTGTTTCAGTAATGGTTAGACTTGTACGATATTGTGTAGATTGGCCAGTATACGTTTCGCGCAGTTGTTTTTCTTTTCTTAGAAGGTATTGTGCGAAGCGCAGAAAGCACACGCGTCCGAGGTTAACCTTTCGTGATAGAGCTTCCGGTTGGCGTACTTAGGTCTGCTATGGAAAAGATATGCAGAAAGGCTAGAAGAGAATGCCATACAGGGTTTGTGTTTTAGGATTAGGGTATATAGGTCTTCCGACGGCTGCTTTTTTCGCCAATGCTGGCGCTGAGGTCGTAGGGGTGGATATAAAGAAAGAGACGGTTGACGCCGTCAATGCTGGCAAAGTTCCATTCGTAGAGCCTGGCTTTGAAGATCTCCTGAAAGAAGTTGTTTCTGCAGGCCAGTTGAAGGCATGTGTGTCACCGCATGAGTCGGAATACTACATTATCGCAGTTCCGACTCCCTTTTATGAAGACCATTCGATCGACACGAGTTATATTTATGGCGCCGCAGACTCTATCTCTTCTTTGTTGAAACGTGGAGATCTCGTCGTACTAGAGTCGACCAGCTCTCCTGGGACAACAGAGCGGCTTGAAAAATATGTTCAAGCGTTACGTCCAGATTTGTTCGATGACGAAGGACAGTACGAGGTTGGGTTCGTTCACGCTCCTGAGCGGGTGATTCCCGGTGAAATCATGGTGGAGATGGCCGGTAATGATCGAATTATTGGAGGGACGACCACCTGGGCCGCTCGTAGAGCTTCTGATTTGTATCGTCTATTCAGCAAGGGTGAAGTAGTCGCGACCGATGCAACAACCGCCGAATTGGCGAAGCTAGCCGAAAATTCATTCCGTGACGTAAATATTGCTTTTGCGAATGAGCTTTCCATGATTTGTGACGATCTTGGCGTGAACATTTGGGAGCTGATCCGCTTGGCTAACCACCATCCTCGAGTAAATATTCTTTCGCCAGGACCCGGTGTGGGAGGGCATTGCATAGCAGTTGATCCTTGGTTTATTGTGTCTTCCGTTGGGGAAAAGGCGAAACTGATTGAGACTGCAAGGAACGTTAACGACAGTAAACCGCAGTTTGTAGCCGACAAGGTGTTGAATGCGCTTTCTGAGGCTGGCAGCTCTCGAATCGCGGTTCTCGGGCTTACTTTCAAGGCTAATGTTGACGATTTTCGAGAATCGCCGGCAGTCAAAGTCGTCGAAGTGCTCTCGGAATCGGAAGCAGTAGACCATATCGATGTGGTTGAACCAAATGTTGTCCAGTTACCGTCTTCGTTGCGGAAGAAAGAATCGATCGAGCTTGTATCGCTTTCTGAAGCGTTGGAAGCCAACGAGATAATTGTATTGTTAGTAGAACACGATGAGTTCTACAGCATACCGAGGAAGTATATTGAAACGCGGAGCGTGCTTGACTTCAAAGGCGTCTGGGAGAAGGCGTAAATGAGTAGTGCTAAAGGCCGCAGTTTAAATCTTTTGGTGATTTGTAATGCTTACCCGAGCAAGTCCGATTTGTACCGAAATGGATTTATCCACCGAAGGGTCAAAGAATATCAAGAAAACGGTGCGATCGTCGAAGTCTATTATAATCATCAGCCAGTTTCTGAACCCTACAAGTACGATTATGATGGAGTAGCCGTCACCGTTGGCAATGATGCAGCACTGTATGAGAAGGTACGGGACGAGACTTTCGACGCATTTTTGGTACATTTTGCAGAGCCAAGCCGAATAGAGCCTTTAGTGCGGGCAGGGGTTCGCGGCCCAGTGCTTGTTTGGATTCATGGATTTGAAGCCGAAGCCTGGCATCGGCGATGGTTTAATTTCATTCAGTCTCCGCAAACGATGCGTGAAGCTCTGGAGAAGAAGGTCCAATACTACGAGCTGCAAAATGCTTACTTGGGCTCATTGGTTAGAGACCGTCCACTGGATATGACATTCATAAATGTATCTGAGTGGTTTAAATCCATGGTCGTTGAGCCTGATTTGGGCGTTGAGTTCAAGAACGATTATGTTATCCCCAACTTGGTCGATGAAAAGGTTTTTTCCTATCGGAAAAAATCAGATGCAGATCGTTTGAATATTTTGTCGATTCGTCCATTCGCATCTTATAAATATGCCAACGATCAAACAGTTGAAGCGATCAAAATTTTAAGTACTCGGCCATATTTTGATGATCTGAACTTCACCATCGTGGGTGATGGGCGGCTTTTTTCCGAGCTTACTCTTCCACTGAAGAAGTTTAAGAATGTTAAACTTCGAAAACGTTTTTTAAACCAAGAAGAGATCTCGAAGCTTCACGCCGAGAATGGAATTTTTATGGCACCAACGAGGTTTGATTCGCAAGGAGTATCCATGTGCGAAGCTATGTCCTCTGGGCTTGTTCCGATTAGCTCCAAAATAGCTGCAATTCCTGAATTTGTGCGCGACGGAGAAACTGGACTGTTGGTAGAGCCAGAGTCGCCGAGAGATTTGGCTGATGCGGTTGAGGAGCTCTATTTTGATTCAGAGTTGTTCTCGCGGCTCTCGGCCGCAGCTGCTTCATCTATCGGCAACTTATGTGGTCGGAGCGCTACAACAGACCGCGAACTCGAATTGATTGCGGAGAAGGTCGAGAACTGATGTCACAGGAGCAATGGCGGCAACGATATCACGAGTTAGAGCGGACAGTTGAGCATATTTTCATAGCCCTCAGCACGTCCGCTGAATTTTCCAATGCCCCGGTAACAACTAAAAAGCGTGCACGTCTTCGAGTGGTTGATGATCGAGAGGGACTCTATCTTGTCTGTAGTGCAAGCAGCAGCGTCGAGAATTATTACTTCGGTGTCATTGAGGAAGGCAACTTAACCAGAGAACAGATGTCACCTGTAAACGCTCTCGCGATGACAGGCTGCGAATCCCGAATCATATGCCGCGTATACTTTACAAATTCAGAAGCGAATGAACCCTTTACTATTGAATGGAGCGCTGGGGGACATGGATAGACCACTTGTTCAGTCGAGACCCTTCAGGATCCTTGTGGGGGGCTATATAAATCTAAATGTGATTGACGGATCCGCTTTTTTCTTAGCGGGAGTGTGCGCGATGTGCGCACAGGTGCCAAATATTGAAATTGTACTTGTAAGCGCTAACCCAATTACCAAGCGAGAAGTTGTCACAGAGCTAGATGCTTACCCTAATGTGAGGATTGTCGATCCTTTCGTGGCTGATAATGAAGAGTATCGCCCGTTAGATTCTAAAGCTTCCAGCATGAGTAGGCAGGAATACGCTTCTTGCATCGCAGCTATCTTCGAAGCTCATGATTTCGATGCAGCGATTATTAGGGACACTGAAGTCGGACTAATGGTGTCAGAACAATCAACTAGTTTTCGTTCTAAAGGCTGCGTCTATGTTACTGGGGTAACCAGTATCATGGATAGCGTATCCGCGGGCGTAAGAGACGCTCTTAACAGATTTTACGAATTGGGAGTCAAACTTCTATTTCAGACTCAGGATATGCTGGACCGCTTGAATGCGCTGGAGATACATTTCGACCCTAGTCGAGTGGCAATCTTGCCTCCGCATGTCCCAGAAGGCGACATTGTTGTGCTTGATAGGGAAAAGCATAGTTCTTCGTCCCCATGTAGCTTCGTTTATGCCGGTAAATTCTTCCCAGCATGGAACGTGGATATGATCCTTGCTGGTTTCAAGGCGGTTAGCGCGAGGTCAGATGTGCCTATGACATTAGACGTTGCTGGGAATCAGTTCCGCGTTGATCCAAAGGATCCTTATTTCGCAGCTAACGTAAAATACCTTCTAGAGAACACACCACGAATCAACTGGCATGGCGGAATGACTCGGAAAAAGACCCGTCAGCTGATTTCACAAGCAGACGTTGGCATCAGTTGGCGACGGCCAAGCCTCGACACAAGTACGGAACTGTCAACTAAGGTGCTTGAATACGGAGTTATGGGGCTGCCAACCATCCTTAACCGAACGCCGGCGCATGAAGCGCTTTTGGGTGCTGATTATCCGTTATTTGCGAATTCAATGACGGAGTTTAAGGATGCTTTGGTTCGGGCATCTTCGAATCCCGATGCATATGCCGAAGCGAAGCGATCGATTTACCAAGCTTCCAGTAGATTCACCTATTCCGCGGTGCTGCCTAGTTTGCTTGAGTTTTTAGGGAACAGACCGAGTGAAGGGGGAGAAGGAGTTTATATTCCGAACGCGAATAGGCACGTTTCTGCCTTACAGTTCGACCGCTATAGGAAAATCGAGGCTGTTGGCGCTTGGATGACCTTCTATCCTTCTAACAATGGGACTGTATCTCAAGCAGAAGCGACAGAGTTTTTCCTGGAGCAACGCTTGGAGTATGAGCTCTGGAATCGGTTTATCGGAAAAGATGATCATGGTGGTGCCGTAGACGATGACAGTGAAGAATCTGTGAGTCTACTTCTGGATCAGCTTAAGGGAGAGAACGAACGCCTAAAGTCGAGGCTAGGACGATTAGAACGAAAACTGAAGCCGGCGAAGAAATTGTTTACTGCTCTGGAAAGCCTGCCATTTGTCAGGCCACTAGCAGCTCAAGTCAGGCGCTATTGGCGAGCCCTCTAACGTCAACAACGGTCTTGTAGTTTCATTTTGGGTAGTGACACCCTAGCTTTACGTGGTTCCTAGTGTGTCACCCGCCCATCATAGAAAATGAATGTAGGAAAGCGTTTATTTGTTGGATGCGTTAAATACGCGCTCGCAATACTCGGCGAAATCCTGAAATCCTGATTCTCGATATGAGCCGGCACTGCAATCCGTCGCGAGTCTCCTGATGAGTGGGGTGAGAAACTCTTTGCTGGCGGGAGAATGCCCCGGCGCTCCATCAAAAAGCTGAACATATCCATGCGGGTACGACGATAATTCTCTGATGAAGGGGTTCGTTTGACGGTTCAGGTAACGTGCATCATTCCGGTTTTGCAATATAAGTAGATCTGGTCCAGTTTCTTGCCTGAAATTGTCGGCTAGATTGGGCTGGAAAAACTCCCTTTTAACTCGGCGGATGGGGGTAACAGTGCGGGCATCATGACAAACCTCAAGGTAGGGGCGGAGCTTCGACGGGGGACCAGCATTTAGGTTAAGCCGAGGATTCATTGCAATTGCGGCGCTGCCCTCATATGAGGAAGCAAAATTTACTGCAGCGTACCCACCACCAGAACCGCCAAAAAAGAGGACTTTTTCCGCTCCTGTTTCTTCGGCTACATGTTGAATGATGGGCCGAAAACGCCTAGTAAGCACTCCCAGTTCCCTGTCTCCTAGGAACCAGGCACAAGTGATTGCTCCAAGCTCTAATGAAGGATCTGAAAACGCAAGGAGATTGACACCTGAGGCCTTGGCAATGCCTTCGCCCTGAATATAGGGGACTGTTTTTTGGCGAGGGGAAAGTGCTCCGTGAAATGTCACCAGCAAAAGCTTTGCGCCGCGATCTCTGATAACGAAGTCCAAGAGACGTCCGTTGAGGGAAATTGTGTTTAAACCACTATTTAATGGAGTATCTAGGAAGTCTTCCATCCGCTCGTAAAAGTGGGTGTACTTCCATCGAGATAGTGTGCGTGTTCTCCTGAAATCGCCGTTGTCAGCCATAGCTAAAGTATAGTGACTTCCGGGTAGGGCACCGAACCCGACAGGCGTACGTCTTATGCAAAGCGATTTTATACTGTATATCGGAAGCTGCAAACAACGTGTTAATTGGATTGATCTGTATTGAGAGAGAAGCTGGGTCGGTGGGACCCGTTCATTGGGAGAACTTTTATGCGTGCTAGGTGGAATGTGGTGAAGCTGTCTGCTTTCTAGAGGGTGCGATCGGAATGCACTAGCAATGGGGCATTGTATATTCAATACGTCTCTTGTAGCCACTCAATTTGTGCAGATCGTTTGCCTGTAGGAGAGCAGGAACATTCTGCGCTATCAACGCACGGACCTAGCTTCTAGGCGGCGAGCTTTGGAGTCGGAGCTAAAAGGCCATTAACCACATTGAGTATCGAAAGAACTGGGGCGCTACAGGCAGGACGTTGAACTATAGCTCTAGGATTTGCCCGCGATGGGAGCCAAAGGAATGCTATGCAACGGCCTTTCTCGATAAGTCGGCCTTATGATCCCGAAAATGTTAATGGCGTCATTGTCGGCTTTTGACCACTCTGTTTTGTAACCATCGACCGTACCAGCTGACTAGAACCTGGTGACTTTGATGTGTAGGAAGGCCTAAATCGGAAAGTTCTAGCGACGCTTAGTTTCACGCCTCGCCTTCGGTTCCTCCGTCCCTCTTTCGAAATAAAAAGCGAGGCTTAGCCTCTTCATCGCAAAGGATATGGTTCGTAGTAAAATCAGCGGCAGCAGTTCCCCGAGAAATCATTAAAGGAGTACCTCTTGAAGCGGGATGCTTTACCCCCCAATTTAAGTGACGAGTCATTACATGAACTGGTTGCTCAAACATACGATACTTCAACGCTTCTGGAGCGGCTATATCTTGAATGTGAGTATCTCTATCGGACACGCCCAAAGTTCGATGTCGGAAAAGGCGTAGCTAAGCCACTTAGCTCCGAAGCGATATCTGACGAACGATTTGCGTTTGCACGTCAATACATTCGGGAGACGGGGCAAAATCAAGAAGAACGCCACCTCGTGCTTGCGAATGAGTATCCGAGTGAACAAAATCAATATGCTAATGGGTTTGTTCACCGGCGTGTTGCTTTGTACAAAGCGCGCGGACTTGAAGTCGATGTGATGGCTTTCGGTAAGCGTGTGGCCCCAGACGTTTATACATATAAAGGGGTAAACGTTCTAGCCGGGTACTACGATGAGCTGCTTGGTCTGCTCGCTTTGCGTAAGTACGCCTCGATAAACGTACACTTCATGAACTCTGAGATGTGGGAGGCTCTTAAACGGAATCTGGACGATGGGGTCCGGTTGAACCTTTTTGTGCACGGCTATGAAGTCCGCAATTGGAGCCGGATACCTTATGAAATCGCAGCACCACGAAACCTGGATGCCCAGATTGAGCGAAGTTTAAGAATTAGAGATTTTTGGGGTGAGTTGGTTAATGATGACTCTCGGGTCGACAATTTCGTCTTCGTTTCAAAGTGGTGGAAAGATGCGGTCGAAGACGATCTGAGACTGCGATTCCCCGAAGAACGAACGTCGGTGATTCATAACGTCATCGATACCGAGCTGTTTGAGTACGTACCAAAAGACCCAGAGCAACGATTTAACTTTCTTTGGGTTCGAAATGCACGAGCGTGGAACTATGGTGCCGACTTGGCCGCCGCAATCTTGGCAAGGTTTAGGGAAAGCAAATGGTGGCCTAAGATGAAAGTCACGATAGTTGGTGATGGAAAATACTTTCAGTATTTCGATCAATTCACGAATGAATCAAACGTGGAGATCATTCGGCGATACGTAAGTCAACAGGAAATCGCCGAACTGCACAGGCAACATGGGGTGTTCTTAGTACCATCAAGGTTTGATACACAGGGGGTATCACGTGATGAAGCGATGAGCAGTGGGCTTGTTCCAGTTACAAATCCGGTGGCGGCTGTTCCAGAGTTTGTAGATTCCGAAAACGCGGTTTTAGGGCAAGAGACAGAAATAGATGCGTGGGCTTGGGAACTCGAACAACTCCTTATGGATGCGGATCGGTTCAAAGAAATGTCTGCCAACGCCGCCGATTGTGTAAGAAAAAATCGTGGCGCTGAAAATACTGTCGCTAGGGAGATTGAGCTTATGATGGGAAGTGGAATGGATGAGTAGCTTACTTTTTGTTGGCAGCATCACCCCAGCTGTAGGGCTTGTCCGATCTGAGCTGGAAAAGTCTGGGGATCCCTGTTTTGTTTATAACGTGAAGGAACATCGCTTCATGGGGGATAGCGACCTTACTATTCCTGTATGGGGTCGAGATGCCGGAACTTACGCTTCTCAGCGTTGGTTCTCCAATTTAGTCCGGCGTCTAGGCATAGCAGAAACAGTCTCGGTCGGAATGGATGCACTGCTATTTGCTGCGAAAATTAATAGCGGTTTGAATTTGGTTAGTGTCTTGGTTCCTGGAGATCTAGACATCAGCTCTCGGCGGCCGGCACTTATCAGGCGTTTCGTCGAGTCTACGCGACAGACTTCAGCGCTCGTTTTATTCGACGAGTGGGAAATGTCCAAAGCGGCTTCGTTGGGATCTGAAGCACCGCACTTCTTATGGGCCATAAACACGTCCGTGAGCAACAGGCCAGACGAGGGGTCGCCAATCGATAAGAGGCGTGTTGCAGTAGTTTATGAGCATTCGCTATACGCGGAAGCTCCGTCATTAACTGAACTAGGTTTGGAGGACCTAGATCATTCCCTTACCGGGGTCGAATTAGATATCGTCTCAAGTAACAGCGCCTATTGGTACGCTGATGCTGATATTGACCGCAAATTCCGCTCTACTTATGCATTAAGATTCGGAAAATATACCGAATTGGTTTTCCCTAATTGTGGCCCCGATACCATCGCTTTGGCGCAAGTTGCGAGCGAAATGGGTACCAAGGTATATGCGGTCGAGTCTATCGCGACCGTGCTGTTAAGCCGTCGATGCTCGCTTGTAGAAGTCGTCGGACAGAGTCGTGTAAAGGATCGACTAGTAGAGAACTCGAACGGCTTTCAAAATCCAGCAGTAGACAGTGAAGTCTGGACTGGTCGAAGCTTCAACGAGATACTGTCGCTTGTAGGATTATCGGACTGGCCATGGTACTTTGAAGACTTTGGCGACTCAGGAGAAATGAACATATTCTTGAGCGTAGCCGCGATAGAAAATATTTCCTCTGGAGCTAGGCCCCAGCGTATTCGAAACATGTATTTAGCCGCTAGTCGGGAGAAACCGACTATACACCTTAGCTTCAATCACAACTTGGTTCGCAGGCGAGTCAAATTGATCAAGTATCTCGTCGGTGAGGATATTTCCTTCCCCGTTTTCTACGGAGAGAACAGCACGACCCCGGTTCGGAGCCGAGACGCGGTGCTGCAGATAAGTCGACTTTTGGACTACTTGTCAATCAATTGTGGCACTCAAAGTGCATACTTTGTTCGTGATGTTCATTGGCTCGATGAGCAATTGGAGGTGTCTGAAGCAAAAAACGTACAAGAGATTCGTGCAGCTGGAAAGTT
The DNA here is from genome assembly GCF_030408555.1 of Corynebacterium aurimucosum. Taxonomy (NCBI): domain Bacteria; kingdom Bacillati; phylum Actinomycetota; class Actinomycetes; order Mycobacteriales; family Corynebacteriaceae; genus Corynebacterium; species Corynebacterium aurimucosum. The sequence goes on along the minus strand of NZ_CP047048.1, from coordinate 1,974,096 downwards.
CGAACTCGAGACTTTGCAGAAATCCTTTGGGGCAATGGTCGCGCCATCTTATGAGTCGGCCCAGCACTATGCAGCGCTTGCAAAGGACTATTTTGACTTGAGATTTTCTGATGCAGAGCTACCTCCGGCAATCAATCCGATAAATGCATTCCCCGCTGGGCAGGGGGCTGTTGACGTTGAAAGAACCACCTTTGTATACACGGGTGGGGTCAGTGCGTTGTATAGCATGGAAGCTTACCTGGATGCGTTAGCTGAGGTTTTTCGACTCAGGCCCGAGGAGGTTTTCGCTGATTTCATAGTTAGACCCGCAGAACAAGACCTTCTAGAGAGCTGGCTAGCAAAGGTTGGATTGTCTTCGGACCCGCGGGTGCGAGTACTCAATGGCGATTTCTCGAATTATGTATCTAGGACTAAGGCTAATATAGGAATCCTGTTGCTTGAATCCGCGTATGGCAGAAAAGCCTTTGCATTTAAAGCTGTAAGTTATCTTGAGCGTGCTCTGCCATACGTTGTTTACATGGATTCGCCTAATCACAGGTACTTCGCGGAAGACGGAGTGACGATACCAGTGCTTGAAACTGACGGTATTGTAGATGCGCTGCTAGAATCCCTAGATGTTGACTGCTCAATAATGGAATTTGAGTCTCTGTGGAGTCGAGAGTCGTGGCAAGAACGTTGGAATCAAGTCCGCGACATCGCACGACGAAAAGTCAGAGAGATAGCCTGAGTATTTCAATTGTTAGAATTCAAAGAGATGTATGAATAATTTGGAGGGACTATGACTCGTACAGTCACTGTCGTTGGGCAAGGATATGTGGGGCTTCCGCTCGCTGAAGCTGCTGCTCGTAGCGGATGGAGAACGTTTGGGTTCGATGTCTCAGAATCTGTTGTCAATGCCTTGAACAGTGGTATTTCGCACATTGATGACATTACGGAAGAGTCGTTGGCAAAAATGATCGAGGCAGGTTACACAGCATCGAACTCTCCGAACGTTATCGCCGAGAGTGATGTAGTCGTAGTTTGTGTCCCGACTCCGCTTGGGGACGCAGGCGCGCCGGATCTTGCAGCGGTGAAGTCTGCAACCACCACGGTGGGAAAGTACCTCAAGCGAGGTGCTGTTATTGTTCTCGAATCGACGACTTATCCAGGAACAACTGAAGATGTTTGTGTTCCTATTTTGGAGAAAGAGTCAGGTCTACGGGAAGGCACGGATTTCTACGTAGCATTCAGCCCTGAGCGGGTTAATCCAGGAATGAAGGAATTTGGTATTCGAAATACCCCGAAATTGGTCGGTGGTTGTACCGACGTGGCTACGGAAAAGGCAGTCGCGTTTTACGGCTCATTTATAGAAACGGTTGTTCCTATGAGTGGGGCACGCGAGGCGGAAACTTCCAAGCTTTTGGAGAATACGTTTCGGCACGTCAATATTGCCTTGGTTAATGAGATGGCGAAAGTTTGCCACGAGTTGGACATCGATATCTGGGAAGTTATTCGTGGGGCAAGCACCAAGCCCTTCGGCTTTATGAAGTTTACTCCAAGCGCTGGAGTGGGAGGGCATTGCATTCCGATTGATCCCAACTATCTGTCTTATGAAGTCAGACGCCAACTTGGCTATCCGTTGAGGTTTGTTGAACTGGCTCAAGAAATTAACAACTCCATGCCGCATTACGTCGTTACCCGAATTACCGAGCTCTTGAATGATCAGTCGAGATCTGTAAGGGGAGCAGATATTCTTTTGGTCGGCGTAACGTATAAGCCAGACATCTCAGATCAGAGGGAAAGCCCAGCGGTTCCTGTCGCCGATGAGCTGATTAGGCGAGGTGCAAACGTTAACTACTACGACCCATTTGTGCCGGAATGGTATCTCGAAAGTGGTACCTTAAACTCTGTTAGCGAGCCCCTTTCCGCTGCAGAAAATTCGGACATAGTTGTGGTTTTACAGAACCATTCGAGTATAGACTACGGTCGGCTAGAGGAAGTGGCGCCTGCGTATTTCGATACAAGGGGGATGTCCTCGAACCCAGCCAATCGCCTCTAAAGCTTGCGGTAAGGAAGTGGTTTGTTCTCCTTTAGGACGCAACCACTTCGCGAGGAATTCGGCTACAAGGCTAAGGCCGCATTCGGAAGTATTATTGATTCCTTTTCCTGAAAGCCTTGGGCTCGCTATGGCTTTTAGTCGTTAAAATATTGGATTCCTTTTTGGATAGCCTTAATAGGAAGATCAATTGTTGGTACAAGCGTTCTCGTCAGCTCTGCAATAGTGCAGGGCTGACTCCAGAACACTATTAGCGAATAATGTGTGTATTTTGCTCACTCCTAGAGCTCTGGCTCATGCACGGAGAAGCGATGTAGGCCTTTCCCTTCAATCGCGGGAGTCTGTACTGCTTACCAGCGACCAGAGGCTACTGAGTCGCATTCGGCTTGCGCCAATGTAGAAAGCGTTGTAGAAGAAGGTGCTAAGCGCGGGTCCGTAGAAGAATCTAACAGATATATGAAGCATGAGGCGCGTTGTCAATAGAGAATGGATGGATATCCAATCATCCACAGTGGCTCTTCCAATAATGTACCCGCCACAGCTCAAACAGACGGCGCGCTTAGCACAGCGACTATAGCCCCGCGTTTCCTTCGGCCAACAACTTCACTTTCAGTAGTCTAAACGAACAGCTGCCACCGATTTGTTTACTTTCCCAGAATAGGTCGGCCTACAGTGGGATAATCCTTGACAATTCTTCCGCAAGGAATTGGGCTACAGCATCTTGACCATCGTCATTGAGGTGTACGTGGTCGTAGAAATTGTCAGGTTGCTGTGAAAATTGCTTATCTAAATCAATGAGTTGGATTTCTTCTTGGGAAGCAAATTCGCGCGCGCTCTGGTTCAGCGCATGGGCGATTTTTGCGTCTTCCTCCCAAGAGGCTCGGCGACGTCGATATGCATTTCTAGCCCACTGCTCTCTGTTGAAATCGGACATTCTCCTTGGCCCTGTCATCAAAACAAAATTAACTCCGAAGTGCGAGCAGAAACTGTTCATGGCAGCCCAAGCGGCACGTGTGTGATTTAAACTGGGGCTTATTGTGGAACCGTTCGGTGGGTCAATTAGAGCGTGGGACTTAACTTTTGTCCAATAACTTCCAACAGTCCTTAATTGGGGTAGATCCGACATCGGAACGGCGGCAATCACGAAGTCTCCTGGGGAAGAAAGGCCCCCAATCTTGGCTATTAGCAGTGTGGCCATCTGCATAGATGTCATGCCCGAATAGCCGCCATTTAATACATTCAGGGGAAGTTTTCTAGCTAGTTGGGCAACGAACCTTCGCTCTTCATCATGGAACATGCTTTCAACAAAAGATCCTCCTAAGAAAAAAACATTCTTTTGCGCAGGGTTTGATTTGACACCGGTATGCAAAAATCCGTCTGCTGTGATCCTGCGCAGGAACTCTCGCTGTTGTAAAGTTCCATCAGTCTTTTGTAAATAAACATCCGAAGGGCTTACGTGATCTTCAAGATTGGGGCGGCCTTCTTTTAATCGAATACTTCTCTTGTTCATCGCTCTTTGTGGGTTATTTGGAACTGAGGACGGCGCCTTGCTAAATTCGTTTGGCGACGTGGGCGTAGGCGGGTTTGCGGGATGAGTCCGCAAACCCGAATATTGATCTAAACTACCACTTTTATGAAGAGCTTAGTGTCGAGATTAACTTGGATTAAAGGGCGTCCAACTTGTACGGGACCTGTGCCCGTAGCTAAGGATGTTTTCCAGAGACGGCAATGCAGAAATGCCCGATGGGTACCCGCTTGGTAGCTTGCTTTAATGGTTGAGCTTTTGCGCCCTATCGTTCTTGGGGCCACGAAACTTGCTGTCGCTGAAAGGATTTTAAAGAGTTTAGTTAAACCCGATTTTAGCCTCGAGAGTTTTGTCTTGACCGTGAGTTAGCTGAAGCTCAAGGCTAAAACGAGCCTCTTCAAAGGAACGAGCCTCTTCAAAAGCGACCGTGTTCTTTGAAGGCCTTGACGATGTGATGGACGCCCCCATTTGGTCAATGTTCTAAGCCCAGCTCACCGGACTGAAGTGTCCTCACCAGCGTTGAGATGCGAGGCATTGGCGACTTGGGATCGTTACGGTGCCGGATTCGAGGTTGGCTTTCTTGGAGAGGCGTTGTCAAGCGTGTCAGGGCAGAGCGCTCTGTTTACCACGATTAGTCCCCAGAGTGGGTCAGATCTGGAGTTAGCGGCGTGGCCGAGGAGATTTCGGCAACAAACAGTGTCGATCTGTGGATGGGGCAATGGAGGTCCGGCAATTTTTAGCACCGACCATCTCACGAGCACGCCTAATTAGTGATCCCCAGTCTTGCCCGAATCTCGCTAGGGACGTTGGCGTCGGCAAGCTCCTGCACAAGCAGTGAATCGTCTGTGATGAAGCAAGCCGTCGTCGAAAATGACCAGGCGGAAAACTATGAAGCCCTCATGGGTCTTTGCGATGGCGATGGGTGCGGCAATTGGTTGGGGCGCCTATATCTTGCCCTTCGATTGGATGTAGAAGGCGGGGCTGGCCGGCACGGTCATCGGCTTTGTCGTTGGTGGCCTGATGATTGCCGTTATTGGTTTGAGTTACGGCTTCACTATTCGTGCGCTGCCGCTGACCGGTGGTGGGGTGGGCGCTGACGCTCGGGTACTCGTGCGTCGTCGCGTTGAATGCGTCGGCGGTCACGCTCGTCTTCCGAGTCACGTTCCCTGAATTGGTTATGAGGGGCGCGCTTTCTGGCCAGTTCCAGTTCTTTGCCGTTGTGATCATGATTGTGGCGGTGGTGGTCATAGTGGCGTCGATGGTGATTTATTACGTCGCCAAGCGCCCGGAGCTTGCACCCGCTTTCTCTGTCGACGTTCCGCCGGCGGCAGCGGTTGCGACCATCATCGCTTTTGCCCCGTGGGCCTACGTGGGCTTTGATTCCATTCCGCAGTTGGCGGGCGAGTTCAATTTCTCGCCGAAGAAGGCGCTAGGCCTTTTAATGTGGGGAGTCATTGCGGCGACCTTGATCTACTTGGCGATGATGCTCGCAACCTCTATCGCTGTGGGAACGTATCACGATGCTTATGAAGGGGAGGCATGGCCGCCCGCGGCAGCGATTAGCGAGGTGATGGGGCCTGCCGGTTTGGTGCTTATGGTTGTTGCCGTTAGTGCCGGAGTCCTTACTGGGCTGAACGGATTCTTCACTGCGGCAAGCCGAGTGTTGTTTACTCTTGGCCGCGCCAACCTAGTCTCGAGTCGGCTGGGTGAGCTAAATGGTAAGCAGCGCACCCCACGCAATGCGATTCTCTTGGTGTGCGCGGTGTGCCCGGTTACCCCGTGGTTTGGGCGCGCGGCTTTGACGTGGGTCGTCGATATGTCCAGTGCTGGCATCACGGTGGCGTATTTCTATACCTGCTTCTGTGCTTGGAAGATTGCGCGTACCGGGCAGATTCCTGGGATGTCCAAGGCGATTGCGCCGAACAAGTTTTATGAGTACTTCGCGCTGGCTGGGTGCATCCTCTCCGTTGGGTTCTTGGCGTTGCTCTTTGTTCCGGGCTCGCCTGGCATGCTGGGAACGGCTCCGCTCATCGCGTTGGTGGTATGGGTTGTGCTGGGGCTGGCGTCGTGGGCCGTCAAGAGTCGGCAGCTGAAGGATGTGCCGCCGGAGAAGACGGCGTTGGTTTTGGGGTAGAGGGGTGTGTCAGCCGGTAGTGTTCAGGACCTGTGGCCTGTTGCAGGCAACCGAGGCGAAGACAGCGATGTCCTGGCTATCGTCAGGCTTAAGAAGCCCGAACGGCAAAGAGGGATGAAGTCACCTGCTGCGCCGTTTAGCGACCGGTCTCCATTCACGATGATGCTTCAATGAGGAATGTAAAGCAAGATGAAACGCACACCGTGGGAAGAATAGATACCCCACGCGGCCTTGCGCAGGATATCGCGGTCTTCGCACAGCTTCGCGTTTTCTTTTTCTAGCTGGCGGATTCGTTCGGAATCAGTTGTCGCCTGGGCCTTGTCGCGCAGGGTCTTCGTGCGAGCACGTTTGCCGGTCCCTACCTGGTCGGAACCCTGCTCGTCTCTAGAAGACGCACGCGACGTAGCTAGTCGGTCCGGTGGCGGACCAATCTATCGACGCACTTGGGAACTCGAATCGAAGCTGTGAATGCCCGCCACGTGGGAACCATGGGGCTAGTGAGACTAGCTATACATACTATCTGTTATCGGCCAACATTTGAGGAACAGCTACTTGTGACGTGAGATTTTTGCTGGAGTTAGTGTTGCTTCAAGTAGTCGTAAAAGCAGGAACCGGTTTGCGACAGATGATCCTTCTTCGTTTCTAGCATTCTTCTCAAATCAGTTCGGCCGTCGAGGACACTGTATATTTCCATACCCGTAACAACCATAAACGGACTCTGCACAGAGTAGGTGTCCAACGTTGTCGAGGCGATTCCGGTCTGCGTGATCAGAAGTCCCTGCGTGACGCGGCTCCTGCGCTCTATCTTGGCCCGAAAAATATCTGCAATATCTCGGCCGCTTCTCTCTTGCTCCCATTTCACTTCAACAATAAATCCAAATCGATCTATTTGAACAAAGCCATCTATTTGCTCACCCGGAAGATTGTAGGGTCGCTCGGGATTAAGATCATGCAGATCGAAAAGGTCATATATGAGGTCTTCAAAATCTCTCCCCCGTTGCTGCGGATTATCCGTCTGATGCATATCTAGCAGACGCTGTTTCATATCCTCTAACCGCAGCATGAACAGGCGGTTTCTTTCTCGCTGGGACTCTTCCTGCCTCCGTTCTTTTTCTATACGGGCCCTTTTCTCCATCATTTGCTGAAATGGTTGCGTAAACTTCGTCAAGCCTTCGACTGACAGCTGCGCTCTTCTAAGATTCTCAGATCTTTTTGGCTCCTCTAACCCTTCGATATCTGGAAACTCAACCATTTCCGACAAAGATAAGAACAGATCGATGATGGTATCTCGCAGACGATCTTCTTTCGCTTGCAGAGCCTCGACGACCTTGTCGGCATTCTGTATCTTGAATCCGCTGCTAAAATCGATCAAGTGGAGACCGGCAGTTTCGAAAGCTTCGCCCCCGAGGTGGCGAAGCAACAGCGAACGCTGCGCATTCTTGTAATACGTCGTATACGCTATAGCTTGCTTGAGCGCTTCATAAGCATGCGGATCAATCCGCTGACTTGCCCGAGGGTTTCCAGAAGTCGTCATATGAACAGGATAGATGACATCCACACACGGCCATCAGATAGCTAGCTTCCAAGGTTTTCATCTGGCTTCTCTTCACCGTCGGTAATATCTTTCTTGGTTCCCGTGGATTCCTTCGTGGTTACGGAAGCCTGCCAGGCCCGTGCGACCTCCCCCAGCTGGCCGTCAATGTACACACGCTGACCAACGCCGCGACGTATCTCCATCGCATCATCATCTTCGAAGCGAGCGAGAAACGCATCCAGCGAGCCGATGCGAGCCTCCGCGCTACGGCTGTCTTGGAAACTCCGTTGTTGAATCGAAGCCTGTCGGAAGAGGTATGTGGCTAGAACTCCTGCTCCCACACCAATGATCGCCCGCAGAATGCCACGAACAACATCTGCGCTAGAAACCACGTCTTCCAAGGCCGTCCGGCCTGCAAAATAAAGCAAAACCGCGCTGATGATCGTGACAACTCCTGCTGCTATCGTAAATCCAAGCCACAGTTGCTTAGCTTCTTCAGCCCGCTCCCTGAACATCCGTGCCATGGCATCTTCAGCCACGTATCCCGAGACAGCCTGTGTGTCCTCGATCAAATCATCGAGCTCTGCTTTTCGCGTTCGAATGTGACCCAGCATCGTGTCGAGCTCGTCGTTCGCCCTCGTCTTCTGCCTGTCAATCTCAGAATTGTACTGGCTCTGAAGTGTCGTGATCTGATCGTCGATACGCTTCTTCCCGGCCTCAACGCCGTCGTTGATTTCCTTCTCGAACCTGTCAGCCACCTCGTTGATTTGCTGACGCAGTTCGTTGAGATCTTTCTCTGCGGTCTGCTTGTTCTCCGCAATCGCAGCGGCGAGGCGCTCCCCTTCACTCTCCAGCCGCTCGACAGCTGCCTGACTCCTGTCGAGAAATCCAACGACCCGCTCACGCTCATTCGCGTCAGCCTCCTGCTGCTGTTCCAGAAATTGAACCGGCCGAAATCCCAATCTGTGAAGGGTGGAGAGCAGATCGTCTGCGGCCGTGTTCGCCTTAGCGAGTTCTTCGTCATAATCAGCTTCGTCGTCCCACTTGATCGACTGCAGCTGGACCAAGATGGAGTTTAAGGCCGTCTTCAGCTCATCAAGGAGAGGGCGACTGGCCAGTTCCTTGGTCACCATGCCCAGATAGAGCCTCGTAACATTGACGACCAGCTCAATCCTCCTGATAATGCCGCTAGCCAGACCGGGCAACCCTGCGTATGAGGGATCGAAGGTCTTGCTTAGCTCTGACAACCACTCATCGATGTCCCCCAGCTCCGCCCACAAGGGATGATCGTCGAACATAGCGGTAGCGGTATCACTCAAATCGAACCCCTCGTTGTCACTGAATCCTTGGAATGAGCTTACGTACGACCCTAAACCAACCAGCAGAAATGTCGAACGTAAGTACTATTCTACCCTTTCGCATGGCCCGAGCCAACCACCTACAGCCCCTGAGGGGATTCTTCCGGATTTTTGAGGGGATTCCTCCCCTACGTTCCTGACCTCTACCGAGGTCAGGTCAATAAACCGACACCGTCTCATGAGTCGCGACATGCTTGACAGGTGAATCGCGACATCGTTGACAAACCGGCATCTCAGTTTCTTTTTGTTCTGAGATGCCAGTTTCGCTTTGTCTAGAGCATTGGATGGGTCGAGCCAGTTCCTGAGGGACGCACCCTGCGGGAGACGTGCGTGTGAGCGCGATGTATCAGGAGAATCAGGCAAAAGCACGATAGTACCAAGTCGGTGATATGCGCAGAGATTCCGGGCACTGTTGTCAGATGCGAGTTTTTGGGGACCGGTGTTCTGGGGACTCGGTACTGTCGTGTTCCGGGTAGTTGGTACCGGGCCGAGGGGCGTGTCGGCCCGGACCGTTGGTCTTAGTCGTCTGGGGTGGTTGGGGCGGTGCCTTGGCGCATGTCGAAGTCTCCGATATGGATTCGGTGGCCGTTGTTGAGGTGGCTTACGAGCGAATCGGCTCCGACTCTGTCTGGCAGTGTTTCAACCCAGTAGGCGGCAGCTGATTGGGAGGAAAGGACAAAATCGCAGTCGTCCATGCCAGTCAGCAGCTAATGGAGCAAGGCTTAGATTATGGACCTTGGTCGATCTAATACTTCTCGTTCGACACCGTTCGTGCAGATTACACCCCGTCGCGTCCTATAATCGCCTCGTGGCTGCATGAGCTGGGGGTTTGGTGATGTGAAGGTGGGAGTTTAGTGTGCGGTACTAGCCCAACTATGATTTAGATGTGCCGCCCAACATTAATAAGAAGAACTATCGTCTAGCAGACATGAGCATATTGCCGGACCCAGTGGTGCCTTACCCGGACCCCGATGAGCAAGCCGAGATCATTGAAGATTGTGTAGATATGGCTGAATTCGGAACCGTGCTGCACATTCGGGAATGGCGTGGTCACGATAACGTGGTGGAGCAATACGCCCTTATGCTCAATGTCACCCCCGTGCACGCCGCATATAGTCGATGTAAGAAGCTTAAGGGTGAGCAAGCTAATTTTGAACAGGTGAGGCGCACAGACACGTGGCATAGCACTGTCCACAGCCATCAATATTTCATTGACACTGATGACTGTGAAGAACAAGTTCACGAGGAACTTTTTGGGGGTAGCCGAGAGGAAGAATCTCGACGTGTCGTGAACGGAACTTTTAAAAAGCACTACTATCAGATGGTGTATGACCCGTTTGACTATCTAGAACGATGGGAGGAAGGAAAACAATGAATGCGAAGCAGAAGCAGCACTATCGTGCTCGGATGGCGGTTGCGCAGCTGTTCCGTTCTTTCCTTGATCAGGGTGGCGAACGTGGTCGCTTGATGGAGCATTTAGGCGTTGAGACTATGCCGGTTATCGTGCCTGCACTGGGTGATACCTTGGCGTGTGATATCCGAGAGGCCGCTAATCGACAGTTCAAGGCTGGGGCAGAACACGTAGTTATTCCGGTTTGCATGCCAGTTAATGAGCCCAAAGGACTGCATCTTTGCATTCTCATTAACTCGACACATGACGCTCAGACTTTTTGGAAGCTGGATATGAATGAAATTCATGGCAGCGTTGAGATGGCACAAGTCGTTGAGGCATTGGATCCAAGTAAAAAGTGGGATACTGCAGAACTCGATTCAAAGCAGCAGCAGGAACTTAAGGACTTGGCTGACTTGGTCTAACCACTAAGCGTAGCTGTCTAAAGTAACCCTGCTCTGCAAGTGCTGGGGCCTCATACTTGCGTTGAAGGTATCCGCTCGGTGCTGATTTTTCTCAGTCAAAAGGCAAGGTGTCTAGCTGAGTGTTGACCCCTGCACAATTCGTTTTCGCCTGTTTGCTTTATTGAGGGATCGGCAGGGAAGGCATAGGTGAATCTAGTACCATCTCGCATAGAGTCGAGGCGAGTGTCTATGAGGGGGCGAGGGGCCATCACTGAGAAGCCCTGCATCGACACTTTAGGCTGACCCCTCTGGCCACCTCCCTTCTAATTCAACGCTGCCCATGAAATACCGGGAATGCGACTTTTTCAAGGATTCCAGGGAAGGCGCTGAAATATGGGCGATCTCAATATCAGGATCGTCGATCGCTGCTTCGCGGCGGAGGCGTTCCTTAAGTGCTTCAGTCGAATCCGAGAATTGTTTGATGAAAGACTCGCCTGAGCGACGTTTGTAAGTGATTACAAATTCAGCCACTGTGCTGCTCCGATTCATCCGACTGTCCAACAAGGATTTCAGTTGTGCACGGCCCCTAATCTAGTAGGAATCGGCCAAGCATGGGGCAGCTCTAACCGTTGCTGCGAGTGAACCCCTGCTTGGCTATGGTCGAGCTCCTCTTCCTGAAAGCCGCGGCGAGGGCAGGGACGTTGGAATCGACAAAGTCGTGCACCGTGGCAGAGATGGTCTCTTTATCATCGGTATCGCGAGTGACTCGGCCAACCTGCTGAATGACAACGCCGCGGAAGCTTACAGGCGCTGCCAGCACAAGAGTATCCAGCGCGGGAAGATCAATGCCTTCGCCAGCCACCTGGGACATGGCTAGAAGGACGAAATGCGGTGTTACGGCAAGCTGCTCACGGACGGCTTGCCTCTCGCTTGCCTTTTGTCCGCCGTGCAGTTGAAGGACGGGGAAGGGGGCGTCGGTAAGCAGGGCGTTGAGGGCAGCGAGGTGTTCGCGTCGTTTCACCAGGACGAGGACCGTGTGTTCGTCCTGCGCTGCTTGTGTGATGACATCGGCGATGAGGCGGTTTCGGTCCTCATCCGCCGCCAGAGCAGTGTCGAGATCGGGCCAGAACAGGTAAGGGGAGTCGTACGTGAACTCTGTGTCGTGGACTACGTAATCGCGGCGTCCGGGGCGTTCGAGCTCGACAGTATGGCGGATAGGGCCGCAAACGAGGGGAAGCAGCTTATCGAGGCCGTCGGAGCGGTACGGTGTGGCGGTCATTCCGAGCATAAAGCGAACGTTGAGGTGCGCGAGGACGTTGGTTAAACCCGCAGCGCCGACTCGGTGGCATTCGTCAACGATGATGTGGCCGTAGCCGGAGAGAAAGTCAGTCTTGGAATCATTGCGGCTGATGGACTGAGCTGTGACAATGTCTATCTCTCCACTGAGCTTCTTCTTGGTGCCCGAGTATTGCCCAACCTGAACTTCCGGGAGGAACTGCTTGAGGGCTTGGCGCCATTGGGTAGCAAGCTCCCTGGATGGAACAATCACCGCAGTGGGAACTTGACGCTGGGCGATGATTGCACACGCCATGACGGTCTTACCAGTGCCGGGAGGGGCAATGAGCATTCCAGACTTGTGCTTGAGTATCTGTTTGACGGCCGAATTCTGGTAGGAACGTAGTTCGCCGGCAAATGACGCATCGATGCGCCGGGGCTTGGGCGTATGACCACGTCGTGTGACGGTATATCCTGCAGTCTTCAGGATGTCGAGGACATCATCGAGCGTGCCGCGGTCGAGAGTGAGGACTTGGTCCTTTTCATCAAAACGTACGATGAGCCGTGGAGTGCCGAAAGTGGAGAAACGCTGGGCCTGCTTTATATAAAACTGCGGGTTAGCAATAGCACCTAGGTGCCGCAGGGCCGTACGGGTGGTGGCGTCGACGCCTGATAAATCGACGTGGAGGTGTGAATCGTGCGTGACGTGGACTTTTCCGGAGGCCTTTATCCTCTTTAGTTCTGCGCGGGTGGGTGCCTGAGGAAGGGATGTCTCGGGATCAGGCTGAAGCGCAGCGTAGATTCTCTTGAGCTCGGAAAGCGATGACTTCTTCGTTTTGGCCAAAGCCTCAAATTGGTCTGGCAAAGGTTGAAAATTACTGTCGACGAAGACTGTTGTGCCTTCGGAGCGATGGTGGCCTGCTAATGGGAGGGCAATCAGATTGCCGAAGCCACGGCCTCTCGCTGGCAGTGTGTCTTGGGATGGAAAGAACCGGTCGAAACTGGAGAAGTAGGAATCCGGGCTAGCATTGGCGAGAAGCCCGATGCCTACAGAACGAGCGAGGCCGGCAGGAATAGGTTCGTCGAAGAATACCCAGACGTGGGCTCCGTTCCCAGAGCGCGATACTTCTATGAGCGGATCGAGGCCGTGGCTCTTGCATTCTTTTGCGTAGGCGCGGGCGGCTTGCTTGAAGTCGTCATCATCAAAATCGCAGACCAACAGCCGGCAACTATCATCTATGCACAGTGGATAAAGCCCAACGTGGAAGCGGTTGTCACGGCGCAGATGTCCTTCGATCACCTTGGGCGTCAGGGGTTTTAGGTCGGGATTTCTTCGGTCATAGTAGCCATTGCTGGCCGGGTACCAGGCCTTCTTTCCCGCAGTATTTTTGGCCACTGCGTAGACATCTGTCCTCCCCGTGAAGTAATCCATGAAGAGGGCAATCTTCTCTTCCGGTGAGCGGTTTTCAGGGTGAACGTTCGCCGGCGGCGGTGTGGCTGCAGTACTAGGGCGCGAAGGAGTATGGCCGAGGGTCTGCAGTAATTGGGCCACCTGGGACTCCAATTCGCTAACGCGAGTTTCAAGCGCTTCGAGGCGTTCCTGTTCAGTCATGGTGCGTGTTCCTTGTGCGTCGGAACTAGTTTATCGGACGGTGTGCGGCTAAGAGCCTTGTCGGCTTGGTGTTGTATTGCTTAGAATAAGCGCACGACGAGCCGGCTACCGGAACGTTGTCGCCTGGAGCCGCGTAGGCTCCAGAGCTTTTTGTAGGGCCTTCTGGGCGCAGTGATGGAGTGCGTGCCTTAACAGTCAAGCTTTGATTCTGGCAGGAGTGCCGGACAGGCGCAGCAAGTGGAGCGTTGAGGTGGCCTCTAGACATTCACACACAACTCGGTGTCCTTGGTCAGAGTCTCACTGACAGGTGAAATACGCTTCAGGTGTATGTGCCATGCTGGGAAAGGAGCGCTGAGGGTTTCCTCTACGCAGATTCTCCACGAGGGCTAATCACTGAGATAAGCAGCACTGACTACTGAGGGACAACGGAGGGATCAAATTGACAAAGTCAACCGTTTCAAAGCCTGACAACTTGAATACTTCTGTAGCTCAGGTACAGAACATGGATGAGGAAGACCGCCGCCGCTACGTCGAGTACGTAGGGCGGGAGATTGCCAATTGGTCCGCGGATCTTAACTGCCGTCTAGCTTGACCAAAGGGCTTAGGGGGTGCCGAATTGGGGTATTTTGTGGTCACGTACGTGCAGTATGACTACGATTGGAAGAGATTTCACTTGTAAGTGAAAAGGATTTAATTGGTTGCAAGAAGAGGAAGGAGTGCCGATGAACGCCGCGACAGTGATTAACGATCGGGTGATGATCGACGATGACATGGTTGAAAATCTCCAGTCTCTACCTTCTCTCGGTGCCGCGACTTTTCGGGTGACAGACGCAGAAGGCCGTGTTGTGTCGTTGCCCCTTGACGTGCAGCGACTGATTTCTCAAGTGTTGACTTCTGTTGCGCAGCGCGGCGAAATTACCATTTCGCGCGTACCCGAGGAACTTACCAGTACTGTCGCTGCAGAGATTTTGGGTGTCTCTCGTCCAACCCTCATGAAATGGGTTAAAGAGGGAAAGATAGTGGCTCACAAGTGTGGAACGCACACCCGCTTTAAGCGTGATGATGTTCTGAAGCTGAAGCAGCAGCGAGCCGAGGAGCGGGCTCAGGCGTTCAGTGAGTGGCGTGAATTCGAAAAGGAGAACGAGCGCTTTTTCTCTGAGCTCTAGTTGGGGGATGGGTTAAAGCTAGCTTTGTGATGTCTAGTGGCTTTTTGGACACGGAGTCCAGGATGTTTTTGGACGGGATGTCTAGTGGCTTTTTGGACGTTTGCGGCGGTGGAATAGCCGGATGGCTATTCCATTGCATAAGCGTAGAAAGGTCGCAGATTTCGATCCCGTTCGTGACGGCAAGACGGTCACACAGTTTTGCAAAGAATTAGGAATCTCGCGGCAGACGTACCACAACATCAAAAGCCGGATAGCGCAGAAGGGTCGCGCAGGTATTGTGCCTGATTCGACTGCCCCGAAGAATCCGATTAAGAAATTTGACGAGGCCGATAAAATCGCAGTCGTCCACGCCAGGCAGGAGTTGATGGAGCAAGGCTTGGATTATGGGCCTTGGTCGATCTACTACTTCTTGTTTGACACTTCGGGCCCAGATTCCACGCCGTCGCGTTCTACAATCGCCTCGTGGCTTCATGAGCTGGGATTTGTTGATGCCAATGCCCGCAAACGGCCACGCAGTTCCTATAAGCGCTTCGCCCGTGATCTCGTCGGTGAACTCTGGCAAATCGATGGACTGGTCTACCGCCTCTTTGACCATGCCCACACACATGTCACGATTTACCAGATTATCGATGATGCCAGCAGATTCGATGTCGGAACCACAGCGTTCGCTCTGCCAGAAAACGGTACTGATGCGCGCGCCGTACTGGCCGCAGCGTTCGCCGCCTACGGCAAACCTCAAGAAATCCTTTCCGACAATGGCGATGCGTTCGCCACCTATCACCGTGGTTTTCTCTCTGCTACTGAAACTTGGCTCGCTAGCCAAGGTGTACTTGCTATTGCTGGTTTCGCCCCGACAACCCAGGGAAAAGACGAACGCTCTCACCGCACGTTGACCCAGTTCCTCGATGCACGCCACCCAGTCAGCCTTGCTGAGGTCAACACATATCTGGCTGAATATCGCCAGGTCTACAACGAACGACGACGGCACCAATCACTGCTCGTCGGCAAAATGCACATCACACCACGCCAGGCCTTCGATACCTTCCCCAAGGCACCATCACCTACACATCCACTCGATCCTGAGCAGGTCTGGGCCCGCGTAGTCGCCTATAACCAAGCGCACAATCCACAAGCTGTATCCGAAATGCTAAACGGCCCCGCGGAAGCGGCAACTTCACACGAGGCCTGCATCGATGACATGGCAGCTTTGCAAGGCATACCTCCCACCGATACCCCCACACTAACGGCGCCGACGACAAATTCAACAAACCATTGGGATATCCCAGACCAGCTCTGCGTAAGCAAAGACGGCGTTGTACGCGTGTGCGGTTTCGGGCTCTACATTGGTCTGAGGTTTAAAAACCGCAGACTCTACTCCACGGTCACAGCCGAAAACGTTGCGGAGTTCTACACGGCCCATGACGGTGAATTCCTCTTCAGCGTGCCACTGCCGATCACGTTGAGCCACAGACCACCAGGTGGTCAGATCAACATCAACCTCGTTGAAGGAATGAAACACCGCCAACCACCGCGGATGAACCCGAAACTATCCAAACCCCGGCCGAAACGCAGGCCGCAACCATAAACCGCTAGAAGTGTCCAAGACATCCATGGACTCCGTGTCCAAAAAGACACCGGACTCCATGTCCAAAAACCCTATGGACATAACAGGTTAAAGCTAGCTTCTGCGTAGGCTTAGTCCCCTCAGTATCCTGTTGAGTATGCCGCAGAGAGTATTCGTTGATGCAAACATCTTAGCGAGTCGTACGATCCTTGATTGGTTGTTTGCGCTGCAGTGCCTGTCAGGGAGCATGTTTGTGTTTTATACGTCGCAAGACGTACTTGCGGAAGTCATACGAGTTCTGCGGCGGAAATTCCCTAAAGCGCCAGGGAAGATTGTTAACGATCGTGTCAAAAAGGTTGGGGCGGTGATGGAGGAAATCCTATGCGACTTCCCAGGGGACCTTCCTTTCGATGGCTTGGACCAGGATGATTACCATGTCCATGCTGCAGCGGTTGCTTCGCACGCTGACATTGTCTTGACTGATAACTCACAGGACGACATAACTATGTCTTCTGATGCGCAGCACTACGAAATTGTGAGCGCAGATGATTTCCTCATGCTCGTTCACGATTCCGCACCGCACTTAGTCTTGAGATGTACGAAGCAGCAACTTGATTACTGGCAAACACAATCTGGTTTTCGGGGGTTGGATCATGCACTAAAGCGGGCAGGTTGTCCGAACTTTGCCGGAGCAGTGCGCGAGGCATTAAAAGTCCTTGCGCGTCAGTAGAGCCTTTTCTTAGTCCTCCGCCACGGTGACGGTGACATCGATGTTGCTGCGGGTGGCCTTGGAATAGGGGCACATCTCGTGGGCGGCGTCGGCAAGCGCTTGGGCGTCCTCTGGGGCCAGGCCGGGGATGGTGACCTCGAGCTCGACGCTGAGGAAGAAGCCCTCGGAACCGTTGTTGAGGGTCACGCGCGCGCCGACGGCGGAGTCGGTGACGTCGACGTCCTTGTCCTTCGCCACAGCCTTCAGTGCGGAGTGGAAGCAGGCGGCGTAGCCGGCGGCGAAGAGCTGCTCGGGGTTAACGCCTTCGCCACTGCCGCCCATTTCCTTCGGGGTAGTCATGGTGAAGTCGAGGTCAGATTCCTGGACGACGGTGCGGCCATCGCGGCCAGAGCCAGTGGAGAGTGCTTCGGTGGTGTAGGCGGCGGTCATGAGTAACTCCTTCGTGGTTGAGAGGTTCTGGGGCGCCGATTGTACGCGGGAATGGAAGCTTGCTCACGCGCTGGCCGTGACGAGCTCCTTGAGGGCATTGAGGGCCTCACGGGAAGCGATACCGTAGCGCTTGCGCAGGAAGTGATGGGTGGCGTCGGGGTTGTCCAGTGACAAGTCTGTGCCGCTGAGGTTGTGCAGCTCCGATTCGCCGGCATCGGTCTTCTCCACGGACCAGAAGCTTTCTGGGCTAAGGCCCAGCTCGCCGGCGCGTTCGAGGGCGCTGAAGGCGTGGGAGGCAAAGATGAGCTGCGCGCCGTTGACGTTGATGCTGGGCTCGTTAAAGGCGTGGATGAGGAAGTCGAGAAGAGCTGGGCGCAGGGCGGAATCCAGCTCATCGGCAACCAGGATCCCGCCGCGGCGCAGAGTATCCAGCATCAGGGGAGCGGTGGCCATCCAGTTTTGTGTGCCGCCGGATTCATCGGTCAGCTTCAGCTCGTAGAAGGAATCATCGGTCTTGTGCTCCACGATGATGGCGTGCAGCAGGGATTCGATCTCAGCATCGGAGTAGGCACTGAACTCGTTGGGGCGGTGGATGCTGCCGCTATTGCGGCTGAGCGCGTCGATGACGGGGCGCATCTGGCGGAAGACGTGCTCCGGGATGTGGTCCTGGTTGAGCCGCACAGAGTGGATTCCGGCATCGGCCGCGCGCAGCAAGGCGGCAGACTCATGCAGGTGGAGCTTGCCGGTGCGGATAAGGGTGGTGATGCGTGCGGTAGTGTTCATCGCGGTGTGCCCGTGCGGCAGGTAGGCCACGTCGTGCACTAGGGCGCGCGCTAGCGGGGCGAGGATGGGGTGCTCATCGCGCAGGCCGGCAGACAGGATCAGCTCGGTGTCTGTCACGGGGCCGAGCTTGGCCACATCCCCCTTGTCCATAAAGGACTTAGTCCACTGCACTTCCTCACCGCGGGTGCGCACAAAGCAGGGGCTCCACCTGGTCGAGGGCACGCGGCTGAGCCACTCGGCATGCACGCCGGTAAAGCTCCACTGGAAGCCGTAGAGATAGCGCACGCCATCGAGCTCAAATTCCAGCTCAAAAGTGCTGGGTAGGCGTTGCGTGCGGGGGTTGAGGCGGTACGGGGCGTGGGGGAGTTGGTTGGGTGGGGCGTCGGCAAGCCAGGTGGTGGCGGAGGACTCGATGGCGAGCAAGGCGAAGGCGAGGGCGTTGAGGACGCTGCTCTTTCCGGATGCAGTGGGGCCGATAAGGACGGTGATGGGGTCGCTGACCTGCTCCCAACCTTCCTTCGGCGCGGTGGAGTGCTGCCAATGGTGGTACAGCGAAAGCGTCTGCGTGGCGCGGATGCTGCGGAAGTTGGACACGCTAAAGGAAAGGAGCCTCATGGTCGCGACACTACAGGCTCACGCATGCCGGATCATAGACGGCTGTTTTAGAACCGGGTGCGTGCCCGCATCCGGATTTCGGACTCATCTTAGTGGCGGCTGGTAGCGTCTGTTTACATACCGCAACTAGCAACCACAGGAGGCCATATCCTATGGACGGGGATACCACTGGGCTGCTCGTATGCGTCGGTTTAGTGCTGGTCATGGTGGCCTACTGGACCTTTTATATACGGTACGTGCGGAGGAATCCCCAATCAGAAGAGTGGTACGACTCAGCCGATGCAACAGGCGCGGAAAGCGATGGCGTCCTCTTCATTTATCCTTATGGCACACTCATTATGGGCGCGGCCGGTGTCACAGGGTTGTTGGCAAGTGCGAACCTTCCCGAGTCCGTCGAAACGGTGCTGATTGTTCCGCTCGTGGCGGCTTTTGTCATCGGGGTTATTGGGTTTACGGGGGCGATTGGGATTCCGCTTCCGTGGCCTTTTGTTCCGCGTTGGGTCGTGGACATCCGCACAGCAAAGCGCGCGCGACGCCGCGCGCGCAGGCAAGCCAGAAGGATGAAAAAGGAGGAATAAGCCTGGCAGCTTACCCAGCGTCCTAGAACCCAGCCCGACTAAAAAGTGAGCAGAAGCGTGCCTTGGCTCCTCCCTGGCGGTGAAAGGGCGGAAGAGTGCTGTCGAAGTTCAGACAGCGATTTCAGGGGCCTAAATTGTCGTTTTCTGGGCCCGCCGATTAATGTTGCTGGGAGCGGATTCGCTGTGTGCGCAAAAGCATGCAGGGAATACGCGGGGCTATAGCTCAGTCGGTTAGAGCTACGGACTCATAATCCGTTGGTCCCGGGTTCGAGCCCCGGTGGCCCCACAATTCGAAGCTTCCATTGCTCATTCCTTTTATGCTGTCCTTTTTTGGGGTGCGTTGTACGTCGTTTCGAACGTTGGGATGGTGCCGTGTCTCGGGCCTGTTGTACTCTTGGCAGGAACTGGAAGGAGGGCAGACATGGAACAATATACGGCGCGGCAAATAGCTGAATGGTTCGTGGCGTGGGCTGATGAAACTGACGATGCAGAAATTACGCAGCTCAAGCTTCAAAAGCTTCTTTACTACGCCAAGGGGCTGCATATGCGCAATTCTGATGGTCTGCCGCTTTTTCCTGAACGAATGGAAGCATGGGCACATGGCCCAGTAGTCGTAGATGTCTACCATGACGTTAAGCACTACGGAAAGCTTCCCATCGACCCCGATGAGTTCATCTCGGATGATTTCAACTGGGATGATTACCGCGACGTTGAGCAGGATTTGATTGAAGTGTGGGACAAATATGGTCCTTATTCCGCATGGGCATTGCGGAATAAAACCCACACCGAATCTCCTTGGAAGAAGAACTTCGTCGAAGGCAAACGCGGGTTGGAAATAACGGATGCCGATCTGAAGAACTATTTCTGCTAGCTGTGAGCAAGAAAAGTAAACGACGGGGGAGTAGGCCAACCAGAGGGGTGAGGAGCGCCCCAGCCTCAAGCGTCGTGGATGCTCTTCGTAGCTCGCGGGCTGACTATCCGCTCCTGTCAACGCGATTCCTGCAGAAGGGGTGGGGATTCGAAGAACTAGATGATTCGATGCGCGCAGAGTTTCTAGAAAAATGGCACAAACGGTCAGTGCTTTCATGGAAAGAGCTGGCACAGCATCCCAAGCACGGACTCGGCTCAGAGTTTATTCCGGCAAGCGCGATTATTCCTCAGATTCCTCGGCAGTTTCAGGATGTCGAGAGATTCCGGGTTTACCGCCATAAAGGGAATCTCCCTTTTGCGGGCTGGAAAGACGGGGAAGTGTTTTACGTCATTTGGATTGAGAAAGCCTACAACGAGCTCTACGAGCATTAGCTCCTGTTCTGAGCCCTCGTAGGTCAGCATTTAGGCGGAGCATTCCAAGGAATAGCTCCTTAATGCGAGAATCCGCTCGCTACCCGTTACGATGACCACTATGAGCGTTGTCGAGATGGACCCATTGATCGAGTCGCTGTACTACTGGTCCGACATCATTGGTGTCCTCCTCATGGGCATGATTGGCGGAACGATGGCGCGGCAGCGCGGCTATGACATCGTGGGCTTCTTCTTCATCGCGATGTTCTCTTCCCTCGGCGGCGGCATGATCCGTGACGTGCTCATCAACCGCGGAACCGTCGCCGCGATGAGCCAGCCGGAGTACCTCTACCTGGCGTTTACCGGAGCCATCATCGCCCGCTTCGTCTACTTCAAAGGCAAGACGTGGGACTATGTGCAGTCGCATGGTGATGCGGTGGTCTCGGCGCTGTGGGCGTCGACAGGCGCGCTCAAGGCTATTGCCTATGGCCTGCCGCTGATTCCC
This sequence comes from Corynebacterium aurimucosum, assembly GCF_030408555.1. Classification (NCBI taxonomy): domain Bacteria; kingdom Bacillati; phylum Actinomycetota; class Actinomycetes; order Mycobacteriales; family Corynebacteriaceae; genus Corynebacterium; species Corynebacterium aurimucosum. The sequence continues at coordinate 1,953,178 of NZ_CP047048.1, read as the reverse complement.
TGCATCATGATGGGTGTGTTCACGGCCACGGGCGGATCCATGATTCGTGATATCGCCATGGGCCGCGAGCCGGCCGTCTTCGGGGATAACACCCCCACCGTGATTCCCGCGGTGGCTTGTGCCCTGGTGGTGCTGGGCGCGGATTCGGCCGGCTACCTGGCCTGGGGAATCATCCTGGGCCCCATTGTCTCCTTTGTGATGACGATGCTGGGTATTTGGGCCGGGTGGCGCGTACCTGCCCGCCAAGAGTGGGCGCCAGTCAATGACACCGCGGCCTACGTCATGGTGATGGCGCGTAAGGCGGAGAGTAAGGGTAGGGCCGTGGGGCGTCGCCTAGAGCCCACGAAGCTGCGCTCCTGGCGCCACAACCAAATGGAAAAGGCACTGCAACGCCGTATTGAGCGCGAGGTACGAGCCGGCAAGCGGCGTGCGGAAGCGGCTATCGACGCCAACGAGTTCCTCGACTCCTTCAACGAGGAAGTAGCAGAGATGTCAGAGATGATGGAGCCCGCCACCGCGGAAGTAGAAACCTCCGACTTCGGTGTGGATCTAAGCGGTGACTCCTATGAGACCCCGAGCGCCGATGAGCCCTCACCGCGCGAGCTTCTGGACCGCATTTTGGCTGATGATCAGCTCACCGATGAACTGGTGGAAAGGCTCATGCGTCGCTATGAAAAGAGGGATGATTAGATGCTTTAAAGTATGGGTGAAAGTGAGGTGATGAGCGCGTGACGTCGAGGCGTTCTTTTCTGGGCCTGCTGGGGGTGCTGGCAGTGTCGGGGGCAGTGGCACCTGCGGTGGTGAGCTGCGCTTCGGAACCGGACCGCATTGATACCTCAGGCTTAGACCTCATCACCACTGATATTTCAGAGCCGCAGCGCACCCTCATCCCGGCTGATTCCAACGATGTGCCGGGGCAGACCATCATCAACTTGGTGTATTCCGGATTGATGTATCTGGATGAAGATGGTGATACCCACTATGACATGGCGGAATCCATCACACAGGTCGATGACACGACCTATGACGTGGTGATTCGTGAGGACGCAGAGTTCTCCGATGGCTCGAACGTTACTGCTGAGGACTTCGTCGATACGTGGAATACCGCGGTAAACCAGTCGCTGCTGTCTGCGCACCATTTTGAACCGATCCTAGGTTTCCACGAGGGCGGCAAGACTATGCGTGGCCTGACGGTCACGGGGCAGAAGTCCTTCCTCATTCAGCTCTCACGTCCCACGGCGGGATTCCTGGAGAGGCTGGGTTATTCGGTCTTTTTCCCCATGCGTTCCGAAGACCAAGACAAGTTGAGCGAGCGCGGAATGGAACCCATCGGCAGCGGACCGTACATGCTGGCCTCTTGGGAGCGTGAGAAGGCAATAACCCTCGTGCCGAACCCGCGCTATAACGGTCCGCGCAAGCCACAAAACGAGGGAATCACGTTCGTTGTCTACTCCTCGGAAGAGAAGGCCTACCAGGATCTCGTCGAAGGCCGGTTGGACGTGCTCACGCGCATCCCGTCGGAGAGACTCGGCAGCTTCGAAAAGGACCTGGGTGAGCGTGCGCTGACTAAGCCAGGTGGCTCCATCATGGAAATCACCATCCCCGCCAATGACGCGAATTTCCGCGGTGAGGCTGGGCGCTTGCGCCGCCGCGCTATGTCCATGGCGGTGGACCGCGAAAAAATTGCTCAAGAAGTCTTCCACGACATGGTGGTTCCGGCCACCAGTTTCGTCGCGCCCCTCTTTGGCTCCACCCCGCCCGCCCCGGAAGGAGCCGACGTGCTGACCTACCAGCCGGACAAGGCCCGCGAGCTGTGGGCGCAGGCGGAAGAGCTAAAACCCTTCGAGGGCCCGTTCAGCATTGGCTATAACGTCGATGGCGGCCACAAGACGTGGATTGACGCGGTGGCGAAACAGCTGACGGATACCCTCGGCGTTCCCGCGGAGGGCCAAGAGTTTGGCACCTTGAAGGACCTGCGCAAAGAGGTTACTGCCCGCCACATCACCGGGGCCTTCCGCACGATCTGGCAGGCGGAGTTTCCAGAGGAATCGACCTTCTTGGTTCCCTTGTATGCTTCCTACTCCTCAGAGAATGAGTCAGGCTTTAGCAGCCGTGAATACGATAAGTTGCTGGAAAAGGCAGGTAAGGCACAAGACCACGAGGAAGCCCAGAAGTACTACACCGAAGCGCAGAGCTTGCTGCTGGAAAAGATGCCGGCCATCCCGCTGTGGACGACAAAGTCTTACACCGCTTACGGCGCAGATATCGTCCCCGCCGGCTTCACGTGGAAGCCCACCCCGAATTACTATCTCATCCACCGCGCTTAAAGTTCCAAGGGTTCTATCAGCCTGAAGGAGTAATCTCGGCGAAATGCTGAAGTACTACATGTTCGCCATCTGGCAGGCCATCGTGGACCATGGCTTGCCGCTGTTGGGAATGCTTCTGTTGGGCATTCTCATCCCGCGTATCGGCCGGCTGGCCGTGCGGGTGATTGAGTCCCGTTTGGATGAGAACCAAGAATCCACCAAAGCGCGCCTAGCGCTTGCCGGGGCGCTGGTCTATGTGGCGCAGGCGGTGGTGTACTTCCTGCTCGTGCTGGCTGCGCTGTCCAATCTTGGGGTGCCACCCCTCGGCGCGGCGATTCCGGCGACCGTCGTCTCGGCTGCCGTCGGTTTCGGTGCGCAGTCCATCATCGGTGATTTCCTCGCGGGTTTCTTCATCCTGTCGGAAAAGCAGTTCGGTGTGGGGGATTACGTCAGCTTCGACGGCGTGACGGGTGTGGAAGGCACCGTGGTATCGCTGACTCTGCGTACGACGACGGTGCGCACGCCCACCGGTGAAGTCGTCATGGTGCCCAATGGTTCTGCCGGCGTGGTCACGAACTTCTCCCAAGAGTGGTCCCGTGCGGTGGTGGATATTGCCATCCCGGTTCATGAGGGCGATTCCTTGCCGGAGATCACCGAGCAGGTGGAAAAGATTTCTCAGCACGCCCTCGGTGCCCCGGAAATCCGCGAGGATGTAGCTGGCGAGCTCGACGTCCTGCCCGCTACCGGGCTTACCGCACCCACTGCGGCTGGCCAGCCCTGGCAGGTACAGTATCGCGTCTTGGTGCAGGTAAACCCCGCCCGCCAGTGGGCGGTGGAGCGCGCTATTCGCTCAGCCCTGCTGTCCTCCTTCTGGGATCTCTACAAGCTGCCCACGGCGGAGGGCTTGCCGGGCGATGCCCCGCAGGTGCTTGACGATGCCTCCGATACCACCACCCCCACCACCGTCATGCCGGCGGCAGATACTGCTGAGCTCTCGCAGCACAGCGCGACGTCGGATAGCGCGGCTGAGGCGCAGACGGAGGTCATCGCTACGGACGCTGTGGCGGATGCCGCCGAGGAGCCTCAGGAGAACATGGATGACGGCCCAGGCCGTCCGGCGTTCTCCGATGAATCCAACGACGAGGAAGAGGACGACTACAAGGGCGGCATCTGGCGCGCCGATAAGCCGGAGACTAAGTGGCAGTATTTCTGGACGCTGGGCGGGCGCGTGCGCGCCTCCACTATGGGACTCTTCGCCTCGCTCGGCGTGGTGGGCCTGCTGCTCCTTTTCTCTGCCAACCCGGATGGGGTGGATGCCGGATGGCTTTCGCCTTCGCGCTGGATGGGGGACTCAGAAGCAGCTTCTGAGTCCGCGGAACCGTCTGAGCCTTCGGCCGCACCGAATAGCACGCCGCAGGATGCCCCGGCTACTGAGCCCACGGGCCAAGAACCGACGGATGCAGGCCAGCCGGCGACGCCGACTGATAGCGCCCCGGACAGCGAGGCCACGTATGTCCCGGCGGATCCGCAGGCCCCTGCAACGCAGACCCCAGCGGAGCAATACTCCGAAACAGCTGCACCAACAGCTAATGAGCAGCCCACCGTGAACGCCACGGAGCCTTCCAGCGCGATGTAGGTCCTGTAGAAAGCCCAACAGGGTTGGAAGAGCGTCGCCGAGAGACAGCAACACCGTACAGCACTCAGGGGGCAGCACCGAGAGGTGCTGCCGGGAAACGCTTGGAGAGGCCGCACCAGAGATATGAGTGATAGGGAAGTGCAGCGGCGCAATGCGCTACACCTTATGTATCGCCAAGGCGGGGTCATTCGTTAACGAAGCGTGTGTCGGGGGCAATCCAGCCCCAGCTCATTGCGTAATTTCCTGTGGGGAAGAACCACGGGCTATAACTTATCTTTATGACTAAGTTCTCTCGTGCGGTTCTCGCCGCCTCTGTCTCTGTTTCTCTTTGTTTATCCGCTGTTGTTCCTGCTCAGGCGGAGACTGCTGGTCAGGGAGTCGAGGCTCCTGCCGCTGACTCCTCCGCCGCTGATACTGGTGCAGATTGGTCCTCCGAGCAGGACGCTGCATCCTCCATCCAGGATGCTGAGTCCTCTGAGCAGAGCTCTGATTCTTCCAGCGAGGAAGATGATGCTGAGTTCCAGCAGTCCTCCCAGGGGGAGAAGATTGCTCTTGGCGTGGGCATTTCCGCAGCCATTCTCGCGGCAATTGCTGGCGGCGTCTACTGGGCCGTGCAGCAGCGCATCATCCCGAATCCGCTTCCAGGTCTGATTCCTTCGCCGCCGGCCCCTGCGCCGGCCCCGGCTCCCGCACCAGCGCCTGCTCCGGCACCACAGCCAGCTCCCGCGCCCGCACCAGCTCCTGCTCCGAAGCCTGCGGCCAAGCCCGCTCCCGCCCCGGCACCGAAGCCGGCTCCGGCATCCTTCACTCGCTGTTTGGACGTGTGGAACGCACTGGAGCGCCCCATCTATGCGGGGGAGCCGGGATTCCGATCCAAGTTCGACAAAGACGGTGACGGGGTAGGCTGCGAAATCGATCCGCGCTAAGTCCCGTTAAGCTGGAGCGCATGAGCGCTTTTTCTTCTCTTGAGTCCTGGCCAGTCGATACCGTTGCTGCCGCCCTGCTGCACCGCGGCGAGGTGGTAGAGCAGCTGGGAGATACCTCCCGCCGCTTCCCGGTGGCGTCTGTGACCAAGTTGGTGGCCGCCTATGGGGTGATGGTGGCCGTCGAAGAAGGGGCGGTGGAGCTGGATCAGCCTGCAGGCCCTGACGGCTCCACGCTGCGCCATCTTTTGGCCCATGCCTCGGGGGTGGGCTTTGATACTCGTGAGCAACAAAAACCAGTCGGCGAGCGCCGCATCTACTCCTCAGCCGGCTATGAGTGGGCCGCCGAGGAAGTGGAAAAGGCCACCGATATTCCCTTTGCTGAATACCTTGCTGAAGGCGTGTGTGCCCCGCTCGGCATGCAGGCGACGATCCTGGAAGGTTCGGCCGGGCACGGCTTGGTTTCTAGCGTGGAGGACCTTGCTGCTTTTGCTGCCGAGGTACATTCGCCCAGCCTGCTCGATCCTTCGACGGTGGAGGAAATGCGCAGCGTTCAGTTCCCTGGGCTGCGCGGCATCGTTCCCGGCTATGGCAGCTTCAAGGACTGTACGTGGGGGCTGGGCTTTGAAATCCACGGCGAGAAGAAGCAATGGATGGGTGGCTTGCCGGCCGATACCGTGGGTCACTTCGGTATGAGCGGGACTTACCTGTGGGTGGCGGGTGATTGGGCCATGGTGGCGCTCACGGACCGTGACTTTGGTGAGTGGTGCAAGCCGCTGTGGGCTGAGTCCAACACGGCCATCTGGGAGGAGTGCCAGGCGCGCTAGGCACGGTTGTGCGAAGGTCCTGGACGTCGTCGCGGCGCCCTTCGGTGCGCCGCGACGGGGGTAGTGGGAGGGCTGTGATGACAACGCGCGCATGGTGCGTGCGTTAACTTGTGTGGTTCAAGTGATTTGTGGGGCGAATTTCGGGGTAGAAGTCTCAAGTCTTTGTTGAGGCTGTGGGGGCTTAAGTGCAGGTTGAGGGTTGTTGTGGCCCAAGTGGCAAGGGAAAATTGTGGTCACACAACGACGCACCGCGTGGCCACATACTGCGGCCACACCAGGCGGTGTTCGCGCCTCGGCGCGAGTGACGTGATGAAGACAAGTTCGTAGGGGAAGACGAAGCTCGTCTTGCGTCGGCGCATGCCGGCGTGCCATCACTCGCACGTCAAAGGAGTTTAAGGAGTGAATCAACGCGTTCACCCGCAGCTGGCCGGTGCCGCCGTGCCGGCCGCTTCAGCCACCCCACTTGGTAGCCCGGCGGATAGTTGGCCCAACCGTGCCTGCGGTGAGGTCTGCACAGCCGTGCTAGAGATCTCAGGCATGCCGCGCAGCCTGCGCCCTGCCATTGAGCGCGCCATGGCGCGCTGTATTCGCAGTGAAAGCGAATTCATCGTCCCCGGCGATGACCCGCTGACCGCCCAGTGGTGCACCCGTTGGCGTCGCGACCCACTATGGGACGTTGTCAGCATGAATGCCGACAACACGATAACGACGGATGCCGACAACGTAGTTAAAGGGGAAGCCGCCAACGCAGGTTGCACCGGAATCGGCTGCCAGCAAGTGCTCACCGGAACGCCCAGCGAATTGGAAGCGCTGGGCCGCGCGGTGGAGATGCTGGCAGGGGAGTACGGTTTCCGGGGCGTCGTCAAGCGCGCGGTCTAAGGCCTAGTCCGCGAAGGGATCGAGGATACGCTCCGGCAGGTCCGCCACGGAATCAATGATGCGCGTCGGGCGGAAAGGATAGCGCTCGATGATGCGGTCATCGCTGATACCGGAGCGCACCAGGATGCTACGCATGCCGGCCTCCAGGCCAGACTTGACGTCGGTATCCATGCGGTCACCGATCATCACGGTGTTCTCCGAGTGCGCGCCAATGTTATTCAACGCGCTGCGCATCATGACCGGGTTGGGCTTGCCCACGTAATAAGGCTCGCGGTTGGTCGCTGCGGTGATGAGTGCCGCGACAGCGCCCGTGGCTGGCAGCACGCCCTGCGGGGCCGGGCCCGTAACATCCGGGTTGGTGGCAATGAACCGCGCGCCGTCGCGGATGAGATTGATTGCCGTGGTGATGGCTTCAAAAGAATACGTGCGGGTCTCACCCAAGACCACGAAGTCCGCGTCCCGGTCATTGAGAATCCAGCCGGCCTCGTGCAGGGCGGTGGTCAGACCAGACTCGCCCACGACATAAGCCGTGGACAGCCCCGCCTGGTTGGAGAGGAAAGCCGCCGTGGCCGTCGCGGAGGTCCAGATGCGCTCCGCCGGGATATCCAGGCCTGTGTTCTGAAGACGTGCTGACAGGTCCCGCGGGGTGGACATCGAGTTATTAGTCAGAACCATGTACTCGATGTTGTTATCCTTCAGCGCTTGGATGAATTTATCCGCGCCGGGAATCATCTCCCCTTCCTTGATGAGGACGCCGTCCATGTCCGAAAGATAAGAAATCACGAGTGTTCCTCCACATACTCAGCAAGTTCGCCCACCGTGGTCACGGAGAGCATGGTTTCTTCATTAAGACGGACCCCGCAGGCTTCCTCGAGGCGCACGGCTAATTCGATGCGCTCGAGTGATTCAACCCCCAGGTCCTCCAACTTCGCTTCGCGCTCCAGGCCTTCCTCCACGCCGGTCACCTTTGTGATGAGGCGGGTGAGCTCACTATAGGCGTCGCCGGCGGGGGCAGAATCTTTCTCTTCTGCCGGCGCGGAGCCGAAGCGGGCTTGGAGTTGCGCTGAAAGGTCATTAGCCATGGGGCCCAGTCTAGTATTGAAATGTCATGGTTATTCGAGCACGTTCCTCCGCCATCGCCCGCAGCTGGTCGCGCCGGGTTCGCCCCCGCATGCGCGCCGTCGAGCACACCGTCCACAACGATCTGCATGATCTCACAACAAAGCCAGGGCTGACAGGAGTGAGCGACTCGGGCTTCGTGGATAACGACGGCGTGCGCGTGGCCTGGTACGAGGTGGGCCCTGAGGATGCGGAGGTCACCGCGGTTTTCATCCACGGCTATTGCCTGTCTGCTGAGAGCTTCTACTCCCAGGTCAACGACGTGCGCCGTAACTATCCAACGGTGCGCTGCCTGCTTGTCGATGTCCGCGGCCACGGCCAATCCACCCACGTCGCCCCCGCGCAGTGCACGGTGCGGGGCGCGGCCGATGACGTGCTGGCCGTGATTTCCGAGCGCGCCACCGAGGGGCCCTTGGTCCTCCTCGGGCATTCCATGGGCGGGATGATCGCGCTGAATTTATTACGCCGCGCCCCGCGGGATGTCTTTGATCGCGTCGAAGGAATGGCGCTGGTGGCCACCTCGATGCAGCGTTTTGCCGCCGCTGGCGTGGCTCGCATCTTGGAATCGAAGACGCTGGGCATGGTCTACCGCGCTTGCCTGAAGCTGCCGAACCGGCTCAACCGCGTGCGCTTCGAGGCAGCAGCACTCATCGCCCCGGTGTTTGCGGCGCTGTTGCAGGGCTTCCCGCAGATGGACAAGCTGCAATTCCACGTGGCGATGCTGCTGGATACCCCGATGTCGAGCTACGCGGGCTTCTTCGATGATTTGGTGGAGCACTCCGAGTACGGCGCAACGGCGCGGCTGCGCAGCGTGCCGGGGGAAATCGTGGTGGGCCAGCATGACATTGTGACCCCGCGCCGCCAATCGGAGGTCATTGCCCGCCACTGGCCGGACTCTACCCTGACCGTCATCGATGGCGCCGGCCACATGGTCATCCTGGAAGAGCCTAGCGAGGTCTCTAAGGCTTTGGGCAGGGTCCTCGATCGCGTGCTCGGCAACTAGTCCTCGCCGCTGATGGCTGCTGAGCCTTTTATCGGCGTTGGCTGAGCCTCCTGTGGTGGTCGAACTGCCCGTTCTGCCAAAGTTATAGCCTCTGATTCAAGATCTGGCCAGAGCTTTGGCAACAAGGGCAGTTGCCCCTGGGCTGGAACATGAGTTGAGCATGAGAAAGCCCCTCCTGCTCAGGCAGAAGGGGCTTGAGGCCTTAAGCTCTAGCCTTAGTCCTCATCGGAGGACGTGGAGACGGTGGCGGTCGGGTCGTCGAGCTTCAGCTCGCGGGCCGCCTTCTCTACGGTGCTGCGCTCCACCTTGCCTTCGCGGGCGAGGCCCTCGAGGACGCCGACGACGATGGACTCGGCGTCGATGTTGAAGTAGCGGCGAGCACCCTCACGGGTGTCGGAGAAGCCGAAGCCGTCTGCGCCCAGGACGATGTACTCACCCGGGACGTAGGGGCGAATCTGCTCCTGCAGGTCCGTGGCAAAGTCGGAGACGCCGACGAACGGTCCCTCGAAGCTCTTGAGCTGGGAGGTAGCGAAAGCCTCGGTCGGCTCCGTGCCCTTGCGCAGCGCCTCCTGGTTGCGGGCAGCACCGTCGCGAGCCAGCTTGACCCAGGACGTGACGGAGAACAGCGAAGCCTTGACGTCGTAGTTCTCAGCCAGGATCTCCTGGGCGCGCAGAGCCTCGTACATACCCACACCGGAGGCCAGGATGTTGGCAGGGATGGAGCCGGACTCAGCGGTGTTGTAGTGGTAGATGCCCTTGTGCAGGCCCTCGACATCGAGGTTCTCCGGCTCGGCAGGCTGCTTGACCGGTTCGTTGTACACGGTGATGTAGTACATGATTGGCTCGTTGTCCTCGCCGTACATGCGCTCGATACCGCGGGGGACCAGGTGCGCAATCTCGTAGCCGAAGGCTGGGTCGTAGACCTCCACAGCCGGGTTGGTCGACGCCAAGATTGGGGAGTGGCCGTCCATGTGCTGCAGGCCCTCACCGGTCAGGGTGGTGCGGCCGGCGGTCGCGCCGATGATGAAGCCGCGTCCCAGCTGGTCGCCGGCGGCCCAGAAGGCGTCGCCGGTGCGCTGGAAGCCGAACATCGAGTAGAAGATGTACAGCGGAATCATCGCCTCGCCCTGGGTGGCGTAGGACGTCGCTGCTGCGGTGAAGGAGGCAGCTGCGCCTGCCTCAGAAATGCCCTCGTGCAGAATCTGGCCGTCCGTGGCCTCGCGGTAGGAGAGCATGAGGTCATGGTCCACTGGGACGTAGTTCTGGCCGCGTGGGTTCCAGATCTTGAGAGTCGGGAACCAGGAGTCCATACCGAAGGTGCGGGCCTCATCCGGAATGATCGGAACGACGCGCTTGCCCAGCTCCTTGTCACGCATGAGCTCCTTGAAGGTACGCACCAGAGCCATGGTCGTGGCAACGTCCTGCTTGCCGGAACCCTTGCGAACCGAGCGCAGCTTGGACAGATCCGGGGTGGTCAGCGTCTCGAAGTTCTCACGGCGCTCCGGCAGGAAGCCGCCCAGCTCTTTACGACGCTCCAGCATGTACTTGATCTCCGGAGCATCCTTGCCCGGGTGGTAGTACGGCGGCAGGTACGGATCGGCTTCGAGCTGCTCGTCGCTGATCGGGATGCCCTGCTTATCGCGGAAGAGCTTCAGATCCTCCAGCGTCAGCTTCTTCATCTGGTGGGTCGCATTGCGGCCCTCGAAGTTGTGGCCCAGACCGTAGCCCTTAATGGTGTGGGCCAGGATGACCGTCGGGCGGCCGGTGCCCGCGTAGCTCAACGCCTTGTCGTATGCGGCGTAGATCTTGCGGTAGTCGTGGCCGCCGCGGCGTAGTGCCCAAATCTCATCATCGGACATGTCCTCCACCAGCTTGAGCGTGCGCTCATCGCGGCCGAAGAAGTGCTCGCGAACATAAGCGCCGTCGTTAGCCTTGAAGGTTTGGTAGTCACCATCGGAGGTGGTGTTCATGATGTTGACCAGGGCGCCGTCCTTATCGGCTTCAAGCAGCTTGTCCCAGCCGCGGCCCCAGACAATCTTGATGACGGACCAGCCGGCACCGCGGAAGAAGGACTCCAGCTCCTGAATGATCTGGGTGTTACCGCGCACCGGGCCGTCGAGACGCTGCAGGTTGCAGTTGACCACGAAGGTCAGGTTATCCAGCTCGTAGAGGGAAGCCATCTGTAGCAGACCGCGAGACTCCGGCTCATCCATCTCACCGTCACCCAGGAAGGCCCAGACGTGCTGCTTGGAGGTGTCCTTAATGCCGCGCTTCTCCAGGTACTTGTTGAAGCGCGCCTGGTAAATGGCGTTGATCGGGCCAAGGCCCATGGACACGGTGGGGAATTCCCAGAAGTCCGGCATCAGACGCGGGTGCGGGTAAGAAGGCAGGCCATTGCCCTCACCGCGGGAGTGCTCCTGGCGGAAGCCATCGAGGTCCTCCTCGCTCAGGCGGCCCTCCATGAAGGCGCGGGCGTAGACGCCTGGGGATGCGTGCCCCTGGAAGAAGACCTGGTCACCGCCGGAGGGATCATCCTTGCCCTTGAAGAAGTGGTTCAGGCCCACCTCGTACAGCGGGGCAGCGCCCGCGTAAGTAGAGATGTGTCCGCCGACGCCGATGCCCGGGCGCTGCGCGCGGTGCACCATGATGGCCGCGTTCCAGCGGATCCAGCGGCGGTAGCGCTTCTCCAGTTCCTCATCGCCCGGGAACTCTGGCTCGAGGGAGGTGGGGATGGTGTTAACAAAATCCGAGGACGTCAGGGACGGCAACGGCACGCGCTTAGCGGTAGCGCGCTCAAGAAGACGCAGCATGAGGTAGCGGGCGCGCTCCGGATCGGAAGAATCTAGAAGACCATCGAGGGAGTCCATCCACTCGCGGGTCTCCTCCGGGTCGGAGTCATGCAGGTATGCTGCCACGCCATCGCGAACGATGGGAAAGTTGGAGTCGCCGTTGTGGGCGTCCAAGTCGGCCATTAAATCCTCCTGGGTCGTAGTACACAGATCTTGCTCTAGGATACGCGCCCCTTTCGCGGTGGGGCACTCGGAGGCCCCCACGGGTGGTTTTATGAGGGAAAATGTCCACCTCTGGGCGAGATCGGGGGCGGTTCGACGCGAAAAAGTGCACCGTAGACGTTAAAATACTCTGCATGACATCAACTACTTCATCGGAAGGAACTCAGCGAGTGACGGGATTTGCAGCCAAGCTCGGTATCGAGGAGGGCCAGATTGCCCTAGAACTTGGCTGGGACGAGGACTGTGACTCCACGATTTCTGAGTCCATCGAGGACGTGTTGGGGGAGGACTTCCTCGAGGAGGAGACCGACGAGCTGTGTGACCTCGTGCTGCTGTGGTGGCGCGCGGAGGACGGCGACTTGGTCGATGGGCTGGTGGATGCCACCCGTCCCCTGGGCGATTCCGGCCGCATCTGGCTGCTGACCCCGGGTGCTGGAAAGCCGGGCAACCTGGAGCCGGGTGAGATCTCCGAATCCGCACAGCTGGCCGGCCTCGTACAGACCAAGGCTGAGCGCCTCGGCGAGTGGCAGGGTTCCTGCCTCGTGGCCCGCGGCTACACCAAGAAGCCCTAAAGAATAACCGCAGGATATACCTGCTCAGGCGGCATTCGCGGCGTCGAATCACACCCTGATTTGTTGCTGCGGGTGCCTATGGGCTAATCTTGTTCGAGCACACCAAGTGTACTGCGGCTTTAGCTCAGCTGGAAGAGCAACTGGTTTACACCCAGTAGGTCGGGGGTTCGATCCCCTCAGGCCGCACCAAATGAAACCCCTTTCCGTTAAGTCGGAGAGGGGTTTCGTCGTGCTCGGCGGTTGCCCGCGGGTGCTCTAGGGCGAAGGCCGCTTTGGCGGTCGGCGTAGATGCGGACTGCTCCGGCTGCTTTGAGTTGGGTGTGTTGGCGTTCGGGGGTTTGGTCAGGGTTTAACCCTAGCGAACACTTGGTATGGTTCCGGAATTAGTGTTCGGTTAGGGTATACCTCAAATGTGAAGCTTCCTAGAACAATGGCCGAACGATGTAATCCGGGTGGGGGAGACTACTAACCACACAAACCCGCGCTAAAACAGCTGGGGTTGCCCGCAAATCGTGGACACGTAGTGGAGCTACCTAGTGGTTAGGCAGCTATTTCTTTTCTGCTGTTGATTGCGCCGGTGTGGTTCTCGAAGTCGACGGGGCTGACCATTCCGAGTGCAGAGTGCCGGCGCCGACGGTTGTAGACGACTTCAATCCAGTAGGCAACGGCCTTGCGTGCAGCATCACGGGTAGGCCATCGCTTACGGTCGTAGAATTCAGTCTTTAGCGTCGACCAGAACGACTCAGCCATCGCGTTATCGAAGCACACACCAGTACGCCCCACAGACTGAGCAATGCCCAGTCTGCTGCAGACCTCCCAGAGCTTCTCACTGGTAAATTGCGTTCCGCGGTCAGCGTGAAACACCAGCCCATCAGGAACATCACCGCGCAGTGTATGCGCCATCCGCAGGGCCCGTTCGACCAGGTGTGTGTCTTGCACGCTATCCATAGCCCAGCCCAGCACTCTGCGGGAATGACCATCGCGGACCGCGCACAAGTACAACCAGCCCTCACCGGTGCGAAGGTAGGTAATATCTGACATCCACACTCGGTTGAGCTCACCAGTATCAAACATGCGCTTGACCAGGTCAGGAAGACTCGACTTACGCTTGGCTTGGATTGTAGTCACCGGGACAAAGGCACGCGGTGAAATCCCTTCAATGCCCATCATGCGCATCCGCTTCGCCACAGTCTTACGGTTAAGCGAAATGTGGTAGCGCTCGGCAAGCTCTGCGGTGATCCGCGGAGCACCATAAACCTCATCGGAGTCTTTCCAAATCTGATGAATCTTACGGTCAACATCATCGTAAAATGCTGCCCGATCATCCTTTCCGGATAGTCGTTTCTGCTGCACATGGGCCCATTTGTAGTATCCAGACCGAGATACTTTTAATAGTCGTGCCATGCGCTTGATGCTGTAGTTCGCCTTCTCCTGCTGCATTAGTTCGAACTTTTCTGCTCGCGTTGCCTCAAAGCGAAGAAGGCTGTCGCTTTTGACAAAAACTCGTTATCCATCTTGGCTTCCGCCAACTCACGGCGCAGACGAGCATTCTCAGCACGAAGATCAGCCTCACTCATCCCATCCGAGGCTCCTCGGCGTTCACGCTCGAGTTTGACCCACCGGCCTAAAAGCCCGGCGGAAACACCGATTTCCTTAGCCACATGGGCAATTGGGCGCTCTGACTCGATTACCAGGTTCGCGGCCTCACGCCGGTACTCCGGCGTGTACTTCTTGCGCTGTTGACTCACAATGAACATCCTCTCTTACGGACACAAGATCCGTACAAATAGGGTGTCCACTAAACGAGGGTAACCTCACAGCAAACATGTATTGAGGAGGATGGCATTGACGCGTAAACAGAAAAGCGCAGCCTACTGGTCGAGCGTTACTGTCGTTGTAGTGCTGTTCATCGCAACGCTTGTAATCAATTATCTAGCAGGACTAAGTGCTGATGAATCATACTTTGGAGCACATTGGTGGCATCGTCTGGCGTGGGTTACGCCACTGTTGTTCTTGGCTTCTTTGATTTGGGCCTGGTTCGAGCACAGGAAGGTGCATCGGTATCCGCATTGACCCATATTTAGTAGGGTCGCGCGTGAATGAGAAGGAAGCCTTTGCGCTTGGGTGAAAGATGCTTTTTGCTCTAGTGGGGAGTGTCGATCGGGCCTAACCCCCGACGTGTCTACTTTCCGGGGTCAGGCCCATGTCTTCGCCCCAGTTGGGAATGCAGTTCTCAGCGGTGCAGCCAGCGGCTTCAAGAATACTGTCGGCAATCTCCATGTTTAGAAAGCCGGCAATCTCGGAAATCTCGGTTTCGGTCGCTTCTCACGTCCACGCAATCGCGTTCATGATCGTCCCCTTTGGGGGCCGAGGCTAGAAGCGTTCCTGACCGCGCTCGCGGATCTTCTCGTAGAAGTCCGGCTTGGCGGAGCCATAGCGCGAGCGGGAGCGGCGGGAAGGCTGCGTTCCAGCCGCCGGTCTTGGTCCTGAGGCAGAAGGCGCTGTGGCTTCGGGGTGCTCGCTCGCAGGCTCCTCGTGCTCGGAGATATCGACGTCTGCGGACGCATCGGGGGAGCCAGCACTGGTGGCGGCCGCGGTGGCCTCGGCCATCAGGGCTTCCTCCTCGCGGGCGCGTCGGCGCTCCCGAATCTCGGACCACACGAAATACGCAAAGCCCAACGGCGCCATGATGCCGAAGGCAATCCATTGGTAGCCATAGGAGAGGTGATTGCCGCGATCCAACTTCGGCACCGGCAGCGCATTAAGCTCACCCGGCTGATCGGGGGAGAGTTGGAGGTAGTCGTGGGCGAGGGGGACGTCGACAAGCTCTGCTATCTGCTCCGTATTGATGGAATAGACCTGCGTGTAGCCCTGCTCCTCAATGGGGGCGGAGGAGTGCTCGCGCTCGTTGTAGCGCGCCATGCCCACGATGGTCACCTTGTCCGTGGGGGCCGGGTCGATGTGGGGCACAGAATTACCCTCATCCGTAGGCACCCAGCCGCGGTTGACCAAGAAGGTCTCGCCGGATTCGGTTTCAAAGGGAACCAGTGACTGGAAGCCCGGGGCGGACTCCACGGGGCGCAGGCGCAGGAGAACCTCATCCTCCGGGAGGTAGCGGCCGGTCAATTCCGCGCGCTCCCACTCCTTGTGCAAGGAACCATCCGCCGAAAAGACCTTGGTGACCGGCTGGGGGTCGGCCTCATAGGCTTCCTCAATGAGGTGGTTGCGCTCCACAATCTGGTCGTCTTTATTCAGCTGCCACGGTGCCAGAACAGTGAAAGAGAAATAGGAAAAGGCGACGACGAAGATGAGAAAGAGCACCCACCCAGGCTTGAGGAATGTCTTGAGCATGATGATCAGTCTAGTAGCCGCAAAGAATTATCTAGCCGTGGTTCGCCTTAATCCACTCGAGTAGGCCGGGAACGGCGGCATCAATCTCCTCGCGGGTGCGGGCGAAATCCTCCTCCGTGCCGTAGAACGGATCCTCTACGCTGGCATCCTCCGGGGAATTCGGATCGAAGCTGCGCATGAGACGCACCTTCTCCTGCGGGATGCCGCGCTCCAGGAGGGCATCGCGGTGGCCGGTGTCCATGGCCACGAAGAGATCCGTGTCCATGTGCTCTTCGCCCAGCTGGGCAGCCTGGTGGCCGGCACCATCGTGGCCGCCGCGGCGCAGTTCAGCAACGGCGCGCTCATCCGCGCCCTGGCCCACGTGCCAGCCGCCGAGGCCGCAGGAATCTACGCGCGCGAGGAGATCGAGCATGTCGGTCTCCATGGCATCGCGGGTAATGATTTCCGCCATTGGTGAGCGGCAAATATTGCCCGTGCATACGAAGACGATGTGGAGCTGGTTGGAGTTCTCCGGAGGCGTCATGCAAAGGCTCCTTAAGCTAGAGGGGTGCGCTGGCGAACGAAAGCTAGGATATAGCAGCGACGCGATTGACGTGAAACCTCAAGCCGTATAAGGAGCATAGGAGATGGCAGAACACACGACCGTTGGCGAGATCCGCCGCGTTATCCACGAGGCCTACCCGCCGCAGCTGGCCGAGCCCTGGGATGCCGTTGGCCTGGTATGCGGCGACCCCACGGATGAGGTGAGCACCGTGGCTTTCGCTCTGGACTGCACCCAGGAGGTGGCAGACAAAGCTGTGGAACTCGGCGCGCAGATGCTCGTGGTGCATCACCCGCTGCTTCTGCGCGGGGTGACCTCGGTGGCGGCGGATACCCCGAAGGGCAAGATCATTCACACTCTCATCCGCAACGGCGTGGCCCTGTTGGCCGCGCATACCAACGCGGATAAAGCACGCCCGGGTGTCAACGACAAGCTGGCTGAGCTCGTCGGTATCAAGCCTGGGCGCCCCATCGTCCCGGTGGAGCCCTATGAGAACCTCGACGAGGCCTTAGGGTTGGGGCGCGTGGGCGAGTTGGAGGAGCCGGTGACTCTGCGCGAATTCACCCAGCGCGTGGCCGATGCCCTCCCGGAAACTGAATGGGGAGTGCGCGCGGCTGGTGACCCGGAGCGGATGGTCAAGCGCGTGGCCGTCTCCAGCGGCTCGGGGGACTCCTTCCTGGACCAGGCGGCCGCGCTCGGCGTGGACGTCTACGTCACCTCCGATTTGCGCCACCACCCGGTGGATGAGCACCTGCGCGCCGCGCACTTGGCGGAGCCGGAGGGCCCAGCCGTGGTGGATACTGCTCACTGGGCCAGCGAGTTTCCCTGGACTGCCCAGGCGCGCGATATTGTGGAGGGCGCATTGCGCGTGAACACCGAGATCATCGATGTCCGCACCGACCCATGGACGATTTCTGCGCATAAGGAGAACTAAATGAAACTGCCACAGGACTTGCAGAACATCCTGCTGGAGCTGGCCACCCTCGAGCGCTCCCTGGCGCATGGTGGGACTCCCACCATCCCGGAGCAAGAGGAATACGAGAAGGCTCAGGCTGCACACGCCCGGCTTGTCGACGCCTCCGGCTCCGCCCAGCTCGCCGTCGATGATATGGAGATGGAGATCCTGCGCATCCAGGCTGATGAGCGCAAGCTGCGCCAGCGCGAGCGCGATGACAAGGCACAGCTTGGCGCCGCGACCGATCCGGAGACCCGCAAGGACTTGGAGCACGATCTCTACGCGGCCAAGTCCCGTATCGCGGATCTCATGAGCGAGCTGCAGGAAGCCCATAACGAAATCCATGCACTGCGCGCCAACCTGGATGTCCACGGCGCAAAGGTCTCCGATTCCGAGCGCAAGCTCGAAGTACTCAAGCGGGCAGCTGAGGCCGCCCAGGAGGCCGCGGCGAACCGACCGGATCCGCAGGTGCGCATCGGCGAGCTCCGCGAGCAACTGCCCGCGGATGTCCTGGAGGAGTACGAGACCGTGCGCGAAGAAAACGGCGTGGGTGCGGCTGCCTTTACCGGCCGCGGCTGCGGCGGTTGCTTCATCGTCTTGCCGCCTGCTGAGCAGAACGCAGTGCGCAACGCGGCGGCCGATGAGCTTCCGCAGTGCTCCGATTGCGGCTCCTACCTGGTGCGCCCAGCCTCATGAAGCTAGTCATCTTTGCTGATGGCGGCTCCCGTGGCAACCCCGGGATAGCCGGTTCTGGCACGGCGGTCTACAACGAGGACCGCTCGCAGCTGCTCAAGGAAACCGCCTACGTCGTGGGGCAGAAGTCCACCAATAACGTGGCCGAATACCACGGGCTGCTGCGTGGCCTGGAGGCCGCGGTGGAGCTGGGGGCCGACGAGGTGGAGTTCTATATGGACTCCAAGCTCGTGGTGGAGCAGATGAACGGGCGCTGGAAGATCAAGCACCCGGACATGCAAAAGCTCGCCATCGAGGCACGCCGCCTGCTCAACCAGATTCCGCGCTTCAGCCTCGAGTGGGTACCGCGCGCCAAGAACTCGGTGGCCGATGAGCTTTCCAACGTGGCCATGGATGCCGCCGCGAAGGGCGAGCCCGTGGGCATCCTCGACATGGGTGCCGACGACGCCACCGAAGCGGACGCTGCTGTCGATGCGGCGGGCGGCGGAGAGGCGTCGCCAAGCGCGGCGTCCTCAACCGCGGCCGACTGGCGCCCCGAGTGTGGCCCGGCCACCCGCTTCATCCTGCTGCGCCACGGGCAGACGGCGATGTCCGCCGCCAAGCAATACTCCGGGCGCGCGAACCCCGAGTTGACTGAGTTGGGCAAGAAGCAAGCGCTCGCCGCCGCCCAAGCCTTGGCCGATACCCACATCGATGCCGTGGTGTGCTCGCCGTTGCGCCGCTGCCAGCAGACGGCCGCGGCCGTGGTGGAAGGCCGGAACCTGCGTGTGGAAACCATCGAGGATCTCATCGAGGTGGACTTTGGACGCTGGGAGGGCAAGACCTTTGCTGAAGCCGACGCCGCCGACCCCGAGCTTCACGCGCGCTGGCTGAAGGATACGTCCGTGGCCTGCCCGGGCGGGGAGTCCCTGCGCGCCGTGCACCGCCGCGTCAGTGCTGCGCGCCGTAAGTTGCAGCAGCGCTACGCGGGGCAGACCGTTCTCGTGGTTTCCCACGTCAACCCCATCAAGTCCTTCGTGCGCCAGGCGCTTGATTCCGGACCGCAAACACCCAACCACCTCTTCTTAGAGCTGGCTTCTGTGAGTGAGGTTGAATTCTTCGACGGCGGCAGCACTCTGCACCGTTTCAACGATGTGGGGCATCTGGGCGCGCTGCGATAAACTAACAGGCGCGAATGAGCCGACCGGGCAAACGCGTTCCGTCGAACCGGTTCCGTTATGGGACTAGGCGCGGGCCGAGGAAAGTCCGGACTCCACAGAGCACGGTGGTTGCTAACAGCAACCCGGGGTGACCCGCGGGAAAGTGCAACAGAAAGTAGACCGCCGCGCCCTTCGCTTCGCTCCGGCGCGGCGTGGGGTAAGCGGTAAGGGTGAAAGGGTGCGGTAAGAGCGCACCAGCACCGTCAGCGATGGCGGTGGCTGGGTAAACCCCACTGGGAGCAAGGCATCACGGCCCGCCACGCTAGCGGGCCCGATCAGGCGTTAGTAGGTTGCTCGCCGAAGCCTGAAGGTAGCTGCTTGAGTCAACTGGCAACGGTTGGCCTGGATGGATGTTTGCCACCGCGCCACCCGCGCGGCACAGAATCCGGCTTATAGGTTGGCTCATTCGCGCCCTACACTTTTATTTTTTGGAACAATGGGGCGGCATGAAACTGTATGCCGCGCCCTTGGACTTTCGGCCCATCGCTGAGGAGTTTTCTGTTCCGACCGACTTCCCAGAGGAGGTCACCGCACAGGCCGCGTCCGCGCAGGACCGCTATGCCGAGCAGCGCCGCGATGCCCGGGACATCCCGTTGGTGACCATTGACCCGGCCGGCTCCAAGGATCTGGACCAGGCCGTCTTCATTGAGGCGCGCGATGGCGGCTACCGCGTGCTCTATGCCATCGCGGATGTTGCCGCTTTCATCGAACCGGGCTCCGCGCTGGAGACCGAGTCCCTCAAGCGCGGCCAAACCATCTACCTGCCCGATGAACCGGCGCGGCTGCACCCGCCGGAGCTCTCCGAAGATAGGGCTTCGCTGCTTGCCGACGTCGACCGCCCCGCCGTCCTCTGGACCTTCAACCTCGACACTGCGGGTGAGGTAGAGGACTTCTCGGTGGAGCGCGCGCTCGTGCGCAGCCGCGCGCGGCTGGACTATGACCAGGTCCATAAGGACTTGGAGAATGGTGCGCTGCATTCCTCCATCGCCTTGCTGCCGGAAGTAGGAAAGCTACGCCAGGCCTCCTCGCTGCGCCGCGAGGCAATCAACCTGCGCCTTCCTTCGCAGCGCGTATCTGAAAGCAGCGATGGGGAAAAAGGGCACTACGAGCTGGTGATGGAGCCGCGCCATGAGGTGATGGACTATAACTCGGAGATTTCCTTGCTCACCGGAATGTGTGCGGGGCGGTTGATGGAAGAGCACGGAGTTGGTTTCCTGCGCACCCTATCTGCGGCCACCCCGGAGGCCGAGGAAACTTTTCGCTCGGAAGCGGAGGCCCTGGGCTTCGAGCTGGGGGAGCGCAGCATCTCGGAATTCCTCCACTCCGTGGATGCGGATTCACCGCGCGGGATGGCGGTGATGCGTGAGGCCCAGCGGTTGTTGCGGGGTGCGGACTACGTGTGGCTCGAAGATGGCCAAGCGGACGTGCACGCGGGAATCGGCGGCTACTATGCCCACGTGACCGCCCCGCTGCGGAGGCTTGTCGACCGCTTCGCCACGGAGGTCTGCTTGGCGCTGAGCGGTGGCTACGAGGTTCCGCAGTGGGTGCGCGAGCGCGCCGGGGATGTCATGTCCACGATGCGCTCAACATCGCAGTTGGCCTCCCAGGTGGATAAGGCGTGCTTGAACCTGACGGAGGCGACCGTCTTGGCGCCGTGGGTTGGCACCAACTTCGAGGCCGTCGTGGTTGATGGTGGGCCAAAGCGCGAGAAAGCACGGCTCTTCGTGCTGGACCCACCGGTGATTGGGCAGGCCGTAGGCCACCCAGAGACCGGCAAGGAAACGATGGTGTCCTTGGTGAAGGCCGACGTTGCGGAGCGCGATGTGCTCTTTGCCTGGCCGGCAGATTAGTCCTCGGTGATTGCAGAGCTTCCGGCAGAAAGCGGAATGACCATCAGGCCGTCCTCGGCCAAGTCGGCCGCGAAGTTTGTGGCCCTAGCGCTCGGCACGTAGGCGATGACGGCGGAGGATGTGCCGGCGTGAGCAGAGCGTGAGGCGACGGCACCGCGGGCGGTGGCCAGCTGCGCGAGTTTTTCTGCGGAGTTGAAACCATAGACGGTGGCCAAGGCAGACTGCGACTGTGTGAGCAGCGGGAAGAGCTCGGTGCCGCGGCGGGAACGCAAAGCACGAGCAATGCCTTCGGCGCGCTCAGTTTCCTCCGAGTAGAAGGTCAGCCATGCCGTGGCTTCGGCGATGGTCGGCTGGTTCTCGGTGCCGTGCACCTTGTGGACCGCGGCCAGCCACTCAAGGACGCGCTGGGGCGCATCCGGCAACAAGCGCAGCGACGGCGTGCCGAAGGCGCGGCAGGCGGCGTCGATGAACCGCTCGCGGGCGCGAATCTCCGTCACGGCCTCAGCGGAATCCACGTCTCCGGGCACGGCCAAGGCGAAGGCTGCAATGTCCTTGTTGATCATGTGGGGTGCCTGGGTCACGGAGCCGTCGGCGTAGTCGATGATGGTGATGGAATCACCTGCGCCGCGCAGGGCAGCGGAGTGACGAGCGCGCAGTGCAGGGAATCGCGCGAAGGTGCCAACCGCTTGGGAACAGACCTCTGCGATGCGGGCGCGCAGCGGGGCATCATGCAGATCATCCGCGGTGCCGAGCAACGCCAAAGCGGTGGCGATGTCGATCGCTGCGGCGGCGCCGAGTCCAGTTGAATCGGGGATGTCGTTGACCACGGTGATATCGGCACCAGCTGTCTCGCGGGTAAGAAGCTGGCGGTTGATCATGGTGTAGATGATGCCGCCGAGGCGCGCCGCGATAGCGCCTTCGGGTGCTGGGGGCTCGATGGGCTGGCCTTCAGAATCCACGCCGGGTTGCTGTTGTGCAGCGAGGGCAGAAACCTGTTCGAGGGAGATCTCGTCTTTAACGGTCTCTCCATTGGTGTGCTCGAGGTGAACCTTGACGAGTCCGTCGCTGCGGGGGCTGACAGCTGCTGCCGCGCGGATATCTGCAAGCCCCATGATGGCGATGCCGCCGTAGTGGTCGATGTGCTCGCCAATGAGTGCCCAAGTGGCGGGGGCGCTGGCGACGTGTGCTGATTCAGCGCCCACGTTCTCGCGGTGTGCGGCGCGAACGCGGTCGACGGCCGGGGTCGAAGGGGCAGTCCACAGGGGCATCGGGAAGGTTCTCCTTTGCTGGTGGCGATATCCTGCCAAAGAAGTAGCAGCAGGACTAAGTGACCTATCTATTCTAACGGGCATGGTACGTAGGCGGTCTGTAGTGTGGGGTGCACTGAGTGAGAGATGAAGAGAATGGAGAAAATTATGGCTGAGGCCGATAACAAGTGGTTCTATGACCCGTCCACCGGTGAGGTATCCCAGGGCAAGGTGTCCGGTTGGGAGAACCGCATGGGACCTTATGATTCCCGTGAGGAGGCTGAGCACGCCATCGAAATCGCGCAAGCACGCACCGCTGCAGCTGATGCTGAGGACGCCGCCGAGGACGATTACTAAAGCACCACACCGCCGAGAACGGCACGGCTGATTAAGAAACCCACTTAAGAAGTCCGCTCAACAGAAGCGGCCCACACCACCGCACGGGAGCGAAGGTGTGGGCCGCTTCGGCTTGTTGCCTCGCAGCGCAGGAAGACTAGAGGAGGAAAGCCAGCCGGCTAGCGCAGTTTCTTGCGCAGCGGCTTGAAAGCAGACTTGATGGCCTTGAAGCTATCCGAGTAGGCGTTGAGTGCTTCCAATCCGATGATGCGCTCACGCTGGTAGAGGAGGCCATAGCCGAAGGTGTCCTCACCACGGCGGCGTGCGCTTTCTGCCAACTCGAGCAGCTTATCGCGGGAGGTCACCGAATCCTGGAAGTCTCCCAAGACAGATTGCATCTGCTTGCAGGCCTTGTAGAGGTTCTTCGTCTTCAGCGTGGTAGCGGACCCAGCAGCTTCCGCGGCATAGCACAGCTTCTTCGCTGCCTTGCGCATATCGTGGAAATACTCCTCACGCTCGTGCAGCGTCAGCTCGGTGTTATCCCAGTTGGAGACGGCCTTCTTGTGGCGCTTGACCAGCTTGTCATAAGCCTGCTTGAGGTGCAGGGCCATCACCGCGTCGAGATCGTGGGGCTCGGCTTCCTCATCAGACTTGGCGTGCTTCGGCTCGTAGTCTTGTGCTGCTTCTTGTTCCTGAGCGGAATCAGTGGATGCCGACTCGGCGCTTTCAGAGTCTTCCGCTCCGCTATCCGCGGATGAGCTGTCTGAGTCAGCGGAGGTGTCTTCCCCGGCAACCGGCGGGTTGGCGAGGAAAGCGTCCAGTGCATCGAGCAGAGCTAGGTATTGGTCCGAATCGAGCGCGGCGATGACTCGGCGATGCGCACGGCGGTAGGCACGGCCCATGTCATGCGCAATGTGCTCGCGGGTAGCGTCATCGAGAACATCGGAGTCCTCGGAAGCGAGAAGATTCTGCCAACGTTCTTCCACGACCTCGGCATCACGGGCAACGCCCAGCATGGCCGCAAGCTCCTTGAGATCTGACTCGATGCGCTTGATCTCAGGGCCCACCACAATGCCGTGGAAGGTCTGCAAGTGGCTGCGCAATTCACGGGTAGCCACACGCATTTGGTGCACCGAATCCCACTCATCCCGGCGAACCCGCGGATCGAATTCGACGAGCTTGTCCCGATTAGCCTTCAGTGCCTCCACGACTGCCGCCGCGGGGGAGCCCGGCTCCACAGTGGACGCGGCGAGGGCCGGAGGCAGCTCGACGTTGTTGATGGAGTCTCCCAAAGCAGACTTCAGCTTGGACGGCGAGGAGGAAACCCGAGCTCCAGAACCGATCAATAGGGACGTGGCGTGCCGCAGCAGTTTGCTGCCTGCTTTGCTTCCTGGCAGGTCCCCGGCGAGCTCTACTTCCCACTCGCGCCACGTGTTCTGCGAACCACCCGGCAGGAAGGAGAACGCGGTGACATGGTCATCGCAGAACTCAGCAACTGGTTGCTCGTCTGCGTTAACGAGGAGCAACTCGGTGCGGTTGTTATCCACCTGTGCGATCGGCTCAAGAGGCTGGTTGCGCACTACCGATCGGACCTGGTGGAGCAACTCGTCCGGAACCTCGTATTTGCCGTCGATGGGCTCACCGAGTTCCGCGCGGATCTCAGTGCGACCTTCCGCACCGGGGATCTTGATGTGCCAGCCATCATCATTTCCGCCGGTGCGACGTCGCAGCGTGATCTTCGCGTGGGTAAGGCGGAGGTCCTCGGTGTCGTAGTAAATCGCGGACAACGAGTGGTGGCGGGTTTCTGCAACACGGGAAACCTCATCGAGGTGGGTGAGATCCGGCATGGGGGTGGTCTCATCCACGGCGAACTTGGCTTCGATTTCAAGGAACGTCTTTGGAGACATGTACACACCTTCGTCGGGGAGCGAATTGATAAAAAGGAGGCATCAAACCTCGGTACCGCCTTCTAGGTTACCTGGCTAGTAACGCAAATGTGCCTGCCATTAATCGTCCTTAGCAGGTGAGTTGGCGGCGTCCGTTAAGCCCCAAGGAATCACCTCCCAAGTGGGACTTTTCTGCAGCTGATGCGCCGGCGGATACTCCTGCGTGGCTTCTCACCGCCAGGGAGACGGTGCGCGCATTGGGGTAGATTCGATCAGTCACTGCTTCGGCGTTGCGGCGGCGTTCTTCGACTGCCGATAGCGATTGCTGAGCCAGGGTAATTTCGTCTTGCCGAGTGCTGGGGCCGCTTGGTGCCGAAGCAGTCCCTTCTACGTCGTGGGAGAACAGCTTTGAATTTGCTTCCTCCAATAACTCACCGATACGGGTGGCATAAGACAGAATGAAGCTTCGGCGGAAAGACGCCACATTGCCAAGCTGGCGCGCACTCTCGGCGTGTTCGCCGTGGTGCATATGCCATTCACATTGCCGTAGAAGTGAGGCGAAAAGATCAGTGACGTGGTGAACGTCCTCTTCAGCGCCAATGACGGTGACAATCCCTTTGGGATGCAGCCTGAGGGCGGTGCATCCGTTCCGATCCGCAATGACGCTGAGCAGAGTGGTTTTGTGGTTGATATAGGGAGCGCTGATATGGATGCGTGTGGATACCACCGTGTCCGAGGAACTAGTCAGTGTCTCCTCGAGGCGGTGCCGTTGTTGCAGGCTCTGCGCTTTGGCGATGAGCGCGCTGGCTTCTTCTTCATAGGGAGTGGATTCTGCTTTTCGCAAAAGATGAGAGATTTTGGCGCGGATCCTATCTTCCTTGCTGTCGCGGGATACCCGAGAGTCGGTTCGTTGGGCCGCTAGCACTTCAACGTCCCGAAGGGGTGGCAGGAAAGTGATTGCTTCAATAAGTCGCATAAGGTCATCGGTCGGCATGGTCATCGAGGCAGGCGGGGTAGTACTCAACCATTCCTTGCGCAGCGCAGTGGAACTAATCTGTGCGGGAACATGAGGGGCGGCGCGATAAATGAGTGGGTGGCAAAAACTACCCAGGACATGGAGCAGGTCTTTAGGCGACCATCCTTGCTGGGCTGCTTGGCTAATGAGCTCGATTCCTCGCTGGCTCAGGGTTGCGTGGTGTGTGTTCATGGCTGTTTCTCATCCTTCTTTATGGGTACATCTGTTCGGTTGTGTGGCCATTCCAGCATGTGAAGCCGACAGGGGTCAGGGGAGTCGAAAGAATTTGCCCCCGAGATACTCTTGTCAACTGGGTTAATAAATGTCGGTGCGGGGGCAAAAGAAGAAACTTTCTCCGTGGCTTCGGTGCGCGGCGGTAGGGTTTAAAGCATGAACAGCCAACACGAATTCGTCCTTCGTACAGTTGAAGAACGCGATATCCGCTTCATTCGCCTCTGGTTCACTGACATCTTGGGGGCGCTGAAATCGGTGGTAATGAGCCCCTCAGAGTTGGAATCCGCCTTCGAGGAAGGTGTTGGCTTCGACGGTTCTTCAGTGGAAGGGTTCTCCCGTATTTCGGAGGCCGACACCATCGCGATGCCGGACCCTTCAACCTTTCAGATCATGCCCTTTGACAAGGAAGAGCCCGAGCTTCTCTCGGCGCGCATGTTCTGTGACATTACTCAGCCCGATGGGCAACCTTCGTTGGTGGACCCGCGCCACATCCTGCGCCGTCAGGTAACCGAGGCGGCCAATGAGGGATTCACGTGCAAGGCATCTCCTGAGATTGAGTTTTATCTCCTTGAGGACGCGCGCGATATCAACAGGCTTGTTGCCACCGATAACGGCGGCTATTTCGACCAAGCCACGCATGATAACGCCCCGAGCTTCCGGCGCCGGTCAATGTACGCGTTGGAATCAATGGGCATCGCCACGGAGTTCAGCCACCATGAGACCTCACCTGGCCAGCAGGAGATCGACCTCCGCCATGCTGACGTATTGTCGATGGCGGACCACATCATGACCTTCCGCTACCTCATCAAAGAGGTTGCCTCCCAGCAAGGAGTGCACGCGACGTTCATGCCCAAGCCTTTCGAGGACCGCTCAGGCTCGGGCATGCATACTCACTTGAGCCTTTTCGAGGGAGATTCCAACGCCTTCCATGACCCCGATGATGAGATTTCGCTGTCCAGCACAGGACGGCAGTTCATCGCCGGCATTCTTGAACACGCAGTGGAGATGACAGCGATCACCAACCAGTGGACCAACTCCTATAAGCGCCTGATGTTTGGCAGCGAGGCTCCAGGGTCAGTGACGTGGGGAATCTCTAATCGTTCTGCGCTGGTGCGAGTTCCCACCTACCGCCTTTCCAAGGAAATGTCGCGCCGAGTTGAAATCCGCTCGCTGGATTCAGCGATGAACCCTTACCTGGGTTACGCGGTGCTCCTTGCCGCTGGTTTGCGCGGAATCAGAGAAGGCTATGAGCTAGGGGATCCGGCCGAGGATGACGTCCACCAGCTGACCCACCGCGAGCGCCGTGCGATGGGGTACAAGGATCTGCCGAGCAGCCTGGACCAAGCCCTCCGAGAATTTGAACGCTCCGAGTTTATGGCGGAGGTCCTCGGTGAACACGTCTTTGAGTACTTCCTGCGCTCAAAGTGGGATGAGTGGCACGAATACCAGCAGCAGATCACCGCATTCGAATTGCGCAACAACCTGAATTTCTAGGAGAAGTATGCGTCCAGCATCAGTACCGTCCCCAGCTACTCTTGGTCTGACCCGGCCAACTGCTGCGGAGGATCTATCCCGCCTCGGGTGGGATAATCCGGAGTCCCTAGAACTGTTGTGGACACTGGCCGGAGCAGGCGATCCCGATATGGCCCTCAACACGTTGATGAGGATCGTCGAGGGGGCGCCTGAGATTGGCCCGGCGATGCGCGAGGACGAAACATTCCGGGTGCGACTCATCGCCCTGCTGGGCGGCTCTTCGGCATTCGGTGATCATCTCGCTGCACACGCAGAAACCTGGCACGAGCTGCAGCGGGCGCTGCCGACTCCTACCGAAATGCTGCACACGCTGCTCACAGAGGTCGGGGCGGAACCTGCGACATACGTTGAGCAACCAGACCAGCCTGACACCGCGAGCCCCGACCTGACGTCTCCCGGCACCTACCGGGCAGCACCGGGGGACCACAAAGCACCACTCAAAGTGGCCTACCGAACACTGATGATGCGCATTGCCGCCCATGACCTCGCAGGTACATTTCACTCGCGCAAGGGCCAGTCACGCCCCCAGCCGCGAGTTGGTTTCCGGGAGGTCACTAGGCTGACCACAGCCCTCGCAGATGCCGCCTTGACGGCAGCACTCGCCGGCGCGGTCCGGGTGGTCTATGGGGATGAAGCACTCGATGCGCAGCTGGCCGTCATCGCGATGGGCAAGTGCGGCGCGGGCGAATTGAACTACATCTCCGACGTGGACGTGGTCTTCGTAGGCTCCGAGGCGACACCACGGATCACCCGCCTAGCGTCGGAGTTCAACCGGATTGGCTCGGCCTGCTTCTTCGAGGTTGACGCCAACCTGCGCCCGGAAGGTAAATCCGGTGCCTTGGTTCGAACGCTGGATTCACACGTGGCCTATTACAAGCGGTGGGCAGAAACCTGGGAGTTCCAAGCGCTGCTGAAGGCACGGCCGCAAACCGGCTATCTGCCCTTAGGCACGGACTACCTGGAACAGATCGGGCCGATGGTGTGGACTGCGTCGCAACGGGAGTCCTTCGTGGAAGACGTTCAAGCTATGCGCCGCCGCGTGCTGGATAATGTCCCCGAAAAGATGCGCCTTCGAGAGCTCAAGCTGGGGGAGGGCGGCCTGCGTGACGTGGAGTTCGCCGTCCAGTTGCTGCAGTTGGTGCACGGGCGCTCGGATGAATCGCTGCGCACGCTCGCCACGGTCGATGCACTGGCAGCGCTCGTGCGCGCCGGGTATGTCGGACGTGAAGACGGCACCCAGCTCATCGAGGCCTACGAGTTTCTGCGTTTGCTTGAGCACCGCCTTCAGCTGGAGCGTTTCCGCCGTACCCACACCTTGCCGGAGAAGGACGACAACAAGGCGCTCACGTGGTTGGCCATCAATTCAGGCTTTCACCCACAGGGGCATCAGTCGGCAGCGGACCAGATGAATACCCAGCTGCGGAAGATTCGCCTGCTTATCTCTGAGCTCCACTCGCGCTTGTTCTACCGCCCACTGCTCAATTCCGTGGCCTCGATGTCGGCGGATGAACTCAAGCTCTCCCGCGAAGCCGCGCTCTTGCAGCTGGCGGCACTGGGCTATCGCCACCCAGACCGAGCTTTTGAGCACCTCACCTCCCTCGCCGCGGGGCAATCGCGCAAGGCGCGCATCCAGGCCATTCTGCTGCCGACGTTGATGGAGTGGCTCTCCAATACCGCTGACCCGGATATGGGCCTGCTGAATTACCGCAAGCTTTCTGAGGCAGCTTATGACCGGACGTGGTTTTTGCGCATGCTTCGTGACGAAGGCGTTGTTGGCCAACGCCTCATGAAGATTCTGGGCACCTCGCCCTTTACGGCGGAGCTCATTATTCGCGCCCCGGACGTCGTCAAGCAGCTCTCCGATGGCGCGGCAGGGCCCAAGCTGTTGGAAACCAAGCCCGAGCAAGTGTCTTCCGCCTTGATTAATTCCACCAAGCGCCACGCGGACCCAGACAAGGCAGTATCGGTTGCCAGATCCCTCCGCCGCGCAGAGCTAGCGCGGATTGCCGCTGCTGATTTATTGGGCTTCTTGCCGGTTCAACAAGTGTGTTTTGAACTGTCCACCATCTGGAATGCTGTGCTGGAAGCCGCGCTGCGCGCCGAGGTCAGGGCGTGGAGGCTGAGCCATGAGGATGCCGAACCACCAGCCCGCATCGCCGTGATTGGCATGGGGCGGCTCGGTGGTATGGAGCTGGGCTTTGGTTCAGATGCCGATGTCATCGTGGTGGCGGAGCCAACAGGAGATAATGCCGAAGAAGAAGCTCTGCCATGGGCCATCGGCATCATTGAGAAACTGCGTCGCCGTCTGGCAAAGCCTTCCGGGGATCCGCCCTTGGACGTGGACTTGGGCCTGCGGCCAGAGGGGCGCTCGGGAGCGGTCGTGCGCTCGATCGAATCCTATGAGCGCTATTACTCGCAGTGGGGCGAGCCTTGGGAGATGCAGGCTTTGCTCCGCGCGGCCTTCGTGGCAGGAGATGAGGAGGTCGGTACACGTTTCCTCACCATGGTGGATGCCTTCCGCTATCCGCCGAAGGGCGTGAGTGAGAAGACGATTCGTGATATCCGCCGAATGAAGGCGCGCGTTGATAACGAACGCCTCCCGCGCGGCGCTGACCGCAATACCCACACCAAGCTGGGGCGCGGTGGGCTAACGGATATCGAATGGACCGTTCAGCTGCTCCAGATGATGCACGCCCACGAGGTTCCGGCGCTGCATGATCCGTCCACGCTGCGGGTGCTCGATGCCCTCGAGGACAATGAGGTTATCCCTGTCGAGCAAGTGCAGGAGTTGCGGGAGGCTTGGCTCTTGGCCACCGATGCCCGCAATGCGCTCGTGCTGGTGCGCGGCAAGCGCGTGGACCAGCTTCCGGCACCGGGCCCGCAGCTGGCGCAGGTGGCCGGCGCGGCCGGGTGGGAGCCCGAGCGTAATCAGCAATTCCTGGAGCATTACCTCAAAGTGACCAGGCACGCGCGGAAGATAGTGGATGAGGTGTTCTGGGGTGAAGCAGAATCCTTCGAGCATGACTAGCAGAAGGCAGTTGCTCCGCCCCTGACCCGCACCCTGAGCTCACCCGGATCTTTCCCTGACTTTGGAGCAAGCCCCTGTTCTATCAGGTGATCAGCCGATAGCCTTAGGTGGCAGTGAACAGTCATTATCCCCGCGCCGCACAAAGGAGCACACCATGAGCCTGAACCTGTCCCTCGACCTCAACGATGCCACTCTTGCTGATCTCGACGCCTTCCTCTCCGCTGCCCGCGCGGCTGGGTGCGACCCCGCCGCTGCGCTGAGCGTGGAGGGGACGGTGATGCGGTTGGACGTCGACAAGCCGCGCGTTGTCTCGACTGAGCCGAAGCCTGAGGGCACGCGCCGCAACAGCCTGGATCGCTCCGTGGCGGAGTCCACCATCCGCTCCATCATCGATGCGCTGTCCGAGCGCCTCGATTCGCCGCACCCGCCGCATGGAAATTCTTTTGGTACCTTTGGCCCCCGCGCGGATTAAGCCGCGAATGTGAGAGAAGTCTAAAATTGTGGTCGTGAAGTCCAAGCAGATTATCGCCGTATGGGTCCTCGTGGTGGTGGCAGTCATCACCGCCGTCGGCGCGGGCTGGTGGGCTACGGAGCGGTACCAAGTGCCGGAGGGGGCATTGACGGTGGAGCAGGTGGTCGACGGCGGCGTCCCACAAGATCCGTCGGTAGGCGCCGAGCTTGACCCGGCTGAAAAGGATCGCATTGTCTCGCTGGCGGAAGCACTGGGGATTCCATCGGAGTCAGTGCCACGCGGACTTCTGTCGGTGGCGTCGGATAGGTACCGCTCCCGTCAGATGCTTGAGGCTGATTTGGAGAAGGCCGTCGAGGCAGGCGCCATCACGAAAGATGATGCGAAAGGTGTCCTCGCCGCCTTCGATGCCGGTGTTGTCGCCCCGGTGGAAGGTCCGATCTACGTAGAGTCGACCCCCGCAGAATAAGTCTGCCCGCCACTCTCGTTGAGTGCGCTGCCATGGAGCCCACAGGGACTGGCAGGTGATGCGCAGTCAATGAGGATTTGCCTTGCAGCCGTAGCTCTTAAGCTCACACGCACAGATAACGAAACGATAAAGGTTGGTGCGTTGAGGTGGAGAAACGACGAAAATTACGCGAGCTGCTCAGGACCGCAGTGGGGGTGAGCATCGCCGTTCTCGTCCCCATCGGCGGCGGGATCGGGGTCTTTGAAGTGGCCAATGGGCTGCCCCTTGAGGCGCCGTTGAGCGCCTTGGCCTTTCAGTAATTCAGCCCTTTACTAACCCACTTGCACGATTCTGGCGTGCGGCCCTTCCTCCCCGCCCCGGCTGCGCAGGATGTGGGTGATGAGAACACCCACGATGCCAATGCACCACACGCCAAAGACAGCCCAGGCAGCAAGCCGGAAGTCATAGAAGGGATAGTCCGGCCCATTGCCCAAGTGATCGAGAACCATGCCGACGAGCTGGGCGCCGATGACCGTGGCAATGAAGCCGCCCATGTTTCCCAGACCCGTCGCCGTCGCGACGACGCGGCGATCCAGGTTTTCACGGACAATGTCGAATCCATAATTTGCCACCGGTGTGCACAGGGACACCACGCTGATGAGGATGAACAGTGAGAGGTAGCTGCCGCCAAAGAGGAAGAACAGGACCCACACCGCGCAGTGGATAGCCACAAACCCCAAGGCCAGCCAGGGACGGAAACCCCGAGCTCGGGAGGATAACCGGCCGTGCAAGGGACCAACCAGCACCATGCACACGCTAAACCACGTCAGGACCCAGCCGGCGCTAGTCTTAGAAAAATCCATGCCCGCGGTCATCAGGGGCACTCCCCACAGCATGACAAACACGTTGGTGGCCCCCAGACCAATCCAGTGAATGAAGAATGCCTGCCAGGCTACGGGGGAGAGGAAAACGGTAGATAACAGTGCGGCAGTGCTCTCCGGCTTCGCGTTCGGTTTTTCCTTTGGCTTGGGCACGATGCCGAGTGATTCTGGGGAATCCGCAACCGCCACCGCGGCCGCAACGGCGATGAGAATGCCCACCGCACCCAAGGTAACGAAGGCCATGGTCCACCCGCCCCAGCCCAGCAGAATGGCAAAAGGCAAGGCAGACATGAACTGACCGAGCTGCCCCAGCGACGAGGTGACCTGGGTGAACATGGGGGTCCGGTGCAGCGGGAACCAATAGGGCAGGATGCGCATCACGGAGAGGAAGGCGGTGGCATCGCCCGCGCCAATGAGCAGCCGGGCGGCGATGGCTACCCAATAATTACTGGTGAAACCGAGGACCACCTGGCCTATGCCCATGATGACGGAGCCAATGACCAGCAAGCGGCGGGGTCCGAACCTATCAATGAGCATGCCCGTAGGGATCTGTGCCAGTGAATAAATACCCAGCTGCACAGAGGTGAAAACAGCAATGCGGGAGGCATCGACGTCGAAGCGATCGATGGCTTCAAGCCCCGCTACGCCAAAAGATGTGCGGCCGGTAATTGCCACGATGTAGACCAACACCGCAGCTACCCACACGGAGAGAGCCTTAGTGGTAATTACATTGCGAGGATGAGGGACCGACATGGCTGATACTTTACGCGGCACCAACTAAGATGCAGGGGGTGAAGTACATTTCGACCCGCGATACCGACCGCCAGCCCGCCTCCTTTACGGATATCCTCCTCGGCGGTCTGGCCCCCGATGGCGGCCTCTACCTGCCGGAAACTTACCCCCGCATCGATGACGCCACTCTGACTAACTGGCGCCAGACCTTGGCGGAGGGTGGCTACGCGGCCTTGGCCGCCGAAGTGCTCAAGCTTTTTGTGGATGATATTCCCGCCGAAGACCTCGAAGGAATTGCCCAGCGCGCCTACACTTACCCCAAGTTTGACCACGAGGAGATCGTCCCCGTCAGCGAACTGGGGGAGGGCCTTTACATTGGCCACCTCTCTGAGGGGCCGACGGCCGCCTTCAAGGACATGGCCATGCAGATGTTGGGCGAGCTCTTCGAATACGAGCTGGCCCGTCGCGGCGAAACCCTCAATATTCTGGGCGCTACCTCTGGCGATACCGGTTCCTCGGCGGAGTACGCCATGCGCGGGCGCAAGGGCATCCGTGTCTTCATGCTGACCCCGGCCGGGCGCATGACGCCCTTCCAGCAGGCCCAGATGTTCGGCCTGGATGATCCGAATATCTGCAATATCGCCCTCGACGGCGTCTTTGATGATTGCCAGGACGTGGTCAAGGCTGTTTCGGCCGACGCTAATTTCAAGGCAGAGAACCGCATCGGCGCGGTCAACTCCATTAACTGGGCTCGCCTCATGGCGCAGGTGGTCTACTACATCAATTGCTACCTCAAGGTCACTACGGAAAACACGGAGAAAGTCTCCTTCAGCGTTCCGACCGGTAACTTCGGTGATATCTGCGCCGGCCACATCGCCCGCCAGATGGGCCTGCCCATTGATCGTCTCATCGTCGCGACCAATGAGAACGACGTGCTCGATGAGTTCTTCCGCACCGGCAGCTACCGCCCGCGCTCCTCGGAGCAGACGTACAAAACCTCCTCGCCGTCGATGGATATTTCCCGCGCCTCGAACTTCGAGCGCTTCGCTTTTGATCTGCTGGGCCGCGATGCCGCACAGATTAAGGAGCTTTTCGGGACGAAGGTGAAGGAAGGCGGGTTTAACGTCGACAAGCAGGCGCTCGACGCCGCCCACGCGGAGTACGGTTTCCTGTCCGGTTCCTCCACCCACGCGGACCGCCTCGCCACCATTAAGGATGTCCACGAGCGCTACGACGTGCTGGTGGACCCGCACACGGCTGACGGCATCAAGGTCGCCCGCGGGGTACAGGAAGAGTATGGGGTCGACACCCCAATCATCTGCCTGGAGACCGCCCTGCCGGTGAAGTTTGCGGAGACCATCAAGGAAGCCATTGGCAGCGAGCCGGAGGTGCCGGAGCGTTTCGCCGAAATCCTTGAAGCCGAGCGTCACGTCACCGACCTGCCAAACGATGCCGCGGCGGTGAAGGATTACATTACGCAGTACATTAAGAGCACGGAGGTTTAAGCCAATGGCACAGGAACAGTTCTCGGGCCCAGAGTACTTTACCGAATTTGACCCAGAAAAGTTCATCCGTGACATGAAGCAGGTCGCGGAGATGGAGAAGGAAAATAAGGAGAATAAGGCGAACGCGGGTGAGGCTGCACCAGAAGAGGATGCCTAGGTTTCTCCTGCTTGGGGCACTCAGCACAGCAGCTCTGGCGGCGGCTGGGTGCACGGTGCACACGGGCGTTGAGCCCGTTCCCGAGGCCGCCTCACATCCGTTCGAGAACGCCACTATTGAGCCGCCCCCGCCGCAAACACACACTCCGGGTGCGTCTCCGGTGCCGCCGGGGGCAGCATTGGATATCTCTAGCATGCAGCCCGTTCCCGGCGAAGCCTTCGACTTCAACCTCTGTACGGTGGCATGGAGCTTTGTGCTTGACGACGGCCGCACCATCGCCGTTACCGCCTCCCATTGCGGTGAGCCCGGGGATACGGTGTGGGCGGGTGCCGCGGACGGGGAGTTCATTTACCCGGCCGAGCCCGTTGGCAGCATCATCTACTCCGACCTCAGCGCACCGGACACGCACCAGCTTGATTTTGCCTTAGTGGAGATAACGCGGCAGGCGGAGTTTTATGTTCCGCAGGACATGCCCACCAGCGTGGTCGCGGCCGAGCAGGAGGAACTTCCCGATGAGGTGTGCAAGCTGGGGCGCATCACCGGTGAGACCTGCGGCCCGCTCACACACGGAGAGGGACACGGGAAACTCCAGTTTGGTGAGCGCACTGTGGATACTATCTCTGCGCGCGCCCACGTCTGCTCCACACACGGTGATTCCGGCGCACCGGTCTTTGGCGCGCCGGGCAGCCCCTATGAAGGCGTGATTGTGGGAGTTCTGTCCGGTACGACGGAAGCGGCCGCGGGTAGCGAGGGTTGTGCTCACGGCTCGGAGGCAGAGATGTCTTTTACTCCCGCCTCTGACATTGAGGCGCTCCTGCCGGAGATTCTGGCGCAGCTCTAAGACGCTAAGATAAAGCCCATGCCCACTCCTGATTATATTGTGTCCCTGCGTGAGAAAATCGGCCACGAGCAGCTCTTTTTGCCCGGCGTGACCGCGGTTATTGTGCGGGCCGTGCCTACCGGCTCCGCGATCTGGGAGCTGCCATCGGTCCTGCTTGCTCAGCGTGCCGATACTGGTGCGTGGGGTCCTATCTCCGGTATCTGTGAGCCGGGTGAGGAGATTACGGCGACCGCACTGCGTGAAGTTAAAGAAGAGATTGGTCTTGACGGGCGCATCGAAGCGCTTCTTGGGGTGGGGCAGGTGGGCCCAGTGACTTACCCCAATGGGGACAATTGCATGTTCATGGATACCGCCATTCGCGTTTCCGTGCCGGATGATGCGGAGCCGGTCATCTCCGACGAAGAAAACCTTGCCGCGCAGTGGTTCTCCGTGGCGCAGATGCCGACGTCCGTCAGCGCCCGCCACCGCATGATTATCGGGGATGCAGTGGCGCAGATGAAGCACCCGCAGGGCTTCCGCCCGCGGATGGGCTACGTTAAGCGCACTTAAACTCCAGCGCAGTGCCGTTTTCTGAGGAGCTTGCCTGTGGGTTTAGAGTGTTGGAGTTGCCGTAAAATATCATCAGAAACGCATGATATGGGTTGATGCTGCCGGTGATGCTCGATAGCTTCGGGGCCATGATTTCACGCATACTGAAGAAAGTAACCACTGCAACCGCGTTCGTCGCCCTCGCCGGCGGCGTCCTGGGTGCCGGTACCGCCGGTGCGCAAGAGATGTCCTCCGCCGACTCCGTGAAGACCAGCCAGATCCAGGAGCTGAGCTCGCGTCTGTTCGGTGACTCCTTCTCCTCCTCCAAGGATTCGGAAGCACCGGAAGGCTCTGGCTTGATTGAGAAGTACGAGGACGTCGACGGTCTGCAGGATAAGCTGCCAGCTGACGAGGCCCAGAAGGTTCTCAACGGTACTTTCACCGCAAAGAAGAACCCGGACATCTCCGTGACCTTCAATGAGGATGGCACGCTGAACTTCAACGATGGCTGCAATTCCGGTGGTGGTAGCTACACGCTGGATCAGACCGATGCCATCGTGGTGGAGAACCTGAATTCTACGATGCGTGCCTGCGGCCCGGATGAGATGGCCGATGCCGATGCGCTCAACGCCATCCTCTCCGCCAAGCCAGTGGTCATCCCCGTAGAGGGCAACACCTTTGCGCTGGGCAGCCAGGGCCAGGTCATTCAGTTTGAGAAGGCCGAGAACTAAGGCTTCCTAAGCATCCAAATTTTCGCGTGGCGGGGCTAGTCCGAGACTGGGCTGGCCCCGCTTCGCTGTGCGCGCCGGCCTTTGATGATCCAGCTAATGAAGCGGCAGGAGCAGGCAGACCAGTGCGCGATGAGGAGTACCGGGATGCTGAGCGCGATGAGGTCTAGGAGCTCAGAGCCATTTACCAGCGCTATCTGGTGCCCGCCCATGCTGACCGTTCCCGGCGGAAAGGTGCACGCCCACCACGCAGGCGAGTAATCCACCCAGCGAGCCACGTTGGGGTAGAAGGTGACCATGGCATAGAGCGCGAGGGGAATGGCGATCACCATTGCGGTAAGCCCGTAATAGACAGAGAAGCTACCGGGATAGAGGATCTGCATCGCGGTAGTGGATTGGCCCACCACGCCCAGCGGAACCCAGGCCGTCGCGGAGTTGGCGCCGGTGAGATTGACCTTGCCCTGCCAGGCGGCCCAGTACACGCGGATGAAGATAGGGACCGCCGTAGAAAGCGACATGACAAAAAGAACCGTGCCCATGACGTGGTATGCATGGCCATAGTCCAAGGCGAGGAAGCCGGCTACGGAGGAGGAAATCATGGGGCCGACCAGCGGCAGGCCCCAGGTAAACCGCGGCTGGCCGTCGAAGCGGGTGAGCTGAATAGCCCAGGTGATGACGGTGACGGGGCCGCCTATCCAAAAGCCCACTAGACGGAATGTTCCGATATCCGTCAAACCCGACAGTGCTGCGCCGAGCGCCAGGATGCCGATGAAGTACATGGACCATTCCGCCATGGAGGTCCGGGCAAAGCTGGGCTGGCGGTAGACCGCGAAACCTACTGTCAGCACGAGGAGGATGACGCAGGACAGTGCTGCGAAAACAGCGGAACCTGTCAGCATGCCTTCCTCAACGAGCAGCCGGGAGACGATGGAGGTGCCCATGAGGCTGCCGCCCCACGCGGGGCCGGGCGGTGGCAGTTGGCGGAATTTCTCAGTCACAGCTGGCATGGTAGCTGCATCCACCAACTACTGTCCTATTGCTGTGCTGAACTTTGCGGAATCGGTCTCTTGTGGGGTGGGCAACCTGCCCGTATATGCCTGCTAGCTTTGAGGATCGGGCTCGCGGGGTTACGGAAGCTTGGGTTTGTTATAGGTTTGAGTCAGGTCCTTCAGGCACATCCGCGCGTCGGGCCTGTATAGCCGGCATGTACCACGTTACAGCGGCTGCCAGGATAGCCACTGCGGAAGCGCTCCATGTGAGAAACTCATCTGGGGTAAACCACCATGCGGTTACAGCGAGTGCACCGAGCACGAGCCATAAAGCGGGGATAAGGGGGCTAGGGTTTTCCACCCATGGTTCTTGGGGGAACCGGCTACGCGCTTCGCTACGGATGCGCCGGGGAGTCTTTCGGGAAAGCGTCCAAACGCAGCCCACAACAAACACCAGCCCTACGCCAGCGATGAGTAGGTCTCCCTTCACTCCGCCGAACATGAAAACACCGACGGCGAATGCTAAAGCCACGCGTTCCGACAGAGTAGGGGGGAACTTTTGGGTCGGATCTACGTCGGGGTAGATGCCCCTGAAGATATCGGTGTGGGGGTGGCTGTGCATGCTGTTTCCTCCGGTCTAGTGATATGTTGACAGGCCTGTCAATTTAGGGCAGGATTACCTAAGTAAGGCAAGCCTAGCCGATAATTAGTATTGGATGAAACAAGGTTCTCAACATGATTCGCAATCTCTGGCGCTCAGCATGCGGTGTGGTGCTCGCAGCTCCCCTTGCTCTCGGTGCCGTTCCATTTTTGAACAGCGCCCCGGTAGCTCACGCAGAGACTTCCTGTACGTGGAACTGGGGGATCAAGCAATCCTTCCGAAGCTACATCAAAGGCAATATCGCCCGCGGCGGCTGGGGAGCCAGCGGTATCGGCTTTAGCGGTGATGAAAAAGGCAACGGTGCTTTTGTGTTCCAAGCAAGCGCGCCCACGTCCTCTGGCGGTACAGTCACCATCCCGTTCCAAGGCACGCTGAACTTCACAGGACATGACGGGGTTCTCGACATGACAATGTCGGACTTCAAGGTCATTGCTTCCGGTGACCAAGCAAAAGTGACGGTTGATTACGTTTCTTATGAACTGAACCGAAGCAACTACACCCGCGGGGCCCAGATTCAAGGCGACGATGAGGTCATCGCCACCATTAATCTGCAGGAGCCTGTCAAAGACAACGGCTCGGCAGTGAACCTGGCAGGAACCACGTCCCTTAGTGCCGGGGGAGTCAAGCTTTTCACGGGCTTCTATGAGCAGGGTGAAAAACTCGATCCTTCCTCAGGCACCATTGCGTTGGATGGATCCTGCTCTGGTTCTGGCGGCTCAGGCGGCAATGGATCTGGCTCGAAACGGAAGCTGAACTCTATTACCGGCACCTTTACGGGCTTCAACAAGGAAGCCATGGCTATTTTGTCCGAAACCAATGACACCATGAACGGTATCACCACGTTTATGGGCAATACTCAGGCTTTCTTGGATGAGTTGGACTCATTCAAGAAGCGGGGCGACACCAACTCGGCGGCTTCCGGAGCGTCGGCTAGCGCATCATCTGGAACCTCCGCCACTGGTAGCACCACTACTTCGGGCCTCAGCGGCAACGACCTTCCAGAAACAGTGGCAGCTGGCAGCGGAAACAGTAGTGGAGCATCAACAGCTGGCGCGTCGAGCTCCGGCGCTACGGGTGCGACGGGCTCGGCGGACTCTTCGTCTGGAGCATCCGGTGCAGCCAACGAAACCTGCCAAGCCACCGGTGTGACCCAAGCTACGGCGCAGTGGGGAGTGAAGAAGTCATTCCAGTCCTATATCACCGGCTCCATTGCGCAAGGAAAATGGGAACTCTCGGGAGTCGGATACAGCAATAGTAGATTCCAGTTTTCCGGCAACTCAGGCGCAGTTAAGGACGGCGCGGGTTCCGTGCGCTACGGCGGAAGCATCCAGTTCACCGGCCACCACGGCAAGCTCGACCTCAATATTGCGAACCTAGAAATCTCCTTCAACGGTAAAACCGGAAAACTAATCGGCGACGTGCGCTCCTCCAACATGGAAGGCGAGAAGAAGGACTTCGGACGCACCGCCATCGCCGACTTGAATTTCACGTCTCTGGATGTGGGAACAGATGCCGTATCGGGTGAAGCAACAGTATCCCTGACTGACGTTGGCTCCAAGGCATTCGCCGAATTCTATGAGCCTGGAACCCAGCTCGATCCGCTAAGTTTCAACGCCAGCCTGGGCGGAAACGCTGATTGCAACGACGCTAACGGCAGCACTAGCAGCGGAGGCTCGTCCAGCGCGGGAGATAGTGCCGGCTCTGGGGCGAAGAGCAACGGTGGCGTCAACTCCGACGCTGTGGAAAACGCACTAGCCAGTGACTCCTCGCAGGGCTATGAAGATGGCTCAAAGAAATTCCAGATCAAGTCCGCGAGCTCCGCGAACGGCACCACAGATGACCCAGTTACCTACCTCCTCCTGCTCATCGCCGGGCTCATTATCGCCGGAGGCTCCACCAGCCGCCTCATTATGAACAACTCCTAGAAAGATGGCCGTGAAACTACTCCTACGTTTCCTTATCCCGCTTCTGTGCATTGTGGGACTGACCGCCTGTGGCGTACAGGGAAGCTATACAGACCAGCTACCAGAACCGCAGGACCTCTCCGACCCTCGCTCGTTCGAAGGCGTTACTGAGGTCAGTGACTTCGTCGATATCGAGCCCGTAAGCACAAATGCCCAGCCCGCCCTTCCCGTGGAACTTACTGACGCTGATGGTTATGACGTCTCCGTCACGGACGTCTCGCGGATTCTGGCGCTGGATATTTATGGGACCTACACCAAAACGCTGAGTGGATTGGGGCTCGCGGACAATATCGTTGGCCGCACCGTCTCTTCCACTGAACCGAATCTGGCGGACCGTCCTGTTGTGACTGAAGGCGGCCACAATATCAATGTTGAGGCAGTCCTGGAACTTAACCCGACGCTCGTTATCGTGGACCACTCCATTGGGCCCCGTGATGCGATCGATCAGATCCGTGAAGCAGGCGTGACCACTGTGGTTATGGAACCGCAGCGGACCATCGACTCGGTTGACGAAGACATCATCACGCTGGGTGAAACCGTCGGGCTTCCGGACGAGGCCCGCAAGTTATCAGAGCGCTCCATCAAGGAAATAGATGAGGCGAAGGAAGCCATTAAGGCCATCTCCCCCGAGGAGCCAATGCGTATGGCCTTCCTCTACGCCCGTGGAAACGGCGGCGTGTTCTTCATCATGGGGGAGGGGACCGGTGCCCAGGACCTCATCGAAGGAATTGGAGGAGTCGACCTCGCTGCGGAGAACCACCTTTCTTATGCCGAACCTGCTAATGCAGAAGCGCTGGCCCGCATCAACCCGGAGGTCATCATCATGATGACCGATGGATTGAAATCCACAGGGGGAATTGACGGTCTGCTGGAACGCCCTGGTGTGGCTCAGACCATCGCTGGCCAAAAGCAGCGCATCGTCACCATCCCCGACGGTCAATCCTTGGCCTTCGGCCCTATGACCGGTCAGACGTTGGTCAAACTCGCAAAGGCTGTATATGACCCAGACAATGCATAGCGACGTCTTCACACGACGCCGCACTCAGCGGATATCGGTATTCGTATCCTTAGTGGTGCTTGCTGTTCTAGCGGGACTCATCTCGATCGCCCTCGGACAGTATTACGTTGCACTTTCTGATCTGTTCCCGATTCTGGCTTTGGGGCCGGGGCAAGAGTCCCTCACAGCCAGCGTGGTATGGAATATTCGCCTGCCGCGCTTGGTCTTGGGGCTCTTCGTAGGCGCCGCTCTAGGCGTTGCCGGCACGTTGATGCAGGCCATCTTTGCCAATCCTCTGGCGGAGCCATCCATCATCGGAGTGACCTCCGGTGCAGGTGTTGGGGCGTCTGTAGCGATCGTCTTCAACCTCACCTTCGTGGGAACTTTCACTGTGCCAGCGCTGGCTTTCTTGAGCGCACTTTTAGTTACCTTCATCATCTACCAACTTGCACGCCATAACGGTCGCGTCACGGTGGTTCACCTGATCCTCACGGGCATCGCCATTAATGCAGTGTGCAATGCAATCATCTCCTTCATGGTGTACCTAACACCGACTGCCAACCGGGAAGCCATCATCTTTTGGCAGATGGGTTCCTTCAACGGCTCGCAGTGGAAGCACGTATGGGTTGTTCTTCCCATCGTTCTTATCGGTATAGCAGTAGCCCTGCGTTTGGGCAGGCAACTTGACATTCTTGCGCTGGGTGAACGCGCTGCTGTGCACACTGGCGTAGATGTGTCTGTGTTGCGCATTGTGGCAATTGTGGCGTCCGCAGTGCTTACCGCAGCAGCTGTGTCCTTCGCCGGCCTCATCGGCTTTGTTGGGCTCATCGTTCCCCACTTGTTGCGCAGCATCGTAGGACCGCAAAATCATATCCTCATTCCTGCATCCGCCCTGGGCGGCGCGGTGCTAATCGGCTTTGCGGATGTGGCCGCACGAACCTTGATTCCCTTTGCGGACCTCCCAATCGGTATTTTTACCGCCTTAGTTGGCGGACCGACCTTCTTCATCCTGTTGCGCCGCATGATGCGAAAGGGGGTGCACTGATGCTGAACGTGGACAACCTCACCGTCCAAGTCGACGGGGCTACCCTCGTTGACAGCGTGACCTTTAATGCCCGACCAGGCGAGGTTACCGGACTAATTGGCCCGAATGGTGCGGGGAAGTCAACTGTCCTTGGCGCGATCGCGGGTGATATCGACTTCTCCGGTGAAATCAGTGTCGGCGGTTTGTCGCCGAAGACCTCGCCCCGTGAGCTCGCACGCAAACGTGCGGTGATGCTTCAGGATGTCTCGGTGTCCTTTGAATTTCTGGTACGCGATGTTGTCGCGATGGGCCGCCGCCCTTGGCGCGGAACGCCCCACGCCGAACTTGACGAGCAGTTTATCGAAGCCGCCCTTGAAACAGCTGGAGCCGCGCATCTCGCCGGACGCGATATCAGCACGCTTTCCGGTGGTGAACGTGCGCGGGTGGCCTTTGCCCGTGTTCTTGCACAAAACACTCCAATAGTCCTGCTGGATGAACCGACAGCGGCCCTCGATATCCGTCACCAAGAACAGCTACTGGGGTCTGTGAAAGCCCTAGCCCGCGAGGCAGGAGTAACCGCACTCGTGGTGCTTCATGACCTGAACGCGGCAGCTGCATATTGCGATCACATCGTGTGCGTCTCATGCGGGGGGATCGCAGCTCAAGGGCGCGTGGCGGAGGTTTTCACCGGTCCCATCTTGTCAGAGGTGTACGGCTGGCCGATCTCCGTCAACGAACTGCAGGTACAACCACAGCGTGCCACGCCCACAATCAATTCACTTTTCTCGCATCAACTGGAGGACTTCCATGTTTAAAAAAATCCTGGTGACCGCTATCGCAGCGACGGCGATTACTGTGCCGCAGGCAACCGCGGCAGAAGCAGAATCCTGCACCATCGAATCCGGTACTTTCAACTGGGGCGTCAAGCACTCTTGGCGCTCCTACATCAAGGGACGAATCGCTAACGGTGACTGGGAGACGACCGGAACGGTGAAGGAGAACGGCGACCCTACGGGTGGTGATTTCACCTTCGGTTTCGAAGTC
This sequence comes from Corynebacterium aurimucosum, assembly GCF_030408555.1. NCBI lineage: Bacteria > Bacillati > Actinomycetota > Actinomycetes > Mycobacteriales > Corynebacteriaceae > Corynebacterium > Corynebacterium aurimucosum. The sequence goes on along the minus strand of NZ_CP047048.1, from coordinate 1,910,066 downwards.
GATCCGGAAGCGTCCACAGTCTCGGTGGACGAGGCCGGCAATGTCACTGCATCGAAGATCAAGGCTAAAGACTCTTCGATTACGTTCACTGGCCACCACGGAGCGCTGTACTCCAAGATGACCAACCCATTCGTGCAGACCGAAGGTGATAAGGCCCAGCTCGGCTCCGGCTACGAGGCCTACTTTGTTGAAGGCAAACACATGACGCAGTACACCCCGGAGGACCGCGTTGAGGCCAACAAGCGCACAGGTGAAGGGGCGTTCGGGAACGGTAAGGCACAGTGGAGTAAGGACGGGGATACCCTTACGCTTTCTGCTTCCGACGTTATGTACGAGCGGCAGCCCGGAACGAACGATTCTGGTGATGTTGAGGGCGTCGACTACCTGTTCATGGGCATGTACGGTTCCGACTACAACCCGGAGGTGGATAGTGCGCAGGTAACCCTCAAGGTCGCCCCGGGCTGTGGCCAGAAGAAGGACAATGGCAAGGATCCGTCCGACGGGGAGAAGCCGAAGCCCCAGACGCCTTCGGAAGATAAGAACCTTAGCTCGGGTGAGAACTCCTCTTCTAGCTCGAAGGTCACCAACTTCTGGAACTATTTCCTAGGCATTGCGACTGTTGGCAGCATGATCGCAATTCTGTGGCAAGCATTTGTTAAGTCCGGTGCTTTTAACAGTGCGCGTGTTTTCTTTCAGCGATAAACCCTAAGACACACTGCTGACAGTTCAAGAACGACGTAACGGGTGTGGGGTGCCGATGAGAATTGGTGCCCCACACCCACGTCAGCCTAATCCCCTTAATTTTCGATTTTGAGTTTTTCTAACCTCAACTGATTTGTAGTTTTTCTAAATAACACCGTGGAGAAGAACAGTGACTACCACTCTCAATAAACCTTTGTCCGTTGCGTTGCGTGAGGCGACTGCGCGTGCGCATGAGCATGCGGAGAATTCGGCATTCATGCAGCGCCTGTTGTCAGGGGAGCTCAATAAGTCAGCCGTGGCTGATTTGGCCGGCCAACTGTGGTTTGTATATGGAGCTCTCGAGAACGCCGTTCGCAGCGTGGCGACTACTCCCATTGCCGGTGCGGTAGCGGATCCGCGGTTGGAACGTCGTCAAGCACTGGAAGCAGATCTGAAAGTGCTAGTCGGCGAAAACTGGCGTGAGGAGATTCGCATTCTTCCAGCGACGAGGACCTATAGCGCGCGCTTAGAAGAAATAGTGGGCAAGCCAGTAGAAGTGGTAGCCCATCACTACGTGCGCTATCTCGGTGATATTTCCGGTGGGCAGGTGATTGCAGCGCGCCTGGGAGCCCATTACGGAGTACCTCCTGAGGCACTGAACTTCTATGACTTCACGTCGATTGGAAAAATCCCACCTTATCGTGCGGGATACCGCGAGCGCGTGGATAGCCTGGAGCTTACCGTTGAACAGCGTGAAGTCATGCTCTCGGAGGCCGAGCGGGCTTTCAACTTTAATTCGGGTATCTTTGCTGAATTAGGGCGCCTCTATTAGCCGGCGGAACACTCGCCTGCGTGGCCGGTAGCCCCTGTAGTTAGTTTCAGAAGCTGCGCCATTGGGCTCTCGCGTGCCGGGCTCAACATGACACAACCCACGGAATCCGTGAAGGAAACCGTGGGTTGTGTCTTGTCGGAGGGTGCTAAAAGAAGGGGTCAGATACCCACATATCCTTTAGCAGTCGTAGTACATCTCAAATTCCTGCGGGGTCGGGCGCAGGCGGACCGGTGCGATCTCGTTCTCACGTTTGTAGTTGATGTAGGTCTCGATGAGATCCTCGGAGAAGACATCGCCCTCGGTGAGGAACTCGTTGTCTTCCTCAAGTGCTGCGATGGAGGCCTCCAGGGAGGTCGGTGCCTGCGGGATGGAGGCGGCCTCTGCCGGCGGCAGCTCGTAGAGGTCCTTATCCACCGGAGCGTGCGGCTCAATGCGGTTCTTGATGCCATCGAGGCCCGCCATCATCATGGCAGCGAAGCCAAAGTAGGGGTTGCCCGACGGATCCGGCGCACGGAACTCGATGCGCTTGGCCTTCGGGTTGGAACCGGTAATCGGAATACGGATAGCAGCCGAGCGGTTGCGCTGCGAGTACACCAGGTTGATCGGAGCCTCGAATCCCGGAACCAGGCGGTGGTAGGAGTTCAACGTCGGGTTCGTGAACGCCAGCACAGCCGGTGCGTGGGCCAGGATGCCGCCGATGTAGTAGCGAGCCATGTCGGACAGACCGGCGTAGCCGGCCTCATCGTGGAAGAGCGGCTTGCCGTCCTGCCACAGGGACATGTGGGCGTGCATACCGGAACCATTATCGCCGGCCAGCGGCTTCGGCATGAAGGTTACGGACTTCCCGAACTGCTCCGCGGTGTTCTTGATGATGTACTTGAAGGTCTGAATATCATCAGCCGCGTGCAGCAGGGAGTTGAAGCGGTAGTTAATCTCGTTCTGGCCGCTTCCCACCTCGTGGTGGAAGCGCTCGATAACAAAGCCTGCCTTCTGTAGCTGCTCCACCATGGCGTCGCGGACTTCGCCGTGCTTGTCGACGGGTGCCGTAGGGAAGTAGCCGCCCTTCACGCGAGTCTTGAAACCGGTGTTCGGGGTGCCATCGAAGTTGGTCTCAGAACCGCGGTTCCACCAGCCCTCATCGGTATCAACCTCGTAGAAGCCGTTGTGTACGTCGGTGCCGTAGCGAACAGAGTCGAAGATATAGAACTCAGCCTCGGCGCCGAAGTTACAGGTATCTGCGATACCGGTGGAGGCGAGGTACTCCTCAGCCTTGCGGGCGATGTTGCGCGGGTCGCGGCTGAAAGGCTCCAGGGTGAACGGGTCGTGGACGAAGAACTTGATGTTCAGTGTCTTCGCGGTACGGAAAGGATCCACAAAGGCGGTCTTCGGATCCGGCAACAGCGTCATATCGGACTCATCGATGGTGGTGAATCCGCGGATGGAAGAACCATCAAAAGCGAGGCCTTCGGCGGCTGCATCTTCAGTAAATTCCTCGGCCGGAATAGAGAAGTGGTGCTCAGTGCCGGGGACGTCCGTAAACCGGATGTCAACGAACTTGACGTCCTCTTCCTTGATGAATGCGATGACGTCCTGGATTGTCTCAAAGGACACGGTGGTCTCCTGTTGGTTGACGTGTAGTACTCCCGACTAGTTTACAGGTATTGGCTTCGTTACCGGGGTGTCTGGGGCACCTAGAGGTAAATTTTCTGCTTCGCGGAGCCGACAGCTAGATTGGTGAGCATGGCAGATAACAACGACGGCTTTGAGCACGGGCAGTGGCCTGGGCAAACATTGGGCTTGCCTAAGGAGGGCTCAGGCGCTCTGGCTTCTGTAATGCGGCGCACTTTTGGCGTCCTCATTGACTGGATTTTGGCGATGATCATCGCCAACCTTCTCGAACTCGTTACGGATTCGCTCGGCGGTCCAGCTTTCTTGGGCTACGCCGTGTGGGTGGTCATGGGCATCGTGTGCGGTTGGCTCTTCGCCCGCACTCCGGGAATGGCCATTCTCGGCATGGGCGTGGCGCGTCTCGACGTGCCGGGCACTTCTGTCGGTTTGTGGCGGGCGGCGGTCCGTACGCTGTTGACCGCTGTGCTTTTCCCCGCAGCGATGGTTGATGCCGACGGCCGTGGCCTCCACGACCGCGCCACCGGCACCGCCGTCATCATGGCCTAAAGCTTGGTCAGCGCTAGCCGGTCGTATCCACCACAGATGCCCCACAAATGGTTCCCCTGAAAAGGTTTGTTTGGGGGCAAGCAAACCTTCTTCATAACGCTAGATGGTTTACTTGGGGTCAAGTAAACCATCTGAGTAGAACCATCTGACGAAACCTGGTCACGAAGGCTAGGACGGTCCTAAAGCAACGAAGAACCGCAAGGTAAAGAAGGGGTCCCTTCCGAGAATCTCGGGAGGGACCCCTTCTTGTGTGGAACAAGGTAGCTTATTTGCCGCCCTTGCGCTCCTGCATGCGGCGCATGCGGCGGTTCATGCCCGCCATGTTCTGAGCCTGTCGGGGCATCGGGCCCTTGGGCAGACCCGGGGTGGTGCCCGGAAGATCATCCATGGCCTCGATGCGGCGAATGTTCTCGTAGGTTTCGTTCTTGTTGTAGTTGCGCGGCAGCTTCATGATGTGGGTGCGCAGCTTGGACACCGGAACCTCATCCTCGCCATTGCCCACGAAGACCTCGTACACCGGCACGCCGCCAGCCAGGCGGTCGACGCGCTTCTTCAAACGGTTGAGAGTAGGGGCGACGCGCTTGCGGTCACCCTCGACGACGAAAATGACGCCCGAGTTACCAATCACGCGGTGAACCAGATCCTGCTGGCGGGTCGCAGCCACGCCCGGCTTAACCTTCCACACCACACCAACGGTGTTGCGTAGCTGCTGCTCCAAAGCCCAACCGGCGACACCAGGTTGGTCTTCCACCTTCTTGTACATGTCGCGCTCAAGGCGGCGGGTGAACAGGAACATGGCGAGCATCGCGCCAAGACCCAAGCCAATGATGAGCATGAACCACTGGCCGTTGAAGAGCATGCCGATAAGGAAGAAGAGCAAGCCCATGCCCAAGAACGCAGCCAGCATGATGGGGATGAGAGCCTTGTCCTGCTTGCGCTGCATGTTGAACGCTTGCCACATCTGTGACCAGTTCTGCTTGCGCTGGGCGCGCTTTGCTGCGCGCTCCTGCTTCTTCGCTTCCTTCAGCGATGCCTTGTCGTCGTTAGCCATGGCTCCTACTTTAGAGGTCAGAGGGTCAAAAAGAGAATCGAACTAGCGAATAGTGGACGCCGCAGAGTTCGGGTTCGCTGCACCAGTCGGGGTCTTAACCATGCGCGTGGTCACCGGAGTTTCCTCGGAGGGGCCGTACTTCTCCAGAAGCGTGGAGGCCTCCTGGGCGGTAGCACCCTGGGAAGTCTCAGCCAAGTGCTTCAGGTTCTCCGGAAGCTCAAGCCCGCGGGCTTCCATGGCCTGCACGTAGAGGCGGCCAGCGCGGTAGGAGGAGCGGACCAGCGGGCCGGACATGACGCCGCCGAAGCCGAGCTCCTTGGCCAGCTTGGAGTGCTCCACGAATTCCTCCGGGCGCACCCAGCGCTCGATCGGGTGGAAGCGCGGGCCGGGGCGCAGGTACTGGGTGATCGTGATGATGTCGCAGCCTGCCGAGCGCAGGTCGCGCAGTGCTTCCTCAATCTCCTCGGCGGTTTCGCCCATGCCCAGGATGAGGTTGGACTTGGTGATCAAACCGAAGTCGTGGGCCTGGCGGATGACGTCGAGTGAACGCTCATAGCGGAAGGCCGGGCGAATGCGCTTGAAGATGCGCGGTACCGTCTCCAGGTTGTGGGCGAAGACCTCAGGGCGGGCTTCAAAAACCTCTTGGAGCAAATCCGGCTTACCGGAGAAATCCGGGGTGAGGTTCTCCACGCCGGTGTGTGGGTTGAGCTCATGAATCTTGCGCACCACCTCGGCGTAGAGCCAGGCACCCTCGTCGGGCAGATCATCGCGGGTCACGCCGGTGATGGTGGTGTAGTTGAGATCCATCTCCTGGATGTTCTCGGCGACGCGGCGCGGCTCGTCGCGGTCCAGTTCCGCTGGCTTACCGGTAGCGATATCGCAGAAATCACAGCGGCGAGTGCACTTGTCGCCGCCGATGAGGAAGGTAGCCTCGCGCGATTCCCAGCACTCATGAATATTGGGGCAGCCAGCCTCCTGGCACACAGTGTGCAGAGAAGCACCAGACACGCGAGATTTCATGTCCTCATAACCAGGGCCGGTGCGAACCTGGTTGCGGATCCAGCGTGGCTTCTGTTCGATGGGCGACTCCGCATTTTTCTTCTCAATGCGGAGCATCTTGCGTCCTTCAGGCTTAACAGTCACGGAACCTCACTTTACGCGTTAGAGTTAGCTCTTCCTAATACAAGTCCTGCGAGAGCCGGGTTTATTCCACCGAGGGTATCTTCTATTTTCCTTCAGCTGCTTTGCGGGCTTGGCGCGCCTTCTCGTTGGCCACCTTGATGGGATCAGGCGCCGAAGCAAAGGTGTGGTCGGCCACGGTAAGTTCGCCGGAAAGGGCTTTGAGGAGGGCGTCGAGAAGCGGCGCTTCCGCTTCCTGAATGGTGACCTCGCGGCCAAGCTCTAGCGAGAGGGTTGACACGTCGGCATCGTCGATGCCGCAGGCGACGATGTGCTCGTAGTATTCCAGGGTATTGGTGCAATTGAGGGCGAGGCCGTGCATGGTCACGCCGCGGGTAATGCGGATGCCCAGGGCGCCTAGTTTGCGGTCGCGCTTCGGAGCGGCCGGATCGGCGGCGCGGGTGGTGGAGGGGACCCACACGCCAGAGCGGCCATCGATGCGCCCGGCGGTGCTCACGCCGAGTTCACGGACGGCCTGGATGATGGCTTCCTCGAGGCGGCGGACGTAGTCAACGACGTCGACCGGCTCCGCCAGCTTGATAATGGGGTAGACCACCAGCTGGCCCTCACCGTGCCAGGTGATGCGCCCGCCGCGGTCAACGTCAATGACCGGCAGGCCATTATCGGGCATTTCTTCCGGCTGGGTGCGCTTGCCGGCGGTGTAGACGTTGGGGTGCTCCACTACGAGGATGACATCCCCCTGCGTGCCCGCCGCCCGCGCCGCGGCGAGCTCGGCCTGCAGATCCCATGCTTCTTGGTAACCCATGCGGCCCAAGCGGCGGATCTCCAGTGGCTCGTCAGAAGCGCGGATGGAGCGGTCGGCGGGAAAGAAAGGTTCGCGGGGAGCAGTCATGAACCCAATCCTAAACCCCGCGATAAATCAGCCCGAAAGGGGCTGAGTGTGCGCTGCTCAAGCGTTGTTTTAGTCAACGCCGTTGGCGGAGGCGTATTCGTCGGCGGTCATCAGCTCGCCGACCTCAGAGACCTCGACCTCGAAGAGCCAGCCCTCACCGAAGGGATCGTTGTTGATGATTGCGTAGTCATCGTGCACGGCCTCGTTGACGGCGGTCACGGTGCCGGTGACAGGCGAGTAGAGGTCAGACACGGACTTGGTGGACTCCACCTCGCCGCAGGTCTCGCCGTGCTCGACGGTATCGCCCACGGCCGGCAGCTCGGCGAAGACGACTTCACCCAGGCGGTCAGTGGCCACGGAGGTGATGCCGATGCGGACGGTGGAACCAACGACGGAGTCAGCGGTGGCGTTGATCCACTCGTGGTCCTCGGAGTAGGAGAAATCGGAAGGAAGGTTAGCCATGAGAAGAGGTGTCCTTTCGGTAGTTGACTTCAGTAGTGGAGTTTACTTATCGCGCTTGTAGAAGGGCAGCGCGGAAACCTCGAAGGGGTAGCGCTTGCCGCGGATATCCACCTCGACGGCCGCACCCGGCTCGAGGCCAGCTGCGGTATCGATGAGCGCGAGTGCCACAGGGTGCCCCAGGGTGGGGGAGGGCTGGCCGGAGGTCACCGTGCCTACCTTGTTCTCACCCACGTAGACCTCGGAGCCCGCACGGGCCGCGCGGCGCTGGGAAGAGACCAATCCGGTGATAACGGCCTGCGGGCCTTCCTCAGCGCGCTGGCGCAGCACCTCAGAGCCCACGAAGTCCTGCTCCTTCTTGGCAAAGGCGCGGGACATCCCGGCTTCTACCGGGGTGATATCGCGGGTGAGCTCATTGCCGTAGAGCGGCATGCCCGCCTCCAAGCGCAGGGAGTCGCGCGCTGCCAAGCCGCAGGGCTTAATACCGTATTCCTCGCCGGCCTTGAGCAGCTCTTCCCACAGCTCCGGGGCATCGGAGTTGTAGACGATGAGCTCGAATCCGTCCTCGCCGGTGTAGCCGGTGCGGCAGATAAACGCGTACTTGCGGGCCACCTTGCCGGTCATCGCAGCGTAATAGGGCAGGTCCATCACGGCCTGCTGCTTGGTGTCCTCCACCAGCGGGACGAGGATCTCCAGCGCCTTCGGGCCTTGGACAGCAATCATGGCCACATCGCGGGACTCGTTCTTCAGGTCCACGTCGAAGCCCTCAGCGCGCTCGTTGAGGGCCTCCCACACGGTGTCGGCGTTGCCGGCATTGGGCACGACCAGGAACTTGGTTTCTTCCAGGCGGTAGGTGATGAGGTCATCCATGATGCCGCCATCCTCAGCACAGATCATGGAGTACTTCGCCTTGCCCTCCTTGAGAGGCACCAGGTTGGAAATGAAGCAGTAGGAGAGGAACTCGGCGGCGTCTGGGCCGTTGACCCAGATTTCACCCATGTGGGACAGGTCGAAGAGGCCCGCGGCATTACGCACCGCGCGGTGCTCCTCAAGCTCGTTGTCATACTTCAGCGGCATTTCCCACGGCCCAAAGGGCGTGAAGGTAGCGCCGAGTTTCTCGTGCTCAGCGTGCAGCGGGGAGTGCAGGTAGTCAGTCATTGATTAAACCTCCTGGTTCTCGTCGGAGTAGTCAAAGGCCTCTGGCGGCGGGCAGGTGCACACCAGGTTGCGGTCACCGTAGGCCTCGTCGATGCGGCGTACCGGCGGGAAATACTTATTAGCGCGCAGGGAGGTCACCGGGTAGGCGGCCTGCTGGCGGCTAAAGGCAAAGTTCCACTCGTCGGCGGCGACGGACTCGGCGTTGAACGGTGCATGGTGGATGACGGAGTCCTCGTAGGCCACCTGGCCGTCGATAATCTCCTGGATTTCGGCGCGGATGGAGCGCATAGCCTCGATGAAGCGGTCCAGCTCACCCAGGTCCTCGGACTCGGTGGGCTCCACCATGAGGGTGCCGGCGACCGGGAAGGACAGGGTCGGCGCGTGGAAGCCGTAGTCCACAAGGCGCTTGGCCACATCGGCGGCGGTGACGCCGGAGGCGTCGGTCAGCTCGCGCAGGTCAAAGATGCATTCATGCGCCACCAGGCCGGCATTACCCGTGTAGAGAACGGGGAAGGAATCCTTCAGGCTCTGCGCTAGGTAGTTCGCGCCGAGGATGGCATGGCTCGTGGCCTCCGTGAGTCCTTGCGAGCCCACCATGGCCAGATAAGACCATGAAATCGGCAGCACGCCGGCCGAGCCGTAGCGCGATGCGGTGGACGGCACGCCGGTGCCTTCTGCGGCCGGCTGTGTGGGGTCCAGCTGGGGATCGTTGGCATCCGTCGGCAGGAAAGGTACCAAGTGCTTGGCGACGCCCACCGGGCCCACGCCCGGGCCACCTCCGCCGTGCGGGATGGTGAAAGTCTTGTGCAGGTTGAGGTGGGAGACATCGCCACCGAAAGCACCCGGACGGGCCCAACCGGCCAGCGCGTTCATGTTCGCGCCGTCGATGTAGACCTGGCCGCCTGCCGCGTGGACCTTGTCGCAGACCTCGCGCACTTCCGGGTCGAAGACGCCGTGGGTGGAGGGGTAGGTAATCATGATGCCGGCGACGTGCTCACCGTGCTGCTCGAGCTTGGCATCGAGATCAGCAACATCAATGGAGCCATCGTCAGCGGTCTTGACCACTACAACGCGCAGGTTGGCCAACGTCGCCGACGCGGCGTTGGTGCCGTGTGCCGAGGCAGGGATGAGGATGACATCGCGGCCGTGGTCGCCGTTGGCCACGTGGTAGCGGCGGATGGCCAACAGGCCTGCCAGCTCGCCTTGGGAACCAGCATTTGGCTGGATGGAAACCTGCGCGTAGCCGGTGATTTCGGCGAGCCAGGACTCGAGCTCGTCGATCAGCGCGCGCCAGCCAGCGGTGGTTTCCTCCGGGGCATAGGGGTGAATGCCCGCGAACTCCGGCCAAGAGATGGGTTCCATGGCGGAGGTGGGGTTGAGCTTCATCGTGCACGAGCCCAGCGGGATCATCGTGCGGTCGAGTGCTAAGTCCTTATCCGCCAGGGTGCGCAGGTAGCGCAGCATCTGGGTCTCGGAGTGGATGGAGTTGAAGATCTCGTGCTGCAGCGGCTCCTCGGAGCGCTGGACGGAGGACGGAATCTCGAAGGAGCCAGACGCGGCTGGCTCGGAATCAGCGGAGTCTGCGGCGCCGAAGGCAGCGGCCAGGGTGTTGACATCCTCGTTGGTGGCGGACTCGCCGAAGGAGACCGAGACCTTGTCCGTGCCGATGGCGCGCACCAGGTAGCCCTGCTCCTGCAGCTGAGCCTTGATGGCGGCGGCAGCCACGCCTGTGACAGTCACGGTGTCGAAGAAGTCACGGGAGATAATTTCCTTGCCCGCGTCGGTGACTGCTGCAGCGAAAGCAGAAGCGCGGTCGTGCACACGCTGCGCAATCTCCTGCAGCCCCTGCGGGCCGTGGTAGACGGCATACATGGAGGCCACATTGGCCAAGAGGGCCTGCGCGGTACAGATATTGGAGGTCGCGCGCTCGCGACGGATATGCTGCTCGCGGGTCTGCAGGGCCAGACGGTAAGCGGGGCGGCCGGCGGCGTCCTTGGACACGCCCACGATGCGGCCCGGAAGCTGGCGCTTGAGCTTATCCGTGACGGACATGAAGGCCGCGTGCGGACCACCAAAGAAGAGCGGGACGCCGAAGCGCTGCGAGGAGCCGAGGACGATGTCTGCGCCCATCGAACCAGGTGCTTCCAGAAGGAGCAGCGACAGCGGGTCAGCCACGACGGCAGCCAGGGCGCCGCGGGTGTGCAGCTCCTCGATGGCAACGCGCGGGTCGACGATATCGCCTTCGGTTCCGGTGTAGGCCAGAACTGCGCCAACGAGGTCTTCGCCGACGATGCCATCGCGGACATCAGCAATCTCGACCTCCAGCTCGATGGCTCGGGCACGCTCGGCGGCCACGGCGAGAACCTGCGGGTGCAAGCGCGAATCCAACAGCACGCGACGGCCCTTCTTCACCGCGCGGGCCATCAGGCCGATGGCCTCGGCGGTGGCGGAGGCTTCGTCGAGAAGCGAGGCGTTGGCGATGGGAAGGCCGGTCAGGGACTCAATCATGGTCTGGAAGTTCAGCAGTGCCTCGAGGCGGCCCTGCGAAATTTCCGGCTGGTAGGGCGTGTAGGCGGTGTACCAGCCGGCATCCTCCAGCAGCCCGCGACGAATGACCGCCGGGGTGAGGGTATCGGAGTAACCCTGGCCATAGAAGGACTTCAGCACGACGTTCTGGGAGGCGTACTCGCGCAGCTTCGCCTGTGCATCATCTTCGCTCAAAGCCTCCGGGAGGTTGAGCGCCTCGGTGGCGCGGATGGAGGTCGGCAGGGCGGCATCGACAAGCGCGTCCACGCTGTCATAGCCCACTGCCTTGAGCATCGTCTCACGCTCGGCTGCATCGGGGCCGAGGTGACGAGAGATGAAATCCATATGGTGAATCTCCTTCGTGGCGATAGTTTGTGTGACCTAAACTGCCCCCAAGTATAAAGCGTATGCCATGACATTAACCCCGGTTACCCCTTAAAGCGGAGGCGCAGCGCCACGGCAGTCAGCGCCGCGACAGCGAGTCCAATGATGAAGGCGGTGGAATAGCCTGTGACAGGGCCCAAAAGCGAGAGAATGAAGGGGGCAAAGAAGCCCAGATAGGTCAGCGAATAAAACACCCCCGTTGCTGCCCCAAGCTCCGCCGGGTGCGCGATGGCTTGGGTTTCCGCGAGACCGCTGAGCATGCCAATTCCATAGGAGCTGCCCATGATGATGGCCGCGAGAGGCAGAAGGAAAACTGCCCAGTTATGTTCCGCCGCGGCGAGGATGACGAGGCACAGGGCCATGCCTATGGCGGCCAGCACCATGCCATGGAACGCGGTCACGCGGATGCAGCCCGCGAGCTGTTGAATGACTACGCCGCTGCCCATGGTGAGTAGGGCACACAGGCCAGCGATGAGAATGGGATGGCGCAAGTGCTCGCTGAGCTGTGAGGGCAGGAAGACGAAGGCGGTGGTGGCGGAGCCGAAGACCCACGGTGCATAGGCCACGACCGGTAGGTAGCGGGGGCTAAGCAGGCTGGTGGGGATTAAAGAACGGCGCGACGAAGCCGTTTGGACAGCTTTCTGTTCAGGCACGGTCCACACGAGGGGGACCACGACGAGCGCTAGGCCGATGTGCAAGAGATAAGGCAGGACGGTGGGCCAGGGGAGGAACTCCGCGGCGGTACCGGCAACGCCGGGTGCCGACGCGAAGCCGGCTGACAGTGCGATAGAGGAACGCTTCGCGCCAACGCTGAGGTGGGTGCTGAGCTCCTTGATCCAAGCAGCACCGGAAGACATGGCCAGGCCCACCGCAGCCCCGGCACACAGGCGGCCGAGCAACAAGGGGAGGAAGGCACCGCCTGCGCCGCTGAGGAAGACCAGTGAGCCAGCAGTGGTGATGAGGACGGCTGGGCGCATGATGGCTCGGCGGCCCAGCGAATCGGAAAGTGGGCCGCCAATGAAGAGAGCCACCATGATGCCGAGGGCATAGATGCCGAAGAGGAAGGTCGTTTGCAGAACCCCTAGTTCGGTGGTGACTTGGTAGACCACGACCATCGGGGCGAAGAGATTAGCGCCGCAGGCGACGAGGAACATGCCTAAAGCGACGCGGAACCACTTCTGAGAAACCATGCGGCACAGTCTAGTGTGCTGAATCACAGTGATCAGGTCTTGGTGGCAAGACGTTTAAAGAAAACGCGCCTACCTGCCAAAGTTGGCGCAGATCTCTGAAAACCGTGCAATAGTTTTGGCAGATAGGGCAGTTGCGGCGCCACTGAGCGATGTCACCGAGCTGTGTTTGCGGGGTGGAGGAAAGCCGGGTGGAAAACGACGAAGCTCCCCCGCCGCAGTGGCGGGGGAGCAGCCTCTTAAGACTTGGAATACTAAGTCTTAGAGGTCAAGGTCGGCTTCGAAATCTGCGGTTTCGAGGCGGTCCTTGATGGTCGTGATGAAGCGACCAGCGTCGGCACCGTCGACCACCTGGTGGTCGTAGGTGAACGGCAGGTAGCACATCTGGCGGATGGCGATGGCGTCCTGGCCGTCCTCGGTCACGACGACCGCGCGCTTGGTGATAGCGGCGGTGCCCAGGATGCCGGCCTGCGGCGGAACCAGAATCGGGGTATCCAGCAGGGCGCCCTCGGAGCCGATGTTGGTCACGGTGAAGGTCGCACCGGTCAGATCGTTCGGCTTGAGCTTGTTGTTGCGTGCCTTGTCAGCCAGCTCGGCGATCTTCTGGGCAATCTCCGGCAGCGTCAGTTCCTGGGCCTTGTGGATGACCGGGGTCAGCAGGCCCTTCGGGGTGTCCACGGCGATGGCCACGTTGACGTCAGCGTGGTAGGTCATCTCCTTGGTCTCCGGGTTGTAGGAAGCGTTGACGTTCGGGTGGGAGACCAGTGCCTCAACGGTGGCCTTCACAATGAACGGCAGGAAGGAGAGGTTGGCCTCGTACTTATCAATGAACGCCTGCTTGGACTGCTTGCGCATATCCCAGATGGCGGTCATATCGACTTCCTGGACGTGGGTCAGCTGAGCGGAAATCTGGAGGGCCTCAACCATCTTGGTCGCCGTGATCTCGCGGATACGGTTGACCTTCTGGGTGGTGCCGATGAGCTCCTGCTTCTCCGGATCCACGGACTTGGTGGACCAGCGAGCACGCGGGTTACTGGAGGATGCGCTAGCGGAGGAAGCCGGAGCTTCACCCTCGCCAGCAGCGGCCAAGACGTCCTGCTTGCGGATGCGGCCGCCGACGCCAGTGCCAGAGACAGTGGAGAGGTCCACGCCGTGCTTTTCAGCCAGCTTGCGCACCAGCGGGGTGACGTACGGGACGTTATCGCCGTTGTTGACCTTGGTGGAAGTCTCGGATGTCTTCGGCTCCGAGGGCTGGGAAGCAGCAGGCTTCTTCTCCTCTGCCTTCGGCTCTTCCTTCTTCTCTTCGGCCTTGGGCTCTTCCTTCTTTTCTTCCTTGGCGGCAGGCTTTTCGGAGGCTGCGGCGGAGCCGTCGCCTACGCGGGCGATGACGGCGCCGACGTCGACGGTGTCGTCTTCTTCGGCGAGGATTTCAACGAGGGTGCCGGCGACCGGGGACGGGATTTCGGTGTCGACCTTGTCGGTGGAGACCTCGAGGAGTGGTTCGTCGACCTCGACGGTGTCGCCGACGGACTTCAGCCACTGGGTGATGGTGCCCTCGGTGACGGACTCACCGAGCTCCGGCATCTCTACGTCGGTGGCGTCACCAGAAGCAGCGGGCTTGTCCTCGGACTTCTCTTCGGCCTTGGGCTCTTCCTTCTTTTCTTCTGCCTTCGGCTCTGCCTTTTCTTCCTTGGCGGCAGGCTTCTCGGAGGCTGCGGCGGAGCCGTCGCCTACGCGGGCGATGACGGCGCCGACGTCGACGGTGTCATCTTCCTCGGCGAGGATTTCAACGAGGGTGCCGGCGACCGGGGACGGGATTTCGGTGTCGACCTTGTCGGTGGAGACCTCGAGGAGTGGTTCGTCGACCTCGACGGTGTCGCCGACGGACTTCAGCCACTGGGTGATGGTGCCCTCGGTGACGGACTCACCAAGCTCCGGCATCTCCACGTCGGTGGCGTCACCAGAAGCAGCGGGAGCCGCAGACTCGGCGTCCTCAGCAGGCTTGTCCGGGGTCTCGGCAGCCTTCTCAGAAGAGTCCTCCGACTCCTCGGCAGCTGGTGCGGACTCGCCCTCATCACCGATGATCGCGATGACCTCGCCCACGTCTACGGTGTCATCTTCCTCAGCCTTGATTTCGAGGATGGTGCCGGCGACCGGGGAAGGGATTTCGGTGTCGACCTTGTCGGTGGAGACCTCGAGCAAAGGTTCGTCGACCTCAACGGTGTCACCGACGGACTTCAGCCACTGGGTAATCGTGCCTTCGGTTACAGATTCGCCCAGTTCGGGCATCACAACAGAGTGTGCCATAAGTATTAAGACTCCTCGAAAGTTGGAATTTTTGAAACGCTAGTGATTGATTCTACAGCGTGTTTATAAAAGGCGCGCATGGGTGGGGTTAATTGGGGCATCCTCCGCGTGAAGTGGCTGAAGGTGGCCTCCGGTAGGCTAAAGAGCCATGTTCAACCCCTTCCGCCGCAATAGCTCTAAGTCCCAACTGCGCCCACCCCGCGCACCGGGGGAGACCATTCGCGCTGAAGATGCGCAGGAGCTTCAAGCCTGGGTTCAAGGGCGGGCCTATGTTGAGGCATTTGTGGAGCCGGAGACCGTGGTCAACGAGATGTCGGTCGTTGTGGTTGATGAAAGCGGTGCCTTCATCCGCCGCCGCATCGGCGGGCCTAAGGGGATTGACGCGGTGGCGAAGCTTCTGGGCTGCGATGTCTATGACGTCGAAGAGACTGGTTACCCGCAGCGCATGCGCGAGCGCATCGAGCGAGAGCGCATTCTGCGCAAACGTGAGGAACAGCGCGAGCGCCGCGAACGTTTTGAGCAGCGCCAGCAGCAGAATGAGCGCGACGACAGATAATCAGTTACAACGCCTGGTGCCTAGCCTTGAACGATGGTGGCGCCTGCCTTCGCTAGTTCCTCCAGTGCGGCGGCGCCGCGGGCCTCGTCGACGGGCGCGCAATAGTCTGCCAGAACCCGCGCGGTGAAGCCTTCCTTCAGGGCGTCGGCAGCCGTCGCGCGCACGCAGTGATCGGTGGCAATGCCAACGATGTCCACGGCGGTGACGTTGTGCTCGCGCAACCAATCCGCCAATGAAACACCATCAGCCGCGCCCTCGAAGCCGGAGTAGGCGGCGGTATATTCGCCCTTCTTGAAATAGGCCTGGGCGGGCCCGATGGCCTCGTGCATCGCGGCGCCGAAAGAATCAGCCACGCAGTGCGTGGGCCAGGTATCAACGAAGTCGGGATTCGCAGAGAAATGTGTGCCCGGGTCGATATGCCAATCCTGTGTCGCTACGACCGTGTCATAGGACGTCTGTAGCGCACCGATGCGCTCAGCAACCTCGTTACCACGTTCAGTGCCGAGGGCTCCGCCGGGGCAAAAATCATGTTGGACATCGACAATGATGAGTGCAGGTGTCATACGCGGCAATTCTATACCCTGGGAAGCGATGAAAACACCGATTCCTTTTTATCTACAGAAGATTCTTGATGGCGTACACGATCACGATTCCGGTGAAGTAGCGGACTACATCCCGGAACTGGCCAGTGCGAACCCAAATCAGTTGGGGGTTGCGCTGTGCTCAGTAACGGGCCACCTTTATAGCGCCGGTGACGCGGAAAGCCGCTTCACCATCCAGTCCATCTCAAAACCATTTGTGTATGCTCTCGCGCTGAGTGAGCTGGGGCTTGACGCGGTGCGTGACGTCGTCGGCCTCGAGCCCTCCGGGCAGGCTTTCAACGAGCTTTCGCTGGCCAAAGACCACCGCCCAGTGAATCCGATGATCAACGCTGGTGCCATTGTGGTCAACCAGCTCATCAACGGCGTGGATTCCACCGTGGAAGATCGCGTGGAAAAGATTCGTTCCTTCATCTCCAAGCTGGCGGGGCGCGAGGTGGACGTCGACAAGCGCCTGTGTGACTCCGAACTGGAGCACGCCGAGCGTAACCTCTCCCTCGCACACATGCTGCGCTCCTATGGCATCATTCAGGACGATGCCCACGATGCCGTGCTGTCCTATACCTCGCAGTGCGCGCTGTCGGTCGATGCGCGCGACCTTGCCGTCATGACCGCGACCTTGGCCAATGGTGGGCGCCAGCCGGTAACAGGAGAGAAGATTCTAGACGCCGATGTCTGCCGCATGACCCTGGCGGTGATGAGCTCTTGCGGCATGTACGACGGCGCTGGGCGCTGGATGGCGGAGGTGGGAATCCCCGCGAAGTCCGGCGTATCCGGCGGGCTCATTGGTACGCTGCCGGGGCAGAGCGGCGTGGCGACGTTCTCGCCGCGCCTTGATGAACAGGGCAATAGCGTGCGCGGCACCGCAATCTTCCGCGAGCTCTCCTCGGACATGGGCCTGCACCTGATGTCCACAGAGAACCGCTTCGGTGTGCACCCAGTACGCAGCGTTGATGAAGATGATGAGACGGCGATCATTCGACTGCAGGGTCATATCAACTTCACCGCCACGGAAGCCATCCTCCACGAGCTGGAGGAGCGCCAGTTCTCCGGCAAGCGCTTGGCCTTGGACTTCTCCCAGGTCTCTGGGCTGCACAAGGTGGGCCGGCGCATGCTCAAGGAAGGCCTGCGCCGCCTGCGTGAGGAAGGCAACGAGGTCGCGCTTGTCGACGATGACGGGCTCGTCACCGACCGCGCCATGTCAGATGGCACCGTCCTCCCGTTGGCGGACAAGGAGGACTACGTCATCGCCGGCGAAGAAGTGTGAGCGGCCTCAAGCCGCTCACACGGGAGCCGAGTTGAAGACGCTCTGATCTAGGCTTCTGCGATCTCGCGTAGCGCTGCCACCACGGTGCGCACCGGCACACCGGTAGCGCGCTTCGGGGTGTAGCCGCGCGGGGCGGAACCATTCCAGGACGGGCCGGCGATATCGATGTGGGCCCACTCGATGCCCTCGCCCACGAATTGCTTGAGGTAGGTGCCGGCGAATTCCATGCCGCCCTCACGCTTAGCGTTGATGTTGCGGATGTCCGCGGCCTGGGACTTGATCTCCTCGTCGTGCTCTTCCAGCAGCGGCATGGCCCAGGCATTCTCACCCACCTCGCGGCCGATTTCGGCCAAGCGATCGCGGAAGACCTCAGAGCCCATGATGCCGGAGATGCGCGAACCCAGCGCCACGATCTGTGCGCCGGTAAGGGTTGCGGTCTCAATGAGGTAATCCGGCTTATCCTCGCTGGCGCGGGCGATGGCGTCCGACAGCACGAGGCGGCCCTCAGCGTCGGTGTTGAGGACCTCGGAGGTCAGGCCGCCGTAGTGGGTAATGACATCGCCCGGGCGGGTGGCACCAGAGCCCGGCATGTTCTCCGCCAACGGCAGGGTAGCGGTGATCTGAACCGGCAGCTTCAGCTTGGCCGCAGCAATGATGGTGGCCGCCATGGCAGCGGAGCCGCCCATATCCGAAATCATGTCCCACATGCCATTGCCCGGCTTCAAGGAAATACCGCCGGTATCGAAGGTGATGCCCTTACCCACGAGGGCCACGTGCTTCTTGGCCTTCTTGGGCTTCCAGCTCAGGCGCACCAAGCGCGGTGGGCGGGCCGAGCCCTTGCCCACGGCCAAGATTCCGCCGAAGCCCTGCTTCTCCAGCTGCTTTTCATCGAGAACCTCGACGTCAAGACCGGCCTCCTTGGCCTGGCCGGAAAGGAAGTCGGCGTAGGACTCCGGGTAAAGCTCGTTGGCGGGGGCATTCACTAGGTCGCGGGCGAGCAAGACGGACTCGGCCACGGTGCGGGCGGCCTCGAATTCTTCGGAAACAGACTTATCGGCCACGACCACGAAGGTGGCGGGCTGTTCCTTGTCCTTGAGCTCGGTGGAGCGGATTCCGCGGTAGGCATAGCCGCCGAGGATGAGTCCCTCAACGGCGGCCGTAACGCCGAAGTCCGCCAAGGTGGTCACGATGGTGCCCACGCCCGTGGTAGCACGGGCTACGGAGCCGGCGGCGCGGCGCAGAGCTTCATCGTCGAGCGCCTCAACGTCACCCAAACCCAGCGCGATGACCTGGGCGGCACCTGCCTTCTGTGGGGCAGGAACCTTCACGATTTCCCCGGCCTTACCCGTCGCGCCCACGGCGGCGAGAGCCTCATACGTTGAGCGCAGCGCGGAGGAACCGAGCAGAGAAGTACCCGGCACCTCGAGCCCCTCCTCACCAGCAAAGGTAGCGATGAGCAGGGCGTCCGCCTGCTTGGGGGCCTTCTTGGCCAACTCAACGGTGGGGAATAAGCCGCGTGCGGGCAGTTCGAACGTGGAAGAAGCCACGATGTCCTCCTTGAGAAAATGACAATGGGATACTCCTCACACCCTACCCGTGTCCATGACGTGGAACGCGGAAGGGCAATGTGTACGAAGACTGACTATGTCACTCGGTATTTCGCTTGGGCATTTCTGCACTTCTATAGGTGTCTGGGGAGTACGCTGTGAGGCATGTTGAATTACACCGTGACGCGAACTGAAACCCCCACCTCCCCGGAGCGCCTGCAGGAGATTCTGGCGAACCCGGGCTTTGGTAAGTACTTCACCGACCACATGGTGACGATTGACTGGACTGAGGACAAGGGTTGGCACGACGCGCAGATACGCCCTTACGCGCCGTTTAGCATGGACCCGGCCTCCACCGTCTTCCACTATGGCCAGGCCATCTTCGAGGGCATCAAGGCTTACCGCCAGCCTGACGGCAGCATCGCCACCTTCCGCCCAGAGCAGAACGCGCAGCGTCTGCAAGCCTCTGCTGAGCGCATGGCAATGCCGCAGCTGCCAGAGGAGGAGTTCATTGAATCCCTGCGCCAGCTTGTCGACGTCGACCAGGCCTGGGTCCCCGAGGCTGGCGGCGAGGCAGCCCTGTACTTCCGCCCCTTCATGATCGCTACTGATGTCTCCCTGGGCGTGCACCCGGCGCATTCTTACCGCTATGTCGTCATCGCCTCCCCGGCGGGCGCGTATTTCTCCGGTGGTATCAAGCCGGTGTCCGTCTGGCTGTCCACCGACTATGTACGCGCCGCTCCCGGCGGCACCGGTGCAGCGAAATTCGCCGGCAACTACGCGGCTTCGCTGCTCGCGCAGGCGCAGGCAGCGGAGAAGGGCTGCGACCAGGTGGTGTGGCTGGACGCTATCGAGCGCACCTATATCGAGGAAATGGGTGGCATGAACCTCGCCTTCGTCTACGGCGAAGAGGGAAACCAGACCCTGGTCACCCCAGAGCTGTCGGGCTCGCTGCTGCCGGGCATTACCCGCGCCTCGCTTCTGCAGGTGGCCGAAGACATGGGGCTGAAGGTGGAAGAACGCCGCATCACCTACAAGGAGTGGGAGCAGGATGTTGCCTCCGGCGCCATGGTGGAGGCCTTTGCCTGCGGAACCGCGGCCGTTATTACCCCGGTGGGCCACGTTATGGGCACCGATACCGACTTCCACATCAACAACGATGAGGCGGGTGCTACGACGATGGCGCTGCGCGAGCGCCTCACCGGCATCCAGCGCGGGTCCGTGGAGGATACCCACGGCTGGCTGCACACGCTGGTTGAAGCGAAATAAGTGGGCTGCCTAGGCGAGCTCGGCGGCCAGCTGCACCAGCGGCAAGGCCGCGAGCGCGCCGAGGGGGAAACCTTCACTCAGGTTTAAATCAAGCAGTGGGTTAAGCCCCAGCTCCTTGAGAGCGAGGGCGTGCGCCGGTTCGGGGGTGGTGGTTCCCGCGCGAAGCCAGCCCTTCACACCGGGCGCAGTGCGCTCGGCTAGGACGGCGGCGGTGGCGGCGAGGGGGCCGTCGATAAGCACCGGCGTTCGCCGCGCCGTGGCCTGCGCGATGAAACCCACCAACGCCGCGAGAGCCGGGGAACCGATGGTCTGCACGACCTCCCAGCCCTCTAGGTTGCGGGCGCGGAACATGGAGTCGCGCACAACGCTCACGCGGGCCTTCCACATCGCATCCGTGATGCCGCTGGCCAGAGTATTCGTCCCCACAATCGCTACCGGTTCGGTGTGGGTGATCCGGCCCATAACACTGGTGGCAACGGTCTCCGTGTCGATTCCACAAGCGGACGTGATGAGCAGGTCGGCGCCGGAATCGATCTCCCGATCTGCCGTGGTCATGCCTAGGCTGAGGAAGGACTCGCACTCCTCAGGGGACATGGCGGTAGTGCTGTCGTACGGTTCAGAGTTTTCGGAGTCGCCGCTGGTGCACTCGACGAAGTCGATGCCCGCCCCTGCCCGCTGCGCAGCGCTGAGGAGATTATCGCGCCACTGTTCCTCATCAGTGGGGGAATGCTGCGTGATACCCACGCCGTCGACAGTGCGTTCGGCAGTGGGCCGGGCGTCTTCAAAGACGATGGCCCGGGGCCGCTCAAGAGGTGTGGCCTGCGGAGAATCCTGCGCTGCCGCCAGCCATGCAGCAATCTCTGCCATGCGGTTTGGCTGTGCTGCGGTTGAAGGGCGCAGCTGGGGAACCGCGGTGAATTCAGGCATGTGTCCTCCGGCTTAGACGGTAGCTCCGCGCTCCACCTGTGGACGCGGCGTGCGCCACTTGCGCGGTTGGGAGGCGCGGGAGTACGCGTAGAACCCTAGACCAAAACCGGCCTCGGTGGTGCCGGGGAACTTCAGGCGCACTGCGTTGTTGCATTTGCGCGCGAGCCAGAATCCCTCGACAGCGAAGACTACGATGACCGCCATGGCGCCAATCGAGATGATCTGGGACAGGCGCGGGTCCCGGGTGCTGACGAACATGAGCACCAGCAGCACGATGGCAAAGGGCATGACCCACTCGTTAATGAAGCGGTGGGAATCTACCCAATCGCGCACGTAGCGGCGGACCTCGCCCTTATCGCGGGCGAGGAGGTAGCGCTCGTCACCAGCGGCCATGCGCTCCTGTGCCACCTTGTTGCGCTCGCGGGACTCTTGGCGCTCCTTGCGCTTATATTCCTTCCACTCTGCCTTAGACATGGAAGCCTTGAGTTCCTTGCGGTGCTGGTAGCGCTGCGCGTCCGACATTCCCCGGGGATCACGCTTGACGCCGCGGGCGATTTCCTGCGCATCACGCTTAGGCGTGGGGCGGCCTTTCGGCGGCGTGTAGCCCTTGCGGTGCGGTTTCTCGGCGGCGGGTTGCTCTTCCGGCGTCGGGGTGTGCTCGGCGGGGGAAGAAGTCTTGTCATCTTTTTGCCACGGAAGTTTCACGCTGTTTAGCGTACAAGGTCGCGCGGACATAACGGGAATAGGCCCGCGGGAGATAGCGTTGTGGTCAGGGAACAGGGCACCAGTGAACCACTAGTGAACTGTGAGGCATCCTTTCTTCCTCTTGTATGAGGGGGTAGGGTGGGCTCCAGAAAAAATTCCGTAAACATAAGAGGAGAAATCATGACCGCTCCCGCGTCTGCAACCGGAGTTATCCTGACCGAGGCCGCTGCGGCCAAGGCAAAGTCCCTGCTTGATCAGGAAGGCCGCGATGATCTGTCACTGCGCATTGCTGTCCAGCCGGGCGGCTGCGCGGGCTTGCGCTACCAGCTCTACTTCGATGACCGCACCCTGGATGGTGACAAGGTGGACTCCATTGGCGGTGTCAACCTCGTCGTAGACAAGATGTCCATCCCGTACCTCACTGGCGCCAAGATCGACTTCTCCGACACCATTGAGGTCCAAGGCTTTACCATCGATAATCCCAACGCTGGCGGTTCCTGCGCTTGCGGTGACTCCTTCAATTAAAGTCACATAGACGATATGCCGAAGCCCTCGCCATATGGCGAGGGCTTCATTTTTATTCTCTATTTTATTAGAGCTTCACGGGGTAATCGCGCTGCTCAATCTTCGGGTCGATGCGCTCTTCCACGAAGATGCCATGCCAAATCATGAAGGACAGCACCGTCCACAGGCGGCGGGAATGATCGGTGATTCCGTCACGGTGCTCCTTGAGCATCTCCAGAACTTCCTTCTTGTTGAAGATGTCCTCGGTCTGGGACTCCGTGATCTGATCCTGGGCCCATCCATAAAGCTCATCGCCGGCCAACCAGTGGCGCATAGGAACCGGGAAGCCCAGCTTCTTGCGGTGCAGTACGTGCGGTGGGACAATCTGCTCCATGGCTTTGCGCAGCGCGTACTTGGTGGTGCCGTGCGAAATCTTGAGATCGTAGGGGATAGTTTCCGCGACCTTGAATACTTCCTTGTCCAGGAAAGGAACGCGCAGCTCCAGGGAGTTGGCCATGTTCATCTTGTCGGCCTTGACCAAAATATCGCCCCGCATCCACGTAAACAGGTCGAGGTGCTGCATGCGGGCTACCGGGTCAAAGTCCTGGGACTGCGCATAAATCGGAGCGGTAACCTCGCGGTGGTCCCACTCCGGCTCGGCCCACGGGAGCACCCGCTGGAGCTGCTCGAAGTTGAAGGAACGGGCGTTGCCGTAGTAGCGCTCCTCCATGGTCATGGAACCGCGGTTGAGCAGGGACTTGCCCTTCATTCCCTCGGGGAGGACCTGTGAGAGCTTGCCTAAGCCGCGGCGCAACGGGGAGGGGATCTTCTCGAACGGAGCTAGCGAGAGCGGCTCCTTATAGATGGTGTAGCCACCAAAAAGCTCGTCGGCACCTTCACCAGACAGCACTACCTTGACGTGCTTACGGGCCTCCTGGGCCACGAAGTACAAGGGGACAAGAGAGGGATCTGCCACGGGGTTGTCCAGGTACCACATGATCTTCGGAACAGCCTCGGCGTATTCCTCGGGGGAGACAATCTTAACGATGTGCTCTACACCAATGGCGGCGGCAGACTCGGCCGCGACGTCGACCTCGGAGTAGCCTTCGCGCTCGAATCCGGTGGTGAAGGTGAGGAGGTCCGGGTTGTGGCGCTTGGCCAAGGCTGCGATGGCGGTGGAGTCAATGCCGCCGGAGAGGAAGGAACCGACGGTCACATCGGCACGCATGTGCTTCTCGACGCTATCCTCCAATGCCCGCGCAATCCTATCGAAGAGCTTCTGCTCCTCGCCCTGCTTCACAGGTTGAATGGGGAAGCGGGGCTTGAAGTAGCGATCCGATACAACTTTTTCGCCAGGGCGAAGCGTTACGGTGCAGCCAGACTCGACGCGGCGAATAGTGGCGTGGAGGGACTCCGGCTCAGGCAAGTATTGCAAGTCCACATAGTGCTCGATGGCGCGCTTATCAAGGCTGAGGTCTAGACCCAGCGAATCGGCCATCGACAGGATGCACTTCATTTCAGAGGCGAAAACGGTGCCGGCGTCGGTGGTGGCGTAGTAGAGGGGCTTGATGCCAAACTGGTCGCGCGCGGCGAACATGGTCCGAGTTTCGGTATCCCAGATGACGAAACCGAACATGCCGCGCAGGTGCTCGACAACGTCCTTGCCCCAATGGTGGTAGCCGACGACGATGGGTTCGCCATCGCCTTCAGTATTGAAGGTATAGCCGGCGGCACTAAGCTCTTCGCGCAGCTCCACGTAGTTATAAATCTCGCCATTGAAGGTGAGGGCATAGCGCTCGGGGTTGTCTTCAGGGCCCCAGCGAAGCGGCTGGTTTGAGTGTTCTAGATCGATAATGGATAGACGGTTAAAGCCGAAGGCTGCATCCTCGTCATGCCAGGTGCCAGCAGCGTCGGGGCCGCGGTGGCGCATGCACTGGAGGGATTGCTCGAGGGCCTCCAGGTGCTGGGCGGCATTGCGATCGGCGCTCAGTAGCGCGCAGAGTCCGCACATATACTTGCTTCTCCTTATATATCAAGCTTCATCTTTGACACACTTTACGGCCGGATCTGGAGGATCTGCGAACCCCGCGCCGCGCTCCCCGTTAGGGTGCGAACTTTCGGATGATGTACAGCTATGTGCTCTGTGAATTGGGTCATAGCGGGTAGGGGGAGGGTGGGGTAGTCGGTGTGACCTTGTGCAGGTGGGCCGGTAACATCCCGTACGTTCACTATTTATAGAGCGGAGCCAGCGTCTAATCAGTCCAGTGAAAAGGTCTGAAATTCAGGCAGGATCCTCTATCCTGATTGGGTAGGAATGCTCTGTGAGTATTCGAGAAGTTTGTGTGCACAGAAAGGCAGAACACACGTGGGACAGCGTAAGCAACGCAACCTCGGCCGTAAGGCGGGCCTAGCGGGCGTCATCGCTCTGGGCGGTCTAGCTCTGGCAGGTTGTGACGTCGCAGCACCGACGGCCGTTGAGAACCTCCTTGGTATGGGTTGGCCGAAGGGCGTGACCCCTGAGGCGACCTCGATGTACAACTTCTGGATCTGGGTCTGGGTTGCTGCATGGATCATCGGTTTCATTATGTGGGGTCTGTTCCTCACCGCTATCTTCCGCTGGAATGCGAAGAAGGCTGAGAAGGCTGGTAAGGGCGAGTTCCCCAAGCAGCTGCAGTACAACGTGCCGCTGGAGATGGCTCTGACCATCATTCCGATTCTCATCATTATGGGCCTGTTCTTCTTCACGGTTCAGGCACAGCAGAAGGTGACGGCATTGGATAAGAACCCTGAGGTTACCGTCGATGTCACGGCTTTCCAGTGGAACTGGAAGTTCGGTTACGCCGAGAACAAGGTTGATGGCGAGAACTACGATGGTGCCGATGCTGAGCGCCAGAAGCTCGCTGAGGAATCTTCCATGGATCCGGAGGGTACTGAGAACCCGAACCCGATCCACGGTAAGTCCATGGGCGATATCTCTTACCTCAACTTCAACAAGATTGAGACCGTTGGTACCACCGAAGAGGTTCCGGTGCTGGTTCTGCCGGTAGACACCCCGATTGAGTTCCGCCTCGCCTCCGGCGATGTTTCCCACTCCTTCTGGGTTCCGGAGTTCCTGTTTAAGCGCGATGCTTACGCACACCCGGAGAACAACTCTCAGGAGCGTCGCTTCCAGGTAGAGAAGATTGAGGAAAAGGGCGCCTTCGTTGGTCGCTGTGCTGAGATGTGCGGTACCTACCACGCCATGATGAACTTTGAGATTCGCGTCGTTGACCGCGCAGACTTCAACGAGTACCTCAAGTTCCGTGAGGAGAACCCGCAGGCAACCAACGCCGAGGCTCTCGAGCACATCGGTGAAGAGCCCTACGCAGTTACCACCGCTCCGTTCAACTCTCTGCGCGACACCCGCGATGCCGACAACTTTGTCGACACCGCTGAGGCGGCATAAGAAAAGGAACTGATAGAAAATGCGTGCAACATCTAAGGTCTTTTATTCCATCGCGACTTACCTCTTCGTGTCGCTCATCGTCTACATCATTGGCGTTAACTACGTCAAGGATGATGGCTACATGTACGGCACCGAGTGGGTCGGCATCGTGGGCATGGTCCTCGCTATGCTGCTCTGCCTCATGCTGGGTGGCTACCTGCACTTCACCGATAACCGTTCCGACATCGCGCCGGAAGATTGGGAAGAAGCGGAGACTGAAGACGCAGCTGGTATTCTCGGCTTCTTCTCTCCCAGCTCCATCTGGCCGCTGTGCATGACCGGTTCAATCGCAGTTCTTGGTCTAGGCGTTATCTTCCTCTACTTCTGGATGATCATTTTGGGCGCAGTCCTGCTGGTCACCTCCGTGACCGGCCTGTCTCTGCAGTATGGCCTTCCGAAGGAAAAGCACTAAGGCTTAACCTTTTCTGCCGCGCTTTCTAGCGTCACGACTTCTCAAGCCTCCGCCACAACTCGTGGCGGAGGTTTTGTCGTTGATAAGACTGCGTCGTACTGCGTTGCGGAAAGTTCCCAACAAGTCGAAAAAATATCGCTATGGGTGGGGCGCTGGGGGAAGCAGGCGGCCGCCGAAAGCGTGTACCTGGAGGTCTGGGCTTAGAATTCCAGCACGTTAACGGCCATTTTTACGGGGGTCAACCGAAAGTTGCAGTCCTGCACTTTCGCCTATGGGGGTGGGTGTGATTTATCTCATTAGGGAAGGTCCGCCCCGTGCCGGATTGCGGGCGAACCGTACCTCTTCTTGTCCTGTTGCTGGCTTCACAACATGCGTTGCCAAGTCTCACTACCTGCAGGGATGGGGCGTCGTAAAGCGCGCTAAAAAGTTCCCGACTACTTCCTGGAAGATTTATAGTTCCTGTCCGGGGTGAAAACTGTGAAGGTCTAGGTCGTGGCCTCAAAAAAATCGGGGGGAAATGAGATGACTTATGCGGTCAGACCAGCCATACTGTTAGGCGTGACGAGCGTAGTTTCTAACCAAGGTATGGCAGCACCACGTGTTGCCGCGCTGAACCGACCCAACATGGTCAGCGTCGGCACCATCGTGTTCCTGTCTCAGGAATTGATGTTCTTTGCTGGACTGTTCGCGATGTGGTTCACCTCGCGTGCGAACGGCCAGGAGGGTGACTGGGCAGAGCACACGGCGCACATCAACGTGCCCATGGGCTTCCTCATTACGAGTGTCCTGGTTCTTTCCTCCGTGACCTCTCAGTTCGGCGTGTTTGCAGCAGAAAGGGGTGACGTTTACAAGCTCCGACTCTGGTACTCGGTAACCATCGCGTTGGGTGTTGTCTTCTTGGGCATCATGGCGTTCGAGTGGACAGAGTTGATCATGGCAGGTCTCACTGTTCAGTCCAGTGTCTTCGGATCGGTCTTCTACATCCTGACCGGTTTCCACGCGGCACACGTGACTGCGGGTCTGATCGCCTTCGGAATTATCTTGGCGCGCATTGCTCGCTCCAAGTTCACGCCTGCACAGGCCACCGCGGCAATGGCAGTGTCTTACTACTGGCACTTCGTTGACGTTGTGTGGATTGGCGTGTTCGTAGTCATCTACCTAGTTCAGTAGGCCGTAGTCGCCGGAGAATAGCCGGCCTACAGTCATTCATCTCCATGTACGAGTTATCTAAAGGAAAATGATGGATAACATCCAGCAGCCCGCCGCAGTGGAAGACACCACTGCCGCGGCTAAGAAGACCCGCCGTCGCCGCAAGGCGAAGCGCACGCTTGCTGGCGTCTTTGCATTGAGCATCGGGCTCACCGGCGCAGGTGTCTTGGCTTCCGCCCTGACCCCTGACGCACAGGTGGCCACCGCCGCAAAGGATGACCAGGCACTCGTTCAAGAGGGCAAGGACATCTACGAAGTCGCTTGTATCACCTGCCACGGTGCGAACCTGCAGGGTATCCAGGACCGTGGTCCTTCCCTCGTTGGTATTGGCGCCGGCTCCGTGTACTTCCAGGTTCACTCCGGCCGTATGCCGATGATGTCCAACGACGCTCAGGCCGAGCGCAAGACTCCGCGCTACACCGAGCAGCAGACCCTGGCGCTTGCCGCCTACGTCGCTGCCAACGGTGGCGGTGCCGACATCGTCTACGACGAGGATGGCTCCGTTGCGCAGGAGTCCCTGCGTGGCGCTAACTACAACGGCCAGATCCAGGCCGAGGACGTAGCAAAGGGCTCCGAGCTCTTCCGTATGAACTGCGCGTCCTGCCACAACTTCACCGGTAGGGGAGGCGCTCTTTCCTCCGGTAAGTTCGCGCCGCCGCTCGACCCGGCCAACGAGCAGGAGATCTACCAGGCAATGCTGACCGGTCCGCAGAACATGCCTAAGTTCTCTGACCGTCAGCTGACCGCAGATGAGAAGAAGGACATCATCGCCTACCTCAAGTCTGCGAAGGAAACCCCGTCTCCGGCTGGTTGGTCGCTCGGCGGCCTCGGTCCGGTGGCTGAGGGCCTGGCAATGTGGATCATCGGCATCAGCCTTCTGTGCGTTGCCGCTATGTGGATTGGATCTCGCTCATGAGCAACGTAAAGAAGAATTACTCTCGTAAAGAGCTCGATGCTATGAGCAATGACGAGCTCGCAGCGCTCGGTACCGAGCTGGATGATGTCACCGTCGCATTCCGCAAGGAGCGCTTCCCAGTCGAGGGCGATCCCGCTGAGAAGCGCGCTGCTGGCAATGTCACCTTCTGGCTGATCATCTCCGTCCTGATGGGTATCGCTTTCCTCGGCGTGTACCTCTTCTGGCCGTGGGAGTACAAGATGTTGGGTGAGGATGGCCTGTGGTGGCACACCCTGTACACCCCGCTGCTTGGCCTGACCTCTGGTCTGTGCATCCTGGGCCTGGGCTTTGCCATTGTTCAGTACGTCAAGAAGATTCTCCCCGAGGAGATTTCCGTTCAGCGTCGTCACGATGGCCCCTCTGATGAGGTTGACCGTCGCACGCTGACCGCGCTGCTGAATGATTCCTGGACCACCTCGACTCTGGGTCGTCGTAAGACCATCAAGGGTCTGCTCGGTGGTGCCGGCGTTCTCTTCGGCCTGACCGTTATCGCTCCGCTCGCCGGCGCTATCAACAACCCGTGGAAGAAGCGCCACGACTTGGACTACACCGGTGATGGCACCCTGTGGACCTCCGGCTGGACCATGCACGAGAAGGGCGTCAAGCTCTATCTCGCTCGCGACACCGGTACCATCGCAGAGATGCACGAGGGTGAGTCCGGCTCTCACTACACCACGCGCGGCGTCACCCGCCTGGTGCGTGTTCGCCCGGAGGATCTCGCTGCCGGTGGTATGGAGACTGTCTTCCCGCTGGCTGCTGAGGATGTCAATGATGGTGCGGAGTACTCCGAGGACAAGGACGTCTACACCAACCACATGCACTCCATCCATGGCAACCGTAACGCCGTGATGCTCATCCGCCTGCGCAACGATGACGCCAAGAAGGCCATCGAGCGCAAGGGACAGGAAGACTTCCACTACGGCGATTACTACGCCTACTCCAAGATTTGTACCCACATTGGTTGCCCGACCTCGTTGTACGAGGCTCAGACCAACCGCATTCTTTGCCCGTGCCACCAGTCGCAGTTCGATGCTCTGCACTACGGCAAGCCGGTCTTCGGCCCGGCCGCCCGTGCGCTGCCGCAGCTGCCGATTGACGTGGACGAAGAGGGCTACCTCATTGCTAAGGGCAACTTCATCGAGCCCGTCGGACCTGCATTCTGGGAGCGTAAGTCATAATGAGTAACAAACTTGCACAGATGGGTAACAACATGGACGAGCGGTACTCCGCCGCCGGCGTCCTGCGTACCCAGCTCAACAAAGTCTTTCCCACTCACTGGTCCTTCATGCTCGGTGAGATGGCACTGTACAGCTTCATCATCTTGGTGCTGACCGGCATCTACTTGGCGCTGTTCTTCGATCCTTCCATCACGAAGGTCATCTACGACGGCGGCTACACTCCGCTGAACGGCGTCGAGATGTCCCGTGCTTATGCAACGGCTCTGGATATTTCCTTTGAGGTGCGCGGCGGCCTGTTCGTTCGCCAGATGCACCACTGGGCAGCACTCATGTTCATGATGTCCATGATTGCCCACATGCTGCGTATTTTCTTCACCGGTGCGTTCCGCCGCCCGCGTGAGGCCAACTGGATTATCGGTTGCGCTCTGATCCTGCTGGGCATGGTCGAGGGCTTCCTCGGTTACTCCCTCCCGGATGACCTGCTCTCCGGTGTTGGTCTGCGAATCATGTCCGCCATCATCCTGGGTCTGCCGATCATCGGTACCTGGCTGCACTGGGCCATCTTCGGTGGCGACTTCCCGTCCGACCTGATGCTGGACCGCTTCTACATCCTGCACGTGCTGGTTATCCCGGGCATCATCCTGGGTCTCATCGCAGCGCACCTCATCATGGTCTGGTTCCAGAAGCACACCCAGTTCCCTGGACCGGGTCGCGCTGAGAACAACGTTGTCGGTGTCCGCATTATGCCGGTCTTCGCCACGAAGGCCATCGGCATGGGCATGATGGTTGCCGGCGTGCTGGCTCTTATCTCCGGTCTGATGACGATTAACGCCATCTGGAACCTTGGCCCGTACAACCCGTCCCAGGTCTCCGCTGGTTCCCAGCCGGATATCTACATGCTGTGGACTGACGGTGTTGCTCGTGTCATGCCGGCATGGGAGCTCTACATCGGCAACTACACCATTCCGTCTGCATTCTGGGTCGCACTGCTCTGTGGCCTGATGGTTGTCCTGCTCTTCGCCTACCCCTTCATTGAGAAGAAGCTGACGGGCGACGACGCTCACCACAACCTTCTGCAGCGCCCGCGTGACGTTCCGGTTCGCTCCGCTATCGGTGCGGCTGCCATCGTCTTCTTCCTGCTGGTAACGCTGTCTGGTGGTAACGACCACGTGGCACACTTCTTCCAGATCTCGCTGAATGCGATGACCTGGGTTGGCCGTATCGGTCTGATTGTCCTGCCGCCGATTGCATACTTCATGACCTACCGCATCTGCGTTGGTCTGCAGCGCTCCGACCGCGAGGTGCTGGAGCACGGTATTGAGACCGGCGTTATTAAGCAGCTGCCGAACGGTGCCTTCATCGAGGTTCACCAGCCGCTCGGCCCGGTCGATGACCACGGCCACCCGATTCCGCTCGAGTACGCTGGCGCCCAGGTTCCGAAGCAGCTTAACCAGCTTGGTCTGGCTGACTCCGAAACGCAGGGTATCTTCTCCACCGATGACCCGGCTATCGTGTCCCGCGTCAACGAGATTCGCCACGAGAACCACGCTGAGGAGACGGAGATGTTCCGTCAGCTCAACGAGGCTAACCGTCGCGATGACGAGGAGAATGGCCGCATCTAGCGCCTTCACTCACTGAAACACGCTCACAGAGCCCGCACCGCCTTCCGAATAATAGGGAGAGGTGCGGGCTCTCAGCGTTTTATTGCAAGTTGAGTTAGGTGAAGTCCCGTGAGCCTTTGGCTGACCTTCCGCGACGGGCATTTGCGGTCTTCCGCTTGCCTGGCTTCCCTCACGCTGTGATCTCCACGAAGTAAGTGGGGTAGGGGGCCTTCTATCTGGGCGTGTGCAGCGCGGGTAGAGCGTGACCTATATAGAGCAGTAAGTCTCGTCCATGCGATGGACGGGACGCTTTCTCGTTCTTGCCGCTTATGCGGGCCGCTGGCGGGTGTTAGCAGGGCTAGAGGGCCGTTGAGCCCTTTTGCATTCCCTAATCTGTTCTTTCGGCGATACCGTCGCTCGAGATAGAGCGCTGGGCGTCGGCCGGAAGTACTTCAAGGGAAGAGGTAGGGGCAATTACTGAGTCAAGCGGCAAGTCCCAGCGTTCATGATTCTCTTCGGCTTCGCGCGTCCTTAGTAGTTGATTTCGAACGGTGCGCTAGGTCCCTTGATTGTCGTCGCTGCGTTGAGCGTCGTGCGTGACTGGACAGTGCGCTTCCCGTGCTTCTCTTTATATATATGGCTGCTGTTGCATCAGCGTTGTTCGCTAGTGATGGGAGGCGGAATGCGTGCGGGCCTGGGAGGGCGGATTTCCTTCTGCGATTAGTGTCGTTTGAAGCTCGGATGAGAGTTGGTGGTGGGTCAAATGGGGCTTTTGTTAAAGCGCATTACGGCGGTGTGACGAAGGTTACACAGCCAGTTTTGTGGAGCTTTTCTGTTGGCGTAGTGTGGCAATGGTCTAGGGGGCGGCGCGTGTTCCTGAGGCTCTGATATCGCTGCTCAGGGCAAGCTTCCGGCGATAGTTATTGTGCATTGGAGTGGAAGAATTGTGCACTATGTCGTTTAGGTTGCCATTTGATAACAGGACGGTAACGGAGTCGGTTTTGCGTTTCTGACTCGACATTGCTTGTGATGGTTTCGTAACCTATTCGAGACATTGAGTTACCGACACGGTGTACACATCACCGGTGCTCAATACGAACTGAAGATTTAAGCGCCGCGTCTCGCCCCTCCTAAAAATTCGGGGGCCGAGTGGAGATGGCTCTACAGGAATGGGTCATCGTCGAACACTAGGCCCGTCCCTTGGGCCAGAGCTTTCATCCGCGTTGCAGAGAAGATAGACACAAGATTTGTCCTCTTGGCGGAGAAAAGTAGGCGCGCAGGAAGATTTGGAGTTTAAATTCGTGGCTAAGCACCGTCGTCAGGGCAACCTGAACACCCGTCGCATTGCATCCACCGCTGCTATCGCAGCAACCGCAGCGGTTGTCACCCCGGCAGCCGCCAACGCCGCCGAGGTTGTCGTCCCGAACACCGACATCCGCTTCGACGTTGCCGGCCTGGAGAGCGTCCCGAACATTCAGCAGCTGCCGAACGTTGACCGCTACATCCCGGCTTTCAAGGCTAACCAGGGTGGCGGCTACGCCGCTGCTGTTGAGACCCCGGCCGCCGCAGCCCCGGCCCCGGCACCGTCCCAGTCTGTTGGTGAGAAGGTGCTCGCAGCCGCTCGTTCCGCAATCGGTTCCCCGTACGTCTACGGTGCTAATGGTCCGAGCGCCTTCGATTGCTCTGGTCTGACATCCTGGGCCTACCAGCAGGCTGGCGTGTCCATCCCGCGCACCTCCCAGGCGCAGGCTTCCGCCGGTACCCCGGTGTCCCTCGATGCGCTGCAGCCGGGCGACATCATCGTGTACTACTCCGGTGCATCCCACGTCGGCATCTACGCTGGCAATGGCACCATCATTGACGCTCTGAACTCCGGCACCCCGGTGGGCGAGCGCTCCCTGCACTACATGCCGATTCACTCCGCAGTTCGCTTCTAAGCGCGCTGGGTAGTCTTTTCAACCCCTTCCGCTGCTCTTGCCATGTTGATGGTGAGGGTAGGGAAGGGGCTCGGCTATTCTTGTAGCCGTTATGTTTTTGCTCGACTGAGGGTATGATCCAGTCAGCTATTAACCTTCTCTAAGTTTCGGGGGTACCCATGTCGCGTCGTGGCCTTGCGTGTGCGGTCGCTGCACTTGCCTTGAGCACCGTTCCAGTAGCCTTCCTTTCACCATCGGCTATGTCCCAGGAGGTTTCTCCGGAGCAGCAAGAAAGCACCCCGCAAGCGCAGGAGCCTGAAGATCTCCCTGGCCTCATTGAGCGTATGGCGGACGTCGCCCAGCGCGTGTCTGCCAAGGGTGAAGAGGTCAAGGGGCTTGAGGATGAGCTCGCCGAGTCGGAGAAGGCCATTGAAGAGTTGGACCGCAAGGCCGAGGAAGCGCACCGCAGTTCCGAGGACGCCTCCGCGGCGGTAGCTGCGCAACAGGAACGCATCGATGCGCTCGCGCAAAAGCGTTATCGCAGGAATGCTGCATCGACCTCAGTTTCGGCTGCTCTTAACGCCAATGACGTCGCCAGCGCGGTCGAGCGCATGGGCTACCTGGGCGCGTTGTCCAAGGCTGCGAAACGTGAAGAAGTTGCGATGGTAGCTGCCTCTGCCGCCGCAGATGATGCGCACCAGGAAGCTGTCGATGCTGCCGCGGAAGCCCGCCGCAAGCGTGATGAATTGCAGGAACAGCGGGATACTGTTCTCAAGGAAAAGGCCGAGCTGGAGGAACAACAGAAGGAACTAGAAGCCACCGTTGATGGCCTCAGCCCCGAAGCGCGGGAGGCGTGGATCCAGCACTTCGGCGGGTCTTCCGGTCTTGACTTAGCCGCGTTGGCTGATGGCTCTGGCTCCGCCGCCGTCGAGGCCGCTCTTACCCGCATCGGCGCTCCCTATGGGTGGGGTGCTACCGGTCCCGATGCCTTTGACTGTTCGGGTCTCATGGTGTGGAGCTACCAACAGATGGGCAAGAGCATTCCACGTACCTCCCAGGCGCAGCTTGCCGGTGGCACTCCAGTGCCGATGGATCAGCTGCAGCCAGGGGACATCGTGGGCTACTATCCCGGCGTGACCCACGTGGGAATGTATATCGGGGATGGCCAAGTGGTTCACGCCTCCACCTATGGTGTGCCCGTGGCCGTGGTGCCGCTTAATTCCATGCCCGTCCAAGGCGCCGTTCGTTACTAGGTTATGGCGCGCACCCTCCTCGTTACCAATGACTTCCCGCCTACTATTGGCGGGATTCAGTCCTATCTTCGAGATTTTCTAGCCAACCTCAACCCGCAGGATGTCGTGGTCTTCGCCTCGACTCAAGATAGTGACGCTGCCGCGGAGTATGACGCGACGCTGCCCTATACCGTGGTCCGCTGGCCACGCAGCATTATGTTGCCGACGCCCGCCACAGCTCGTCGTATGCAGCAGCTCATTCGTGAAAACAACATTGGGACAGTCTGGTTTGGTGCTGCAGCTCCGCTGGCGCTTATGGCGCCGTCCGCGCGTGCGGCTGGGGCAAGCCGCATTGTGGCAACGACGCACGGGCATGAGGTGGGGTGGTCCATGCTTCCCTTGGCGCGGCAAGCCTTGCGCAGAATCGGTCAGAATGCCGATGTCATCACGTATATCTCTGAGTACACGCGCAACAGGCTCGAGCCCGCGTTCGGCACGCGTGCCCAGTGGGTGCACCTGCCCTCGGCGGTCAACCTAGAGGATTTCACCCCGGCTACTACGGAAGAGAAACAAGCAGCACGGGAGCACTTCGGGCTAGGCCCAGGCCCGGTCATCGTCTGTATCTCCCGCCTGGTCCCGCGGAAAGGCCAAGACCAGCTGCTGCGCGCAATGCCGGAAGTGCGCGCGCGAATTCCAGATGCCCAGTTGCTCATCATCGGGCGCGGTCGTTATGAGTCGACTGTGCGTGAGCTTGCGCGCCTGTACTGCCCGGACGCCTTGGTGCAGGAAGCACGGGATACGGCGGAATTGAGGATGGCGCTACACGCCGCCGACGTGTTTGCCATGCCGGCGCGCACCCGGGGTGGCGGCCTCGACGTCGAAGGCCTGGGAATTGTCTACCTAGAGGCGCAGGCGGCGGGCCTACCAGTCGTTGCAGGGGATTCCGGCGGTGCGCCGGAGACAGTAACGCCGGAGACGGGCATAGTTGTGCGCGGTTCCTCCGTGCCGGAGCTTGAGCTAGCGTTGTGCACGCTGCTTGGCGACGTCCCCGGAGCCCACCGTATGGGGGAAGCTGGACGGCGCCACGTGGAAGAGCATTGGACGTGGGAGATTATGGGCGCACGATTGCGTGAGGTTCTTGAATGTGATCGTGGGCAGGACGCGGTATATCCTACTAGTCATGCTTGAACACTTTCCCTCCGCTGAAGGCGGCCACGCTGGCCTCACCATCGGGTTCGATATCGGTGGAACCAACCTGCGTGCTGCGGTGATTGATCCCTCCGGAGAGATTGTGGATTCGCTGAGTGTGCCCACCGCCACGGATGCGCAAACACTCGAAGATGACATCGTGCGCTGCGTAGACAATCTGGCCGCATCCCATGACATCGAGGCCGTGGGGCTTGCTCTCGCAGGCTTTTTGGATCCCGAGTGTGAAGTCGTTCGTTTCGCACCGCATTTGCCGTGGCGTGATGCCCCAGTACGCGAGATCCTCAGCAACCGTATGGACATCCCGGTTCGCCTAGAACACGATGCTAACTCGGCTGCTTGGGGGGAATGGCGCTTCGGTGCTGGACGGGGTGCGAAGGACTGGGTCTTTTTTGCCGTGGGAACCGGCATTGGTGCCACGCTTTTTACTAACGGCACAATCTACCGAGGAGCTTTCGGTACCGCACCAGAGTTTGGGCACCTTGTCGTGTCACCGGGTGGGCGCCTGTGCTCCTGCGGCAAGCGTGGTTGCCTCGAGCGTTACGCCTCCGGCACCGCATTGCCGGATACCTGCGAGGAATTGCGCGGCGACTATGATACCGCCCTTCCGCTAAACCCCTCCGGCGAGGAGATCACCGCTGCGGCTCGACAAGGTGATCCACTGGGATTGGCCGTCATGGAGAACTTCGGCCAGTGGCTCGGGCAGGGGTTGTCCATGGTGGCAGATGTGCTCGATCCAGAGCTGATTGTAATCGGCGGCGGGGTGTCCCAGGACGCGGATCTTTACCTAGATCAAGCGCGGGAGTCCATGGCTAGCCAGATTGTCGGGGCCGGTCACAGGCCCCTGGCCCGAGTCGCAACCGCGAAGTTGGGTTCGGCGGCAGGTATGATCGGAGTCGCTGATCTCGCCCGCCAGGAGCACCGAGGTTAACACCGCACATTTTTCTTTCACCGGGCAGCACTGCCTGTTCGGCACATACAGATAGGACTATAAGCGATGCGAAACAAGTGGTACTGGGCCTTCAAGCACATCTTTTTCGGCCCGGCCCTTCGAGTGTGGAACCGCCCATGGTCCGAAGGAATGGATCGCATCCCGGAGTCCGGACCGGCTATCTTGGCCTCCTCCCACCAAGCGGTGATGGATTCCTTCTACTTCCCGCTTCTGTGCCCGCGGCAGATTACCTTCTTGGCAAAGAGCGAGTATTTCACTACCCCCGGCTTCGTCGGCCGCATGCAAAAGTGGTTCTTTAGCTCGGTCGGGCAGGTGCCGATTGACCGCGTCAACAAGGACGCTAGTGACGCGATGCTGGCGAGCGCGGAACGCATTATTGGCCGCGGAGATCTTTTTGGCATCTACCCGGAGGGAACTCGCTCACCTGATGGGCGTATCTACAAGGGGCGCACCGGCATGGCGCGCATCGCGCTGACCACGGGTGAAAAGGTCATTCCGATCGCCATGATCAATACCCGGAAGGCCAACCCGATCGGTTCGTGGATTCCGCGCCCAGTTCGCGTCGGCATGCGCGTGGGAGAGCCCATCGACCCCCGAGCATGGGCCGCTGAGCGTAACCTCGACCCGCAAGATCACGCCACCGCTCGTGCCTTTACGGATTACGTGATGAAGCAACTCTCGGAATTGACGGGCGAACCTTATGTCGACGTGTACGCTTCCGATGTCAAGGCTTCCTTGCAAGCCGGACACGGCTACCCGGAAGGGGCCGAGCCCGGTTCGGAGGCGCGGTAATCAGTGACTTCCTCCCCCAAACAGCGATTAGCCTGACCCGATGTAGCAAAGGGGATCTCCATCTTGGGCGTCGTGCTGTTGCACATCACGCTCACGGTTCCAGAATCCAAGGACACGTGGCTGGCTGCCTTCAACGTGTGGCTGGACCCCTTGCGTTTGCCTTTGTTCTTTTTGGTGAGCGGCTTCTTCGCACAAAAGGTGTTTCGCTTCAGCTTCGCAGAGCTTTTCACGCTCCGCCTATTTCCGGGATGCCATTGCTGCATTCACCTCCGCCATCGAGGCACCGTTTAAGGGAACGTGGGATCATCGTAGCTTCTGGGCATATTCCGGGATGATCGTGGCCTATGCCATCGGATTTTTCACCCGCCGCGCGTGGGATAACTACTCAGCGCCTGACCGTTCTTTATGGCTACCCCATGGCGCTCCACCCGCGGGAGGTCACCCTGGCGGGTCAATGGCCACTGGAAAATACTTGGTTCTGGCTCAGCATGTGCGTGCTCTATTGCGCTGTTGCGTCCTTGGCCCTATGGGCCCTAGGCAAGGTACCCGTCTTGGGCTGGACGCTGACCCCACCGCCGATTGGAGCCAGTCGGCGGAAGAAGGAACCTTCCTCCGCAGGTGTGAGTTTGAGCCAGCAGCTCAACGCAACGAGGAATACGACAAGCAAGAAGTAGTCATTGCCCGGAATCTGCTGCCACCACGACCACGTCAGTTCGAGTTGCTCACCGTGGGGGACAAGCCAGTGACCGCGGGCTAGAAGAACTAGCCATGTGAGGCTGGCAATGAACCAGCGGCGGCGGGCAGTCAGATACACCGCCGCCAAGCACAGCCACGTGAAGTGGTGCGACCACGAGACAGGTGAACACAGCAGCGCTGCCGACGAGGCTAGCAGCAGAAGCTCAATCTGTGAGGATGTGCGCTCCATGACCCACCACAACGTCGCCACGATGATGAGGCACCCGACTACCCAGAGGGCTGTTGCCTGCTCAGGGATGACGCGGCTGAGCAGGCCCCGGAGGGATTGGTTGCTGGAGTAGGCCAGTGCGCCGATGCGGGAGGAATCCCGGATGGTATCGCTCCAATACACCGTGGAGCTTGCCGGTGAAGCGAAGTGGCCCACCACGCCGCAGACCGTAAAGGAACCTAGGGCCGTAGTGAAAGCACGCCACTCGCGGCGGATGACAAAGACCGCAAGGAAGACCGCCGGGGTCAGTTTGATAGCCATAGCCACGCCGCTAAGGGCCCCACGCCACGGGCTCCGCGAGTTCAGCAGCAGGCAATCGACAACGACCATCGCTGTCAACAGGAGATTGACTTGGCCGAAGCTGAGAGTATCGATAACGGGCTCGCACAGCAGACACACACAGAGCGCCCACGAAGACCACCAGCCGGGCCTGTGAGTGGTGCAACTCCGAGAAAGGACGGCGTAGAGGCAGCCCCAGAGCGCTGCCACCGATGCCGCAGTGAGGAGAAGTGAGAGTAGCCACAGCGGTATCCACGACACCGTGGCAAAGAGCACTGCGGCAAAAGGCGGGTACGTAAAGGGCAGTGAGACGCCGTTGTCGAGTACATAGCTTTGCGTGTAGAGATTCTCTCCGCGCAGCAGCGCGCGCCCTCCTTCACGATATACATCGAGGTCAACGTGGTAATAGGGAAGCACGGAGCCGTCGCTGAATAACGCTGCAGGCTGGATAATCCACGGTAGGGCTGCCAGCCCAGCGATGATCAGGGGGAGAAAGGGAGAGGAAAGGGCTTTCTTCACGCCGCTGAGTATAGGCCCCAGTGGCAAGGCAGCTCTAGGCGGCAGACTAGGATACGGGGCGTGCGCTACTTCTACGACACCGAATTCATTGAGGACGGATCGACCATCGAGCTGGTCTCCATCGGTATTGTCGGGGAAGACGGAAGCGAGTACTACGCGGTGTCCACAGATTTCGACCCCGCGAAGGCTAATGCGTGGGTGCGGGAGAACGTCTTGGATAAATTGCCAAGCCCCGCAGACCCAGTTTGGAAATCACGTGAGACCATCCGCGAAGAGCTCTTGAAATTCTTAGGCCGGCATTCCACGCCCATTGAGCTGTGGGCTTGGGTAGGAGCCTATGACCACGTGGTCCTCGCACAACTGTGGGGAGACATGGCTAGCCTGCCCAAGGGGATGCCGCGCTATACCCGCGAACTGAAGCAGTATTGGGAGTTTGCTGGCCGCCCTAAGCTGCCTCCAGTACCCAATGGCAACCACGATGCGTTGGTCGACGCCCGCCATAATCTGGCTAAGTTTCGAGTCTGCGAGCAGCAATTGCCGCTGACTAGGGGCAACCGCGTGCATTAATCGTGAATTAATACCGCGGCCGAAAAGTCCATTAACTAACGCGTGACAGGCCCAAGATGGTTAAATACTGGGTGTGAGTTGGACAGTAGATATTCCCAAAGAAGTGCTTCCTGATCTGCCGCCGCTGCCGGAGGGGATCAATGAGAAGTTCCAAGACGCCATTTCCCGCGAGGCAAAACAGCAGCCGAGCTGGGATCAGCTGCAGGCTGATAACGTGCGCAAGATTCTTGAATCCGTACCGCCTATCGTCGTGGCCCCGGAAGTTGAGGATCTCAAGCGCAAGCTTGCCGACGTCGCCTTGGGCAAAGCCTTCCTCCTCCA
Organism: Corynebacterium aurimucosum; assembly: GCF_030408555.1. NCBI lineage: Bacteria > Bacillati > Actinomycetota > Actinomycetes > Mycobacteriales > Corynebacteriaceae > Corynebacterium > Corynebacterium aurimucosum. Next base: position 1,870,313 of record NZ_CP047048.1, on the reverse strand, counting down.
GGGTGGCGATTGCGCCGAGACCTTCGAATCCAACACTGAGCCGCACATCCGCGGCAACATCAAGACGCTGCTACAGATGGCCGTGGTGTTGACCTACGGCGCGTCCACTCCGGTAGTAAAGCTGGGACGTATCGCCGGCCAGTACGCGAAGCCGCGCTCCTCTGATCTGGACGCGAACGGCTTGTACAACTACCGCGGTGACATCGTTAACGGCGTGGAAGCTAACGAAGAGTCCCGCCGCCACGATCCTGCCCGCATGATTCGCGCCTACGCGAACTCCTCGGCGGCAATGAACCTGGTCCGGGCGCTGACCCACTCCGGAACCGCAGACCTGTACCGCCTCCACGAGTGGAACCGCGAATTCGTGGCTAACTCCCCGGCGGGTGCACGCTACCAGGCGCTGGCGGATGAGATTGAGAACGGCCTGGCCTTCATGAACGCCTGTGGGGTTTCGGACGAGACCCTGCGCTCGGCGGAGATTTACTGCTCCCACGAGGCGTTGTTGAAGGACTACGAGCGTTCCATGCTCCGACTGGGCACGGATCTCAACGGCGAAACCAAGCTTTATGACTTGTCTGCACACCAGCTGTGGATTGGTGAGCGTACCCGTGGTCTTGAGGACTTCCACGTGGCCTTTGCTTCTATCATCGGCAACCCCGTGGGCATCAAGCTTGGCCCTGGCGTGACGCCGGAGCAGGCAGTGGAATACGCGGAGAAGCTTGACCCGAACCGTGAGCCGGGCCGCCTCACCATGATTGCCCGTATGGGCCACGATAAGGTGCGCTCCGTGCTGCCCCCGATCATCAAGGCAGTGGAGGACTCCGGCCACAAGGTTGTGTGGCAGTCCGATCCTATGCACGGAAATACCTTCACGGCATCGAACGGTTACAAGACCCGCCACTTCGACAAGATCGTCGACGAGGTCCAAGGCTTCTTCGAGGTCCACCGTGAACTGGGCACCCACCCGGGCGGCGTGCACCTGGAGTTCACCGGTGAGGACGTCACCGAGTGCCTTGGCGGCGCTGAGGACATCACGGATGTGGATCTGCCGGGCCGCTACGAGTCCGCCGTGGACCCGCGCCTAAACACCCAGCAATCGCTGGAGCTGTCCTTCCTTATCGCTGAGATGCTGCGCAACTAGGAGCTGCGCAGGCTAATACGGCCTCCAGAGAATCGGCCACGTGCCGTATTCTCCGGAGCCGAACCACCAAGCCGCCACGGCGACGGCCAAGGTGGCGAGGCCGACGAGGACGAGGAAGCCAATGAGGGCTATCGCGCTGCGGTTGCTCAAGGGCCGTTCTTCCGGCTCTTCCTCGGCCCCGGCTGGAGGAACGGGGGCAGAAGGCTCCGGTACCGCAGGGGAGGGTGCCGGGGGCTCGACAGGCTCGGCTGGCGGGAAGAAGGCGTCGTTGCGCGGCTCTACCCGGGTTTCCCGCGTTGGGGGCTGGGGTGCAGGGATAGCTGAGGTCGCTTCAAAGACCCGGGTATTATCCGTGCCCGAAAAATCCGTTGGCACGGCAGCAGTACGTGCGGCAGCTGAGTTCCGCGGAATCGGCACAGTGAACTTCGGGAGCTGTAGCTCGCGGGAGACATCATCCAAAGCATCGAGGAATTCGCCGGCATCCGCAAACCTTTCGGCTGGCTGGCGTGCAGTGGCGGTGGCCACGAGGGCGTCGAAAAGCATGGGTACCCCCTCGATGCGGGAGGAGGGCGCCACCACATCCTCGTGCACGCGCGCGGTGGCGTGCGCCAGCGGGGTATCGCCGTGGAAGGGGACTGTGCCGGTCAAGAGTTCAAAGAGCACGATTCCCGCGGAGTACACGTCGGAGGCCGGCGTGATGTCCGCGCCAGTGACCTGCTCGGGGGAGAGGTAGCTGACGGTACCGACGATCTGGCCGGAGCTATCGTGCTCCGCCTTGGCGGAGCGAACCAGACCGAAATCACCGACCTTGACGCGGTGGCTATCCGTGATCAGAACATTGTCCGGCTTGATATCTCGGTGCACGAGGCCGGCATGGTGCACTTCGGTGAGCCCGGCCAGCACGGAGTGCATGACGCCGGCTGCGGCATGCGGCGGCATGGGTCCGCGTTCCGCAAGGAGCTCGCGCAAGGTACCTCCGGTGATGAGCTCCATGATGAGATAAATGGGTAATCCATCCGCGGAAAAGTCATGCACGGCGACGAGATTGGGGTGGCTCAGCTGCGCCATCGCGCGTGCTTCGCGTTCGAAGCGGGTGACGAAGACGGGGTCATCGTGATAGCGCTCATCCATCACCTTGGCCGCCACTGCGCGACCCAAACGCATGTCAACGCAGCGATACACGGTGGACATGCCGCCCCGAGCGATCGGCTGATCGATGCGGTAGCGTCCCTCAAGAATGTCGCCCACGTTCAGCCTTGTCATGGATTCCAGTATGGCTGATCGGCGCCCCAAAGTGTGATCCGGCTACAGTTGTGTCCGTGACTAAGTCTGAGAAAAACACCGAGAATCCGCACCCAGAACTGCCGCAGCTCCTCGCCGGGGAAAAGCTGCTGACGCTGAAGGAGGTCGCTGAAAGGCTCGATCTCCCGATCACGCGTGTCTTCGATCTTCTCAATGCGCGCAAGTTCATTGTGTGGCGCAATGCTGAGGGAGAGCGCCTCGTTCCGGAAGCATTCTTCAACGCCAAAGGCGTCATTTCCAAGCATGTGTCTGGAGTGATTACGGTCCTCTCCGACAACGGGTGGGGCGACAACGAGATTCTGGCGCACCTATTTACCGAAGATGATTCTTTGCCAGGCCGCCCCATTGACGCGCTGCACGGGCACCTGGCGCGCGAGGTTATTCGGCGCGCACAGGCTTCGGCTTTTTAGAACCCTCATCGGGCTTCGGGGCCGCGGTGGTGCGTGGAACACCATCGAAAATCCATTGCGTTGCTGACCAAGCTACGACCACCATGGCGATATCCCAGAACCAGTTATAAAGCTGGTGGTTCCCGTCACCGGCAAAGGCGACGCCGATGAAAATAGCCACGCCGGTGGTGAGCTTGATCAAGGGCAATGGCGGGCGGAACGTTCCCATGAGCGTGAGCACGGAGGCGTAGTACCAGGGCAGCGTCACAGAGTTGAAGACGAATGCCACCTGGTACGCCGCGGCCGTGGCGGCGATAGCCCGGCGCACGCCCGTGCAACCCCACCACCATACGAGGACGAGGCCGAGGATCATGAGGATCATCGCAGCCGAGCGCAGCGCGGTGAGCACACCGTTATAGGTGGTATCGGGGGAGAAGACCTGGATGAGCGGCACGAGGATGTCAGCCAGCAGGGTAGGGCCAGCTAGAGGGTTGATGACCTTGGAATTGCCGCTGATCTGTGACAGCCAGCCCCACGAGCTTCCCGACACCCACGTAATCGCCGCCACCGCCAGTGCGACCTCCACCACGGCAAGGAAGCCGGACAGGAGGAAGACTCCGAAGCGCTTGATGGGCTTCGTCCCCTTTGGGGCCCAGTGGTGCAGCATGAGCCACACGATAAAAGGTGCGGCGAAGACAGCGGTGGCCTTGAGGGAGACTGCCACACCGACGAGAAGGAGGCTGACATGGAACTTGTGGTGCACTGCAGCAAGCAAGCCCAGCGATACTAAGCCCACCATGACTGATTCGTTGTGCATTCCACCGATGAGGTGCAAGAGCATCACTGGATTCGCCACGCCCAACCAGAGCGCGAGGGCAGGATCGCCTCCGATGCTTCGGGCTAGCCGTGGAATTGACCAGGCGATAGCTGCAAAACCCAGGACCGAAATTGCCTTGTAAACGATGATGCCCGCGGCGACGTTTTCTCCTACCAGGTGGGTTACACCATTGCCCATCCACAGATGCAAGGGGCCATAAGGGGTGGTGGTGTTGCGCCAGTCGTGGGAGACCTCCAAGAGGAAGGGACCAGGGTTCACCGCCGCGCCTTCGACATAAGGGTCGAAGCCATCACGCACCATCGCACCTTGCATGAGATAGGAATACACATCGCGAGAAGCCAGCGGTGCCGCACACAACAAAGGGGCAACCCAGCACAGCAGCATCCGACGAATATCGGACAGCGCGCCGTCTGGTTGTGGGTTCTTCAACTGCGGGGCAATGAAGTAGCGGCCGGCTAAAACCCATGCGGCAACCAAACCGAAAAGGCCAACCCAATAGAGGACCATGCCGATGTTGCGGCCATGGCCATAAGCCAGAAAGCCGATATTGAGCGCCTCAAGGAATCCACCGCGATTGCGGGTAGCGCCACCGGAGAAAGAGGCAAGCGCCAGCACGACAGCGGCGATGATGCCCAAAGGCAGGGGATGGGGAATGCGCAGGGGCACGCGCGTGGTTGTGGGACGAGCCATGCTACATTCGGCGGGCCGTGGACTTGTGAGCCAGCTCTTCCAGAGTCTTCGTAACCTCGGGGGAAACCTGAGCATTGTGAAGGTGGTCAAGGCCCGAGCGCGTGAGATCGTTGATGCGCTGCTCGACGACATCCGGTGCACCCGAATCCGCAATGATCTGCGCCATGCGGGCAATCTCTGCGGGATCCTCTGTCTGACCGATGAGGCGACGCAATTCCGCAGCCGCGGCAGGATCGGAGGCATCCGCGCGCTGCAGTGCCAAGGACAAGAGGACTGTGCGCTTGCCCTCGCGCAAATCATCACCGGCCGGCTTGCCGGTCACGGCGGGGTCACCGAAGACCCCCAACAAATCATCGCGCAGCTGGAAGGCGACCCCGATGTCTTGGCCGTAGCCGCGGAAAGCAGCGACGAGCTTTTCGGGGGCGCCGGCTATGGCTGCGCCCAAGTGCAGGGGGCGCTCAATGGTGTAGGCGGCGGTCTTGAAACGGTTGACGGAATCAGCCAACGTGGCGTCCTCAGAACCTTCCGCTTCGAGGCAGATATCCAGCATCTGCCCGCCGATTACCTCGCGGCGCATAGCGCGCCAAGGGGCGCGGGCACGCGCGAGTGCCTCAGGGCTCAGGCCGGAGTCTTGGAGCATGTCTTCCGCCCAGACCAGAGCCATGTCACCCACGAGGATGGCAAGGGACTGGCCGAAGAAATCAGCATCGCCGTGGAAGCCGAGTTCGCGATGGCGGGCTGCTACGCCACGGTGAACGGTTGGGTTACCGCGCCGAGTATCGGAGGCATCCACGATGTCATCGTGGATCAGGGCGCAGGCTTGGATGAACTCCAAGGATGTGGCTGCGCGGAGCATGGCCTGCGGGGACTCCGACCCTTCCAGCCCGCGTGCGCCGATAAAACCTGCCCATGCGTAGAGGGGACGGATGCGCTTGCCGCCATCCAGCACGAAGGATTCCAAATAGGAAATCGCGTTGGTTACCGGAGCGCCGATGGATGCGATGGCATCACGCTGGCGGTCTAGAAAAAGCGCGAGCTCCTCGCGTACGGCTGCGGGAATTTCGTCCAAGGAAGGTATCTGCGGTGTAGTCACGCTTGCCACTTTACCTGGGCAGGTTCAGGGCTAAGGCGCCAGGTTAAGTGGTGTCGGTTGGCGCGAGCGGCACAGTAGATTGCAGGATTGCGAAGGGGCGGGAATCAGCGGGGTAATGGAGGTCGCGCAGGAAATCGCCAAAGCCCATCTTGCGGTAGAGCCCAAAGGCGGAGTTGGCTTCATGAGGAACTTCTGGTGTGGAGAGCAAAATATAGCGAGCGGGAAGATTCCAGGCTAAGGCTTCTAGTAGTGCGCGGCCCAGGCCGTGGCCTTGTTTCGCGGGGAGCACGTGGATTTCTGCCAGCTCGAAGTAATTGTGGAGAATCTCTTCTTGCTCTGGGGTAGGGCCGCCGCAGGCGGCGAGTGCACGGCGGAGCTGTTTATCCCACCAGGTATCGGGGGTGCCTAGGAAGCCGTAGGCAAAGCCGGCGATGCCATATTCATCGGTGGCCACAACGCAGGAAAACCCTGGGCGTATGAGATCTGCGCGCCATCGTGAGATGGACCCCTCGCGCACCGAGGGGTTGTAGTCCATCGCTGCAATGTAGATATCTACCAAGTGCGGGAGGGCAATGGCGAACTCTTGGGGGCTTAAGCGGCGCAGCGTGTAACTCACATGTCTAATAACAACAGATTCTCGCGGTATGTGAAAGCACTCGGGGAAACTTCCATCAAGCGTCGTGGTGTGCGTGTTCGAAAACATTCGAAATGATGCTTTAAAACCATTGTTTAATTCGAACACGTGATCTAAAATTGGAGGTGGATGTAGGAAGGTGGTTTTAAGGTGAATCGCAACAACGAACAACAGCAGACAATCAACAGCATCAACGGCACAGTCTTTATCGACAAACTGAGGAAGAAGCCCAAGGGGGAGAGGACATGGCACAGGTAATCTCAGCAACAGCGGCGGCCCGCAGCCGGAACCGTGAGGCTATGCAGCGGGTGCAGCGAGACCGTTTTGTGAACCAAGCACTAGACCTCTTAGCGGATGCGCGGAGAAGCGCAGCGGAGGGAAGCTTTGCGGATGCATTGGAAATGGCTTACCGCGCCTCGCTACGTGCAGCCGGGGCACGCGTGGCGGCGTCCACGGTGTCGCGCCGCCGGCGCTTGCCTACTTCCGCCTGGGAGCAGGTGGCTCTCATTGGCCTGGCTGATGCGCAGTGGGCAGAGGAGTTTAAGGAGTACTCCCGTGTGCGCTCACGTGTGGCCTCTGGGCTAGATCCGGTCCCTGAGCCGGATTCGGTTTATCAGTACTTAGCGCTTGCCGCACGTTATGTGGATGCGACTGAGTCCGAGCTGGGCTTCGGGGTAATGGCGGCCTAAGACTGGGGCCGGGGTCATAGGCCGTGAGGGGGTAGTGCGGCCAAATTATGGACTGTCTTTGTGGGAACTATCTCGCTATCCTTGACGTTATAGAGGTAGTAACCCACATTCCCAGTATTACTACCTAAACCCCAACCCATTACGGAGGACGCTGTGGCCCTTTCTGAGCACGAACAGCAAGCGCTGCGTGAAATTGAACAGTCGTTGCTGGCCAATGATCCTGATTTTGGCGCGTCTGTGTCCGGTGAAACATCTTTCGGCGGAAACTCGGGTGCCATCACCCTCCGCGGAGTGGCCTTGATTGTTGTTGGTCTCTGCATGATGGTGGGCGGTATCGCGTTGGCTCAGCAATCTCTGTGGTTTGTCAGCCTCTCCGTCCTTGGCTTCCTCGTTATGTTCGGCTCCGGTGTCTGGATGCTGCGCGGAAAGTCTGAAGATTCTCTGGTTGCAGTCGGCACGCATGCCCCTGCGCGCGGGCACAACAAGCAATCCAAGAAGGGCGGCAGCGGCGTTGGAAACCGCCTGGAAGACAATTTCCGCCGTCGCTTTGAAGAACGCTAGGCCCCAAATAAGGCGCTCATGGGCGTTGTATAGATAGCTGTACTCTCGCCCCGCAGCCCTCCGCGTTAATTCGCGGAGGGCTGCTTTGCTCTTAGCTGTTCTTAGTCGGTTTTATCTGTCCTGGTCTGCTCTCATCCGCGGAGGAGGGTGGGGCACAATGGCATCGGCCATTGCATAGAGAGTCTGTGTCGCGCTATCGAGCTGCTCCGGAGAGCGCTCCGCTAGCTCCGAAGCCCGAAGGATGGCTGCGTTGAGCAGCGAAATGTCTACCGCGGAAATACCGGGACAGAACGCATCAACGATGGAGGCGAAGCCGTCATGAGAGCGTTGCACTTCCTCGTCAGCAAAAGCTCGGGGGAAGTGTTGAGCGGCAGTCATCAAATGACCGTGGGCCCCATGAACAAAGAGCTCGAGTGTGGCGTCCACATAGGCGCGGAGGCGTTTCGTGGGTTCAGGGGGAGCCACCTTCATGGCGGCCTCGAGCTGTTCATTCCACAACTGTGTGGCCTGGATGAGAAGCTGCACCAGTAAATCGTGTTGAGAAGACACATATCGATAGACACTGGGGCGAGCAAGCCCAACCTCCGCAGCTACCTCGGCCAAGGTCGGTACCGCACCACGGTTGTTGATGATCAACCTTTCGGCAGCCTCCAGCACCGCGCGGTGCTGGACGGCGCGGTGCTCGGCTACTGTCGTTTCAGTGATCTTCGGCATGCGCGTAATTCTACGTTAAGCTGCGCATTCTTTTTCTACTCTGACGCTGGGGCTGAGGCAGGCGTCAAGCGGCCGTCGACCATCTCATAGACCTTGTCGCAGTGCTCAAGGACTTCATAGTCGTGAGTGACCATAATGCCAGCGACGTTAAAGTCGTGGCATTCTTTTGCCAACAGCGCCACGATCTCTTGGGAGCGTGCGCGATCAAGGGCGGCAGTGGGTTCGTCGACAAGCAGCACTTGGGGATCGCCCACGAGCGCGCGGGCGATGCCGACACGCTGGCGCTCACCGCCGGACAAGCTTCCTGGACGGTGCTTCGCCCGATGCTTCATACCGACCTTGTCGAGCAGCTCAGCGCTGGAGTAGCGCCCAGTCTTGCCGATGACCTTGGTGGCCAGCTCGATTTGTTCCTCCGCGGTCAGCGCGGAGGGAAGGTTACCTGTGGACTGGAAGACGAAGCCGATGTGGTTGCGACGAATCTCGGCCAGTTGGGTGCCGCTCAGCGGCACGATATCTTCACCTGCGACTAGGACCTTGCCGGAATCGGGTGTTGTCAGCGCGCCCGCAACGGCGAGCAGTGTGGACTTTCCAGAGCCGGATGGGCCAACCACGGCTACGAATTCACCGGGATCGATGCTGAGATTGACGGAATCGAGTGCCTTAACTTGCGAGTCGCCATCGGTGTAGCTGATGGTGACGTCGTGTAGTTCTAAAGCTGGGCTCATCGGTTTTCTCCTAGGGCAGCGAGGGGGTTGGTTCGGGTAACGCGGACGACGGCGATGAAGGCACCGAGCAATCCAGCGACGAAGAGGATGAGGCCGCCACTGATGACAGAGCTGAATTCGGTGGCATAAGGCATCGCGGTCTGCTCCAAGAGGCTGCCTAAGCCGACGGCCACCAGCGCGCCCGCCAGGATGGACAAGACAAGGATGACTACAGCTTGGCCGAGGCTATCGCGCAACAGGAAGCCCTTGGTGGCGCCCATCGCGCGAAGAGTGGCGATATTGCCTGCCCGCTGGATGGTCCAGACGAGGAAGAAAGCACCAGTGACGAGCGCGGCGATGACGTAGAGGAACCACGTAATCATGGACAGGGTCATCATCTCAGCGGTGTAGCCGGGGGAGGAGTCGAAGCTTTCCTTGAGGGTGCGCACATCGAGTCCGGACTGCTCTGTGAGGGCTTCGGTGTCGGGTTTGTCTGTAGTGCGGGCGACGATAACGGAAGCCTCTTCATAGGCGTCCGGGTTGACGGCTTCACCGTGGCGCCCGCCGGCATGGATCTCCTGCCAGATATCCAAAGGCAGGTAGGCCACGTCCACGTGACCGAAGGTGCGCTGGTTATCGCTAAAGCCGATGACATTGAGAGGGATATCCAGGCGGTCAAGGGTGATCGTGTCACCGACTTCGATGCCCTCATCCTGCAGGGTGGAGGAGACGATGATGTCGTGCTTGGTATTGCTGGGTTGGCCGTCGACCCGCATGGTGTCGATGGCGGGGAGCCCAGCTGGAGCGAGGAAGGAATCGGGTTTTACTCCCAAGAGGGTCAAATCCACTGCCGTGCCCTCGTGGTTATGGGCATTGGCAATGGTCAGGCCCAAAGGGGCGGCCTGGTCTACGCCATCGAGGTGGGCGAAGGATTCGGCTGCGGAGGCATCAATTACGGAGCGGGTGAAGGCGGAGTCCTTTTGGGTGCCGTCGGCGAAGGCGACGACGTCGCTGTCCATGGCCTTCAGTCCGGAGACTCCGTCGTTGACCAAACCTGCGGTGAGGCCGGAGATGATGACGACGAGCATGGACATCAGGGCGAGGACAACGCCCATGAGGAGGAAGCGGGTACGCGCGAAGAGCATCTCGCGCCAAGCTAGATACATGGTGGATCTTCCTAGTGGGTGGGAATCTGTTGGAATGCCATCCCCGTCAAATGTGAGATAGCAACAATGTGTTTCTAACATAGGAACGTGGCGTTTCTAAAAATGCTGTCGCGAGAAACGGCTTCCTGGGCAGTTTCCCTAAATTCCCCACTTTCCCCCACTGGCCCCGTGTAGGCCGGTGAGGCGGTGGAGTGTGAGGTGCTTGGCTGCGGGGTAATGCGCGTATAAACCGCAGGATCGTGTGAATGTGGGGGAGAAATCTCCCTAAAGGGGTGAAAGATGCAGGTGTGAATAAGCGTGTGAAGTGCGCACTTAGGGGGTGTGTCAAGAGTGTGCTGGGAAAACTTCCCACCGAAAAAACTCCCGTCTAGCTGCATGTTTTCCGTGACACGCGGGGAAGAGGGGAGTTAAAGGTGTGGGCGGTGGGGGAAAGTGGGGTAGAGTGGGGCGCAGCGGAGGAGAGTTGTTCTCTTGTCGCGAGAGGAATCCGGAGTTTTCGAGTGGCAGGAAGGTGGACCCGGGGATGTTTCTCGGTACCTACACTCCCAAGCTCGATGACAAAGGTCGGCTCACGCTTCCAGCGAAGTTTCGTGAAGAACTGGCCGGTGGCCTCATGGTCACCAAGGGTCAGGACCATTCGCTTGCGGTATACCCGCGGGAGGAATTCGCGGCACGAGCTAGGAAGGCGGCGGCTGTGTCACGCACCAACCCGGACGCGCGTGCGTTCATCCGTAACTTGGCAGCGAGTGCGGACGAGCAGCGCCCCGATGGGCACGGGCGTATCACGCTGTCAGCAGGCCACCGTGAGTACGCAAACCTGACAAAGGAATGCGTGGTCGTGGGGTCGGTCGACTTCCTTGAAATCTGGGATGCAGCCGCGTGGGCTGAATACCAGGCGCAAACTGAAGACGCTTACTCGGCGGCAGACGCCGATGACGTACTTGCTGGGCTGCTCTAAAGCTTCCCCGGCACACCAAGAGTGCGTGTACGGACTCTGCCCGAGGAGGATGAGCTGGTGTACTTCCCCGACATCAGAACCCTTCCTCGGACAGGGCCCTATACGCACTCGCTTTTTATCGAGAACATCAGACCGCAGCATTAAGCGCCTGAACGGAAAGGGGGACAGCAACTGTGGAGCACGACGGCACCATAAACTACGACGTGAGCGAGAACCACGGCCATGTCCCCGTCATGCGTGCTCGCATGGCCCAGTTGCTTGCCCCAGCTGTCGAGGCGGCAGGGGAGAATGCCGTCATCGTTGACGGTACCTTGGGCGCGGGTGGTCACAGCGAATATTTTCTCACCGCCTTTCCCTCCGTGCGCATCATTGGCGTGGACCGTGACTCTGCTTCGTTGAGCAGTGCTTCTCGACGTCTCCGCCCCTTCGCCGACCGTTTCGTGGGTGTCAACGCGCGTTTCGATGAGGTGGGCAGTGCTATCGCGGATGGGGAAGACGAGATCTTTTCCATCGCGCGGGAGCATGGCATAGCCGGGGCGCTATTTGATCTGGGTGTGTCCTCCATGCAGCTGGATCAGGTCGATCGCGGTTTTGCGTACAAGACTGACGCCCCGCTGGATATGCGCATGGACCCTCGCCAGGGAACGACCGCCGCCGACATTCTCAATACTTATAGTCACGGCGACTTGGCTCGCATCTTAAAGACCTATGGCGATGAGCGTTTCGCCGGCAAAATCGCATCCGCGGTTCTGCGGGAAAGGGAAAAGGAGCCTTTTAGCAACTCCGCGCGCTTAGTCGACTTGTTGTACGCCACCATCCCCGCAGCAACGCGCCGCACTGGTGGCCACCCGGCGAAGCGAACCTTTCAGGCGCTGCGCGTTGAGGTCAACCGTGAGCTTGAGGCTATTGAGCAGGTTATCCCTGTGATTACGGATGCCTTGTCCATTGGCGGACGTGCGGTGTTTATGAGCTACCAGTCGCTCGAAGATCGCATTGTCAAGCATGCTTTCACCAAGCTCAGCACCTCGACCACTCCAGCGGGCCTGCCCATGGATTTGCCCGGAACCGCGGCGCATTATTCCGTGGTGACGCGTGGTGCGGAGAAGGCGAGCCAGGAAGAGATTGCGGAGAACCCGCGTGCGGCATCCGTCCGTGTACGCGCGCTCGAACGCCTTGAGGGGACACCGTCTTTTCATGAACCGGGAGGTAGGCCATGACGCTGAGAGACCGTACCGCACAGGCAACGCACCGCCGCGACCACGAGAGGACCCACACCATGGGCGCAAGCCGCGATTTCACCACTGGAGCCGATGCCACGGGCCAGGGAACCGCGCTGCTTGAACGGGGGCGTCGTACCACCCCGCTGCCGAGCCGCACCCCGCACCGCGGCACCGTTCCTACTCGCCGCGTTGGCTCCGGCCTGCGGGGAAGCCGCCTTGGCTCGAAGCAGGTCGTAAGCAATCGTGGGCGTCGTGTCGCACAGCCCACGCGGGTTAACGGCCTCTTCGCGCGCCTGTCCTTCACCGCCATTGCTCTGCTGATTACGGGTGTGGCCGCAGCCATGTGGCTGTCGGGCTTGTCTACGTCCCAGACCTTCAAGATTCAGGAGCTCACCGCCCAAGAATCCACGCTGGATAACCAGCTGGAAACCCTGAACCGAGACTTGGAAAACGTTCGTTCGGCCTCGGATGTCGCTCGCCGCGCCCACGAAGCCAAGATGGGCATTCCGGTCCAGCCGGGCGTTGTGGAGGTTGGCGCAGACGGCAACATCGAGCACAAGCGCGAGGCAACCCCGGATATGGAATCAGTCATCGATGTCAACGGTGAGCCGGTCCGCCCGGGGCAGGCTTCCAGTGACCCGAATGCGACGGCCAACATGTCCGACAACCTCAACGCCCGCCCGACGCTCAGCGAGCGCAACCGCGAAGGCGGAGGTGCCGCTACCACGGACGCGCATTCGGAGGATAGCCCCGAAGGCGGCCAGCCAGGGGAGGCGAGCGTTGAGCTGCCGGATATTCCGGCCCAGGCTCCCTATGCGGCGCGGGGATAGAATCCCCCTCCCGCTTCGCGCGTGCCTGCGTGGGCAGGCGGCGATAATAGGGCACAATTCGGGATGAGACTGTCTCTACCCCGCGCCAAGCGTGGGGCAAGACATTCAGCTGTTTACTTACCTACCCTCGCTGCAGACAGAAAGGTGACGTGTGACCCCACCACACTCCGGTGGCCGGCGCCCGAGGCGGGCTCCCGCCGCCCGTGCCGCTCAGCCACGCGGCGCCTCTCACCAACCACGGCAGCGCTACGACGCCGACCGCGTCGTTCCCGCGACCCGCTCCCGGAATCCACGTACCGGCAAGCCTTTCCTGAGTCAGCAAAAGACGATGCGCCAGCGCGTTCACGTCATTGCGGCGGTGATGCTCGTCATCATGCTGGCCTGGATGGGGCGCCTCGCCTGGGTGCAGATTGTATGGGGTCCAGACCTGGCAGCGAAGGCAGCAGCGCAGCGAACCCGCGTGTACGTCGACACCGCCGGACGGGGTGAGATCCTTGCACGCGATGGCCAACGTTTGGCCTACACCATGCGTGCTCGGTCATTGACCGTCTCACCGACTCGCCTGCGCGATGAGCTTCGTGAGCAGGAAGAGCAGAAGGCCACCGGGGAGGCCGAGTTTGAGTCCTTGGCTCCCGACGCGAAGAATTCCTACCTAGACAACAAAGTGACCGAGCGGCTCACCGAAATGTCGGAGGGGATTCCGAGCAAGCTGAAGGAGGCCGGAATCGATGCCGGCGACGTGGAACCGGAGCAGATTATGGACAAGCTCCGTGCCGACACCCAGTATGAGGTCCTCGTGCGCAATGTCGACCCAGATGTCGCGGTAGCTATTTCCGAGGAATACCACGGCCTTGCCGCCGATGAGCAGCAAATCCGCCAGTACCCCAACGGTGCTATCGCGGAGAACGTTATCGGCAAGGTGTCCATGGACGGCCAAGGCCAGTTTGGTTTCGAAGCCTCCGGTGATACCACCCTCACGGGTATTGATGGCAGCTCCACCGAAGACGTTTCGGCTAATGGCCAGGTGATTCCCGGTAGCCTCCGTGATCAGGTGCCCACCACTGACGGCAAAAATGTCACATTGACGCTGGATCTTGATTTGCAGACCTACGTGCAGCAGAAGCTGGAAAAGGCAAAGGCTAACTCGAAGGCGAAAAGCGCTGAGGCGGTCGTGCTGGATGCCGCTACCGGACAGGTCTTAGCCATGGCGAATACTGGTACGGTTGATCCGAACAAGGACATCGAAAAGCAGCTCCAGAAGGACAAAACCTTCGACAACCTGGCGGTCTCGCACCCCTTCGAGCCCGGCTCGGTGGCGAAGATTATTACTGCCGCCGCGACCATCGAGGAGGGTCTGACTGACCCGGATGAAGTTCTGCAGGTGCCCGGCTCCATCGACATGGCCGGCGTGACTGTTAATGATGCTTGGCCGCACGGCGTTGAGCCTTATACCACGACAGGCGTCTTCGGTAAGTCCTCGAACGTCGGAACGCTGATGTTGGCGGATCGACTTGGCCAAGATAAATACGCCGACTACCTGAAGAAGTTCGGACTCGGGCAGACCTCCGGAATCGAGCTGCCCAACGAGTCCCCGGGACTGGTTCCCGATCGTTCGCAGTGGTCCGGCGGTACCTTCGCTAACCTGCCCATCGGCCAGGGCCAGTCATGGACTGCCCTGCAGCTGGCGTCTGTTTACCAGGCCCTCGCCAACGACGGCGAGCGCATCGAGCCGCGCATCATTGATTCGATCACCGCGCCGGACGGGACGAAGGAAGAGCTGGAGGAGCCCGAGACCACCCGCGTGGTCAGCGCCGAAACCGCACGCACCGTCGTCGACATGTTCCGAGCGGTCTTCCAGGATGATCCGCAGGGCCTGAACAACGGTACCGCCGGCAACGCCAACATCGAGGGCTATCAGCTCTCCGGCAAGACCGGTACCGCGCAGAAAGTCGATGAGGACACTGGGGCTTATTCCAATTCCAAATACTGGATCACGTTTGCGGGCATTGCGCCTGCCGATGATCCCCGCTTCGTCGTCGCCGTCATGCTCGATGAGCCGGAATCCGGTGTCAACGACGATGGATCCGGCGGCCAATCAGCGGCCCCTGTTTTCAGCGATATCGCATCCTGGCTCCTTGACCGCGACAATATCCCGCCCTCCCCGCCAGCACCGCAACTGACTTTGCGCGCCGAGTAGTCAGCTCTCACACCGAAAAGCACATATCGAAAACCTAGAGACAGAGAAACAGAGAAGAGGAATCACCGTGACCAGCAGCACCACCCTGAAGCGCCTAGCAGAGATTTCTGGGGGCACAGTGATCGGGGATGCCTCGACTACCGTTAGGTCCTGTGGGCTGAACTCGGCAGCACTGCCGCCCGGTGGCCTGTTCGCGGCGCTTCCGGGCACACGGGTTCACGGCGCGCGCTTTGCCGCCGATACTAAGGCCGCAGCCATTCTCACTGACGCCGAAGGCCAGCGTATCCTCGACGACGCCGGAGAGAAGCGGCCGCTTCTTGTGGTGGAGGATATCCGCGCCATCCTCGGAGCCGTGTCCGCTGAGATTTATGGTCACCCCACGCAGAAACTCACCATCCTTGGAGTGACGGGCACCTCGGGTAAAACCACCACGAGTTACCTCCTCGAAGCAGGCCTCTTGCACGCGGGCTATTCAGTGGGTCTCATTGGTACGACGGGTACCCGCATTAACCGGGAGCCGGTCCCGACTTCCTTGACCACTCCGGAGGCGCCGACCTTGCAGGAGCTTTTTGCGCGCATGGTGTCTGAGGGAGTTACGCACGTGGTGATGGAGGTCTCCTCCCACGCGCTATCGCTAGGACGAGTCCAGGGAACGCGCTTCGACGTGGGTGGCTTTACGAACCTGAGCCAGGATCACCTGGACTTCCACCCGACGATGGAAGACTACTTTGAGGCCAAGGCCCTGCTTTTCGACGGCCCCCACGCCGCCGACCGCTCCGTCATCTGCGTCGATGACGAATGGGGACAGCGTATGGCGCAGCGCGCCGCAGCACGCCCGGTGATCCGGGTATCAACGACCTCGCAAGGAAGCGATGCCGATATCACTGGCCGTCAGCTCAGCACTGAGGTCACCGGTGCACAGCAGGTGGAACTAACGCTTGCCTCCGGTGAGCATGCCGGAACGTTTGAATTCCGCCTGCCTATGCCGGGTACCTTCAACATCGCCAATGCGGCTCTCGCCACAGGGATGGCCGCCGCTATTGGAATCGAGCCGCACGTCTTCCTCGAGGGTGTAGAGAAGGTGGCAGTCCCTGGGCGCATGGAGCGTGTTGACCGCGGCCAAGACTTTGTGGCTGTGGTGGATTACGCGCACAAGCCGGCTGCAATCGCGGCCGTTCTGGAGACCCTGCGCACGCAGTTGGAAGGCAGCACGGGCCGCATCGGCATCGTCGTCGGCGCGGGAGGTGACCGCGATTCCTCCAAGCGTCCGCTCATGGGAGCGGCCGCCGCGAAGGGCGCGGACCTTGTCGTCGTCACCGATGACAACCCCCGCACCGAAGACCCAGCATCGATCCGTGCAGCCGTGCTTGCGGGCGCCCAGGAGGCAAACCCAGCGGCTGATATCCGCGAGGTAGGCTCACGCGCCAAGGCCATTGATGAAGTCGTGGCGTGGGCGCAGCCGGGTGATGCCGTCATCGTCGTTGGCAAGGGGCACGAGGTAGGCCAGCTCATTGGCGATACCGTCCATCACTTCGATGACCGCGAAGAGATGGCTCGAGCTCTTGAAGCCGTGACTACTGCGACTACCCTGAGTACCGAAGAATCCAAGGAGCAAGCATGATTGCGTTAAGCCTCGCTGAGATCGCTGAGATCACGGGCGGCCGCCTGGATAGCGTCGATGATCCAAACACCCAGGTGACTGGTTTTGTCGAATTCGATTCTCGCAAGGTCACCCCAGGCAGCCTCTTTGTAACGCTGCCCGGAGCCCGCGTGGATGGCCATGACTACGCCACCACCGCAATTGATAAAGGCGCCGTTGCCGTTTTGGCGGCGCGGCCGGTGGGTGTTCCGGCGATAGTCGTCGAACCCCACGGGCGCGTCGAGGGTGACGGTGCCAACGCGGATATTTACGCCAACGATACAGATGGGTCTGCGGCCGCCGTTGTCGCAGCGTTGTCTGCGATTGCTCGTGCAGTAACGCAGCGCCTTGCCGCAGAGCAGGAACTCACTATTGTCGGTGTTACCGGTTCGGCCGGCAAGACGTCTACCAAGGACCTCATTGCCACCATCTTCCGCGAGGTGGGGGAGACTGTCGCTCCGCCCGGCTCCTTCAATAATGAAATCGGGTTGCCCTATACGGCTCTGCGGTGCGATGAGCACACGCGCTACCTGGTGGCGGAGATGTCGGCCCGCGGCATCGGGCACATCCGTCACCTCACCGAAATCACCGCGCCGCGCGTTGGCGTGGTCCTGAACGTTGGTAGCGCGCACCTCGGCGAATTTGGCTCGCGCGAGAATATCGCTCAGGCCAAGGGAGAGTTGGTGGAGGCGCTGCCGAACGCGGAGGCAGGCGGCGTAGCCGTCCTTAACGCCGATGATCCTTTCGTCGCTGCCATGGCTCCACGCACGGAGGCCAAAGTGGTGTACTACTCCACGGAAAATCGTCGCGGAGGTGCCCCGGCAGCACAGTACTATGCCACCGACATCGTGCTCGATGACGTCGCTCGTCCCTCCTTTACCCTGCACAGCCCGGATGCCGAACCCGTTGCTGTGAAGCTCCAAGTCTTTGGCTCCCACCAGGTGTCTAATGCACTGGCCGCGGCCGCCGCAGCCATCGAGCTGGGGGTGTCGGCAGACACGGTGGCGGCTGCCCTGTCCGGCCACCGCCTCGTTTCCGAACACCGCATGGACGTGCGCACCCGCCGCGATGGCGTCACCGTCATCGATGACTCCTATAACGCCAACCCCGATTCGATGCGAGCGGCCATTGCCGCTTTGGCTTATACCGCAGCAGCGCGCCCCGACGCCCGTTCCATCGCGGTGCTGGGGGAGATGGGAGAACTCGGCAGCGATGCAGAGCAATCGCACCGCCAGCTCGGTGAGTTTTTGGCCAAGTACCACGTCGAGCACCTCATCGCGGTAGGGGAGAATCCCAACTGCCGGGCGATGGCCGAGGCCGCTGCGCAGCAAGGTATAAATACAGTGGTGTGCGCCGATGCCGCGGCCGCCGCACAGGCGGTGGACGGCATACTGCGCGTGGCCCCAGCAGGGGTCGATGATTGGGCTAGCCGTAACGTTAAAGATGTGGTCTTGATTAAGGCCTCCAATGCCCAACGTCTCTGGTTGGTCGCGGAACAGCTGAACCACAGCTAGCCGCTAGAAAGGACTTCAAGCTCGTGACTCAGATCATCATCGCTGGTGCGGTTAGCTTCCTCGTGGCGATCTTTACCACCCCGGTTCTTATCCGCTACTTCTCCGATACCGGCCGCGGACAAGAGATCCGCGAGGATGGCCCCAAGTCTCACTTGCGCAAGCGCGGTACGCCGACGATGGGTGGCCTTGCCATCCTCGCGGGCATCTTGGTGGCCTATGTTGTGGCTGGCCTCTATGGCCTGCTAACAGGGCATGAGGCCTTTACCGCCTCCGGCTTGCTGGTCCTCGGACTGACCTTAGGCTTGGGCGCGGTGGGCTTCGCGGATGACTTCATCAAACTCTTCCGCCACCGCAACCTCGGGCTCAATAAGACCGCCAAGCTAGTCAGCCAGCTCGTGCTGGCGCTGCTCTTCGGCTTCTTGGTTCTGCGTTTCCCCAACGATGCGGGGCTGACCCCAGGCTCCACCAAGCTATCCTTCATCCGCGACTTGAATACTTTCGACCTAGCTGTCGGCGGCACGGTCATCGGAACCATCGTGTTCTTGATCTTCATGTACATCCTTATTGCGGCGTGGTCGAACGCGGTGAACCTCACCGACGGCCTCGACGGCCTCGCGGCGGGCGTTACCGCGATTGTCATGGGCTCTTATTCGCTGATGACCTTCTGGCAGTTCCGCTATTCCTGCGCCACTAACTTTGCTGCCGGGTGCTACCAGGTGCGCGATCCGCTCGACCTCGCCGTGCTTGCGGCCGCAGGACTGGGCGGCTGCCTGGGCTTCCTCTGGTGGAATGCCGCGCCCGCCAAAATCTTCATGGGTGACACCGGGTCCTTGGCACTTGGTGGTTTGGTCGCGGGTATTTCCGTTACCAGCCGTACCGAGCTACTCATGATCATCATCGGTGCCCTGTTCGTCATCGAAACGGTCTCCGTTGTAATCCAAATCGTGGTCTTCCACTCCACCGGAAAGCGCTTCTTCCGTATGGCGCCGATCCACCACCACTTTGAGAACGGTGGTTGGGCGGAAACGGCCTTCGTTGTCCGCTTCTGGCTTCTGGCTGCCATGGCGGCGATGGCCGGCGTGGCAATCTTCTACGGTGATTGGCTCACCGCCTCCGGCATAGGAGTAGGGGCATGACGCGCCCAGACTTCCTCTCCGGCCGCGTCCTCATCGCCGGCGCTGGCGTCTCTGGCCGCGGGTGCGCGGCAGTCCTTTCCCGCTTGGGCGTGGACTTAACGGTGGCCGATGGCAACGCGGACTCCCGCAGCCGTATCTCCGCGGAGTTGGGCGTTGCCGCCGTGGACACTTCCGCGGTGGACTTAGCTGAGTACTCGCTCGTCGTCACCTCGCCGGGGTGGCGGCCAGATTCACCGCTGCTCGCCGCTGCAGCCTCCCGCGGCCTTGAGGTGATCGGCGATGTGGAGTTGGCCTACCGCCTCGACCAAGCAGAAGTTTTTGGTGCCCCGCGCCGTTGGCTCGCGATCACCGGCACCAACGGCAAAACCACGACCACCGGCATGCTCGCTGCCATCATGGCTGCTGACGAGCAACGCTCCGGACAGCGCGCCCAAGCCGTAGGCAATATCGGCGTGTCATCTTTTGATGCCTTGGCCGCTGAGCCCCGTGTGGACATCCTCGTAGCGGAGCTCTCATCCTTCCAATTGCACTGGTCCTCCCAGCTACGCCCAGAAGTCGGAGCTCTGCTTAACCTCGCGGACGACCACCTGGATTGGCATGGCTCCTTCGAGGCCTATGCCGCAGACAAGGCCAAGATTCTGCGCGGAGAGCATGCCGTCTACGGCAAGGAAGATGAGCACGTTCGAGCGCTCGCTGCTTCTCTTCCCGGCGCAACCGCTTTCAGCCATGCCGAGCCCGCTGCAGGTGAAGTAGGCGTGAGCACCGGCAGCCTCCTCGTCAACGAGGTGGCAGGGATGAAGTCCGTCGTGGTAGACGATGCCACCACCATCCAACCTGCCGGTCTGGCCGGAGTGCTGGATGCCGCTGCCGCGTCGGCGGTCGCGGCTGTCGCCGGTGCTCAGCCGGAATCCATTGCCGAAGGACTTGGCTCCTACGTGGTGGCTGGCCACCGCGGGGAGATTGTTCACCGCCATGCTGGCGTGACCTACATCGACAATTCCAAGGCGACGAACCCACATGCCGCGGAGGTCGCTATGCGCGGCTTGGACTCCGTGGTGTGGGTGGCCGGCGGCCAACTGAAGGGCGCTGATGTCTCGGAACTGTTGCGCACCCATGCCGCGCGGCTGAAGGCGGCGGTTCTGGTGGGCGTCGACAAGCATGTGCTTGCCCAAGCCCTCGTGAAGGCAGCGCCACATGTGCCCGTCGTCATCGTGGATAGCCACGATCCGGAAGCCGCAATGGAACAGGCAGTGTCCGCCGCCGTGCAACACGCCGACGCCGGCGATACCGTGCTTTTAGCACCCGCTGCGGCATCGTTGGACATGTACACCGGTATGGGCCAGCGCGGCGATATCTTTGCCGCCGCTGCCCGCCGCCTCGCCCGCTAGCGCTAGGAGCACCCGTGACCGCCACCAGCACCCAGAAGCCACAACGCACGCTGGGATACCACCTGCGTGACCTCCGCGAGCGCCTCCGCGCCTACCCCGGACTTGACTATTTAATGCTGCGCATCGCCATATTTTCGCTCATCGGCATCGGCGTGCTCATGGCCTTCTCCTCGTCGATGGCGACGTCGCTGTCGGAGACCGATAGCCCGTGGTCTGCTGCACTGCGCCAGTGCGTGCTCGTTATCGCCGGCCTCATCGTGTTTTGGATTGGCCTGCGCATGTCGCCCCGCACGCTCCGGGCACTCGTGCCGTGGTTTCTGGGGCTATCCATCCTGCTTCTTATCCTCGTCCTCGTGCCCGGCATTGGTACCGGTCGTGTGGAGGTCGGTTCACAGTCCTGGATCATGCTGCCTGGTGGCGTGGCTTTCCAGCCCTCCGAGTTCGCCCGTGTGGCCGTGGGCATGTACGGCGCTTCAGCGCTGGCGGATAAGACGCACCGTTCGATGCGCCTGACGGACCCTTTCATGATGTACTCCATCATCGCCGGCATCATGTTCGTGCTGATTGTGGCCCAAGGCGATCTCGGCATGGGTGTCTCTTTCGCCCTCATCGTCGTGTTCACTCTGGTCTTCGCCGGTGTGGACTGGCGTGTTCCGACCGTCGTCGGTGTCTTCGGCGCCATCGGCATGGTCACCGTCTTCTTGGCCGGCGGCTTCCGTTCGCACCGCTTCCACACTTATTTCGATGCGCTGCGCGGCAATATCGAGGACACACAAGGAACCGGTTTCCAGGCTTACCAGGGCTTCCTTTCGCTTGCCGACGGCGGCTTCTGGGGCGTTGGCCTCGGCCAGTCACGCGCCAAGTGGTTCTACCTCCCAGAGGCGAAGAATGACTTCGTCTTCGCCATCATTGGGGAGGAATTGGGCCTATGGGGCGGTGCCTTGGTCATCGGGCTGTTCGCCGTACTGGGCTACTTCGGGCTGCGGGCGGCAACACGCGCCCAGGACCAATTCCAGTCCCTGCTGGCCGCCACGTTGGCGGTGGGTGTTGTCGTGCAGGCATTCATTAACATTGGCTACGTGATCGGCGTGCTGCCGGTGACGGGTATTCAGCTGCCGATGATTTCTGCGGGTGGTACGGCCGCGGTGATCACGATTGGCTCGATGGGCCTGCTGTGCAATGTGGCGCGCCACGAGCCGCTGCAGGTTTCCGCCATGCAGAACTTTGGGCGCCCGCTATTCGACCGTATCTTCTTTATCCCCGAACCTACGCCGCCCAATGAGCGTCGCGGCGGGGCACACCGGGCCCCGCGTGAACGAGGGGAGGGCACGCGCTCCCAGCGCGCGCACCGCGACCGCTCCCAGCGCCATGTTGAGCGCAGCCGCGAGGAAAGATTTGGGCGTGCAGTAACGGGACGCTCGTCGCGCTCGCAGACGCCGCAGGGGGAACAGCGGCGGGAGTATCGCCGGGAGTATCGGCGCGGCGAGCGACGGTAAGAAAGCGCGGCGCTGGTAGCGTGTAGTGCATGAATGACACGCCGATTTCCGTCGTCATCGCAGGTGGCGGCACCGCCGGACACATCGAACCAGCGCTCGCGGTGGGGGAGGAGCTGCGCCAGCGCCATGGCGCGCGGGTGACCGCTCTAGGAACCCCACGAGGTTTGGAAAGTGATATCGTGCCGGCGCGTGGCGTCGATTTGCGCATGATTACGCCGGTCCCAGTCCCACGCAAGATCAACGCCGATGCCGCGAAGCTGCCGTGGCGGGTCCTCAAGTCTGTCCGGGAAACCCGCGCGGTTCTGAAGGACGTCGGGGCCAATGTGGTTTTTGGTACTGGAGGATACGTCGCTGCGCCGGCCTATCTGGCGGCGAAGTCTCTGGGTATCCCGTTCTTCGTGCTCGAGACGAACGCTCTGGCCGGCATGGCCAACAAGCTGGGGGTCCGCCTCGGTGGCACGGGCATCAACGCGCAGGAACGCTCAGGTATGCCCGGTGAGGTCCTGGGAATTCCCGTGCGGCCGGGAATGGGTGAGGATCCCGACGGCGCAAAGGCGGCGGCTGCGCGCCAGAACTGGAACCTCGACGCGCATCGCCCGACAATCGTGGTGACCGGCGGTTCACAGGGAGCAGTGAGCATCAACACTGCCGTGGCCGGCGCGCTCGATGACCTGTGCCGAGACTTCCAAGTGCTGCACGCCTATGGCAAAAAGAACGAGGCACCGGCTGAGCACGAGCACTACACCGCGGTGCCCTATATCGATGACATGGCTGGCGCTCTGGCCGTTGCTGACCTCATGATCTGCCGTTCCGGAGCGATGACGGTGGCAGAGGTCTCCGCGGCCGGTCTGCCCGCACTCTATGTGCCGCTGCCGCACGGCAATGGCGAGCAGGCTCTGAACTCGCGCGCGCTGGTGGAATCCGGCGCCGCGGTCCAAGTTCCGGACGCCGAATTGACCTCGGAGCGCCTCGTTGCCGAAGTTCGCGCTATCCTTGACCACCCCGAAACTTTGACGGCCATGCGTACTGCCGCTGACGCCAGCACAGCCGGCGAGGTTGCAGCTATCATCGCTGACCGCATCGCGCAGCGTGTCGCCGCCGAGAACCGCGGCTAGACGCACAGTACAGGTTAATGAAAGAAGGATTTTTCACCATGACTGATACCCCTGCCACCACGGACCTGTCCCGCGTCCACTTCGTCGGTATCGGCGGCTCCGGCATGTCCGGTCTCGCACGCATTCTGGTTAGTCGGGGCGCGGTCGTCACCGGCTCGGACGTTAAGAAATCGACGGCTGTCGACGTCCTCCGCGCGATGGGTGCGCACATCGCCATCGGCCATGCCGCTGAAAATCTTGACCTGGCTGGTGATAAGCCAACCGTGGTCGTGACTTCCTTCGCCGCCATCCCACACGACAATCCCGAGCTCACTGCTGCGCGCGAGGCCGGAATCCCGGTCATACGCCGTTCAGATCTGCTGGCTGAGCTGATGTACGGCCACCGCCAGGTCCTGCTGGCTGGTACTCATGGAAAAACTTCGACTACCTCCATGGCGGTGTCCGCGCTGCAGCAGGCGGGCCTCGACCCCTCCTTCGCCATCGGTGGCCAGCTCAACCGTGCCGGAACCAACGCGCACGGCGGCACGGGTGATGCTTTCGTTGCAGAAGCCGATGAATCCGATGCTTCACTACTGCGCTACAGCCCCTACGTGGCGGTGATTACCAATATCGAGCCGGATCACCTGGATTATTTCGGCACCGCGGAAAGCTACTTTCAGGTCTTCGATGATTTTGCAGACCGCGTTGTTGAGGGCGGCTACTTGGTAGTTTGCCTTGAAGACGCTCAGGCGGCCGCTACCGGCGAACGCGCAGCACAGCGTGGTATTCAGGTGCTGGGTTACGGCGCACGCAGTGTGGTAGGCGAAGAGTCTTCCGTGCCCCTCGCAGCGGAGATTCTGGAGGAAACCGTCTCCGCCGCCGGCGCGCACGTCCGCGTTCGCTTGGCCCTGCCGGGGCAGGTGCCGCAGGAGTTGTCTTATGACTTGCACGTCCCCGGGCATCACATGGTGCTCAATTCGGCGGCCGCGCTGTTGGCCGGCACGCTGGCCGGCGGAGACCCAGCGGAACTGGCCGCGGGCCTGACCGACTTTACGGGCGTGCGCCGCCGCTTCGAGTACCGCGGCAGCGAGCGCGGAATCCGCGTCTTCGACGATTATGCGCACCACCCTACGGAGGTATCCGCGGTACTTAACGCGGCCCGTGCGAAGGCGGATGCGGAGGATGAGGGGGCGCGTGTTATCGCCTGCTTCCAGCCGCATCTGTACTCCCGGACAATGAAGTTCGACGCAGAGTTTGCTCAGGCCTTGGCGCTTGCCGACGCCGCCGTCGTCCTCGACATCTACGGAGCCCGCGAGCAACCGGTTGAAGGAATTACCTCCCGCATCATCACCGATAAGATGCCGGAGGACATGCCGGTCATCTTCGAACCCGATTTCTCCGAAGCCGCTGGCGATGTCATTTCCCTGGCACAGCCCGGTGATATCGTCCTCACGATTGGTGCGGGCACGGTTACCTACGTAGCCGGTGAGATTTTGTCCGAGCTGGGACGCAACGATGAGGCGGAAGAGCCGAAGGAACCGAATGTCTAAAAAGACTGGGGCGCTCGCGGTGGGCGTGGTGCTACTTGTAGCGGTCATCGCTGCAGCCGCAGTGTGGCTTTTTCCTATCCTCACGGTGAAATCCTTCGAGGTGGTGGGAAACGATCACGTTGCTGCTGAGGATGTGGAGCAAGCTAGTGGTGTCGCCAAGGGCTCGAACCTTGCGCGCTTGGATGCTCGCGAGGCCGCGCAGGGCGTGGCGTCGCTCCCGTGGGTAGAAAGCGCGACGGTATCGCGGGCATTCCCGTCGACGGTGCACATTGAGATCACCGAACATGAGGCAGTGGCCTTTGTTCGCAATGGTGGCACGACGGTGTTGGTAGATAATCACGGTAAGGAATTTGTGGAAGATGAAGCACCACCCGAGGCCGTGGAGCTGACCGGTAGCACAGACTCCGGCTCCCCAGAGATGCAGGCGGCCGTCGAGGCCGTTGCAGCCCTCCCCGCGCCGATTCGGGAGAAGGTGACGACCCTCGAGATCGCAGACAGGTATTCGCTGACTTTCCACACAAAGGATGAGAAAACCATCTTTTGGGGGGCATCCGAAGACAATAAAAACAAGGCGATTGCTTTCGAAGATGTGCTCAAGCTTGAGGGCGAATCCTGGAACATTTCTAACCCGTCGCTGGTGACTCGCCGCTAGGGGCGTCGCGAGTGGGACGGGTGGGGCGCTTGTTAAGAAAACCGCATGTCAGCAACCCTAAAGTAGAGGTTGAGGGTACCGACACGCGGCAAAATGTGCGCCGAAATTACCCCATTGTCGTTAAAGATGGATGTAACCGCCTCTCACGAAAAGAGGCGCCTCCTCGTTTACATTAAAACCTTATTCGAAAGGCAAGAGACCCTCGTATGATCTCATCTAGCAACAATCTCGCGGACATCAAGGTCGTCGGCGTCGGCGGCGGCGGTGTCAACGCTGTCAACCGCATGATCGAAGAAGGGCTCAAGGGAGTCCAGTTCGTGGCGATCAACACCGATTCCCAGGCGCTGATTTTCTCGGATGCGGATACCAAGCTCGACATCGGACGCGAGGCCACCCGCGGCCTCGGCGCCGGCGCTAACCCGGAGGTAGGAAAGACCTCCGCGGAGGATCACAAGACCGAAATCGAAGACGCCCTCCAGGGCTCCGACATGGTCTTCGTCACCGCTGGCGAGGGCGGCGGAACCGGTACCGGCGCAGCCCCTGTCGTTGCCTCCATCGCAAAGAAGATGGGCGCTCTGACCGTCGGTGTCGTTACCCGCCCGTTCAAGTTCGAGGGCGCGCGCCGCACCCGTCAGGCCATGGCCGGCATCGAAGAGCTGCGCGAGGTCTGCGATACCCTCATCGTTATTCCGAATGATCGCCTCATGCAGCTGGGCGGCGAGGAGCTGTCTATCGTCGAAGCCTTCCGCGCCGCCGACGAAGTCCTGCACAATGGTGTGCAGGGTATTACCAACCTCATCACCATCCCGGGCATGATCAACGTCGACTTTGCGGACGTTCGCTCCGTCATGTCCGACGCAGGTTCCGCCCTCATGGGCATCGGTTTTGCTCGCGGGGATAACCGCGCGCTCAACGCTGCTGAGCAGGCCATTAACTCCCCGCTGCTGGAGTCCACCATGGAGGGCGCCAAGGGCGTTCTGCTGTCTATCGCTGGTGGCTCCGACCTGGGCCTCCACGAAGTCAACGCGGCTGCCTCCATGGTGGAGGAGCGTGCCGACGAGGACGCCAACATCATCTTCGGCACCATCATCGATGACAACCTTGGAGACGAAGTCCGCGTTACCATCATCGCCACCGGCTTCGACGCGCAGGCCAATATGACCTCCCAGCCGGCGCAGTCTGGCCAGGCACAGCAGCAAGGTTCGGAGGCTACCCCGGCCGCACGCCCGGGTTCCCTCTTCGAGAACCGTGCTGAAGCACAGCCTGAGAGCCCCGCCGCGCCGCGCACCGAGGCCCCGCGCGAAGAGTACACCCGTGCCGAGCCGCAGCGAGCTGAGTCCCAGCGCATCGGCCGCGAGGAGTACACCCCGCGCCACTCCTACGAGCGCGAGCAGCCGGCTGAGCCAGCCCCGTCGAGCGGACTGTTTACCACCTCGGATCGCTTCCGTGGCGAAGAGTACCGCCGTGGTGCCGATGACGAGTACCGCCTCTCGCGCCCCGCTGAGCGCAACAGCCGTGACTTCGATGACGATGGCGACGACGATCTCGACGTGCCGTCCTTCATGCGCTAGTCCCAGCCAGCTACTCTGGAGTGCATGCCAGTAAACGAGGAAGCACACGCAGCACGACGCCCCGTCCGCATGGTGTTTACAACCCGTGCTGGCGGGGCGTCGTCGTCCCCCTATGACTCTTTCAACTTAGGCGATCACGTCGGCGATGACCCCGCCGCTGTGGCCGCCAATCGCGAGAGACTTCTCCGAGCAACGGGATTAGAGGACATCGTGTGGATGGAGCAGCTGCACACCAATACCGTGACGGTCGTGGGCGCCGAACACCGCGGCGCGAAGGAGCCCGTGCCGGCCACCGATGCGGTGGTGACCACCGAAAAACGCCTGGGGTTGGGCGTGCTCGTGGCTGATTGCACGCCGGTGCTGCTTGTCGACGTCTCCGCGGGCGTCATCGGTGCCGCCCACGCCGGGCGTCTGGGCGCGCGCAATGGAATCGTTCGGAACACGGTCAACGCGATGATTGAGCTGGGGGCTACCCCTTCGTCGATCCAGGTGCTTATGGGGCCGGCCGCTTCTGGGCGTAACTATGAGGTTCCGGAGCAGATGGCGGAGGACGTCGAGAAGCACCTGCCCGGCTCCAAGACCCGCACGGCGTCGGGTACCTGGGGCGTCGACGTGCGCGCCGGTGTGATTCGCCAGCTGATGGGCATGGGAGTCACGGCCATTGAGTCGGACCCACGCTGCACGATTGAGGACACAGATTTCTTTTCATATCGCCGCGAGGGCGTTACTGGACGCCAAGCCGGCGTGATTTGGTTGGAGGATTAATGACTAATAACAACACCGCGCGCCGCGAAGAATTGCGGGCCGGCCTGGCGCGCACCCGTTCGGATATTCACCGCTTTGCTGAGGCCGCTGGCCGCCCCGCCCCGCAGCTGCTGCCTGTGACGAAGTTTCACCCGGCCGAAGACATCGCGCTGCTAGCGGAGCTAGGGGTAACGGATGTGGCAGAAAATCGCGAGCAGGAGGCCCGCGCCAAGGCGGAGGTCTTGCCCGAGATGCGGTTCCACATGATCGGCCAAGTACAGACCAAGAAAGCGAACCACGTGGCCCGGTGGGCGCATAGTGTTCACTCGCTTGACTCAGAAAAACTCGCCAGAGCACTCGACCGCGGCGTGGCTCTTGCCCAGGAGCGCGGCCAGCGTGAGGACACGCTTCCGGTCTATATTCAGGTCTCCGCCGACGGTGATACCGCGCGTGGTGGCTGCCCGCTAGAGGGGGTATCCGCTCTGGTGGATCTGGTCGAAGATCTGGAGAACCTGCAGCTGTGTGGCTTCATGGTGGTTCCACCGCTGGAGAGCGATCCGGCGGAGGTTTTCACCCAGGTGAGGGCGCTGACGGATGAGGTGGCGGCCAAGCTTGGGCGAGACCTGAAAATGTCCGCCGGAATGAGCGCTGACATGGAGCCGGCGATTGCATCTGGAACAGATGTCGTGCGTGTCGGAACCGGAATTATGGGAGAGCGCCCGCTAGGTTAATTGTCATTGTAAAAGTGCATTACAAGACAGCAAATGAACAGCACACTAGGTCAGAGGGAGACCCAGAATGTCACTGATTGATAGGACTAAAGAGTTCTTCGGGCTAGGCCCGATGGACATGGACGCCGACGATGCTTACTACGCAGACGAGCGCGCTTATAGCGCTCCGGCGTATGCACCTTCCTACGAAAAGCAGGAAGAGGAATTTGTCCCGACTATCGTGGCGCTGTCGCTCGTTTCCTTCGACGATGCAGCGAAGGTTGGCGGCCCCTTCCGTGACGGTGACGCAGTGGTCTTCGAGCTCACTGACGCTGATCGCGGCTCCGCAAAGCGCTTCGTTGACTTCGCTGCTGGCCTCTGCTTTGCACTGGAAGGCCGCATGAAGAACCTGACGAAGGGCGTGGACACCAGCCGTAAGGTTTTCGCTATCGTGCCGAAGGGCGCCGATATCTCCACTGTTGAGCTCGAACGCGCAGCGCACCTGCGCTAAAGACTTCGCGCTTTAACCGCTTCATCGCCTATTTTCCCCTGTGTTGGCTAAGGGGGAGGGGGCGATGGGGCGGTTTGTTGGTTTTCTCGCTATTTCCCTAGCGGTCTAAGCGGAGCGGTATTCTCGGCGGCGGTGCGGCTGCCGCGGTGCCATCTCTGTTCGCCGAGGGCGAACCCTCGGGCAGGGGAGTACCGTCCGCGGGGGTGGTTCGGATAGGCTCGGGCACTGTGAATGCTTTAGGTTCAATTCTGCTCGTCGCCGTGAGTCTTTACTCGTGGATTTTGTTGGCGCGCATCGTCATCGAGATGATTCAGTCTTTCTCGCGCCAATTCAATCCGCCCCGCTGGTTCATGATGGTTGCCGAGGTGCTCTTCGTCGTCACTGACCCGCCAGTTAAGGCGCTGCGTAAGGTTATTCCGCCGCTGCAGCTAGGAGGCATTGCGCTCGACGTTTCCATCATCGTTTTGTTCCTGCTTTTGTCCATCCTTTCGCAACTTATTGGCTGGCTATTTTTCAGCGCCAATGGGCTTGCAATGTAATAAACGGGTGTATTAAACCCTCCTGTTAACGTTGAGACTCGTGCCAGCGTTAGATAATGTGTTGATTCGGATACAATGAGTTACCACAATCCGTATTATTAACCGCATATGTACCCGGCCTCTGGACCCTCTAGAGGTTTGACCGATTCGTAAGGGGAAGAGAAGTCAATGCCACTGTCACCAGCTGATGTACACAACGTCGCTTTCAGCAAGCCGCCAATTGGCAAGCGTGGCTACAACGAGGATGAGGTCGATCAGTTCCTCGACCTCGTTGAGGATGCTCTTGCTCAGCTGCAGGATGAGAACGATGATCTCCACGCCCAGGTTGAGGAACTGAAGTCTCAGGCTCCGGCTCCCGCTGCTGGCGGCGCTTCTGCCGCAAAGGTCGATGAGGCCGCCGTACGTAAGGAAGTCGAGTCCAAGCTGCGCGCCGAGTACGAAGCAAAGCTGGCTGACTCCAAGAACGAGATTGCCAAGGCCAAGGAAGAGACCAAGCGTGCGCAGGAGCAGGCGAAGGCCGCTCAGGCACAGTCCGCCCAGGCACCGGCTGCTCAGGCACAGGACAACTCCGCGGAGCTTAAGACTGCTCGCGAAGAAGCTGCTGCCGCCAAGCGCGAGCTCGAGGCCTCCAAGAAGGAGCTGGAGCGCACCAAGAAGGAGCTGGAGTCCGCAAAGAAGAACTCGGCTGCTTCCACCACTGCCTCCTCCGCCGCTGCTGTGGCTGGTGCAGGTGCTGCTCAGTCCACCGAACAGGGCCTCGCCACCCCGGATACCCACATGCAGGCCGCCCGCGTGCTGGGTCTGGCTCAGGAGATGGCGGACCGTCTTACCAGCGAGGCTAAGGCTGATTCCGAGTCCATGCTCGCTGAGGCTCGTACGGCTGCAGAGAAGCAGCTTGCCGACGCCGACTCGCACTCCAAGGCCCAGCTTGCTGACGCCCAGAAGCGCTACGATGCACAGCTGCAGGAAGCCGATACCCGCTCCAAGAAGCTGGTGGCGGATGCCGAGAACAAGGCAAAGCAGACTGAGTCTGACGCAACGTCCCGCGCCGAGGCACAGATTCGCCAGGCTGAGGAGAAGGCAGCTGCCCTGCAGGCAGATGCCGAGAAGAAGCACACCGAGGTCATGAACACGGTCAAGCAGCAGCAGACCGCTCTGGAGGCTCGCATTTCCGAGCTGCGTACCTTCGAGCGCGAGTACCGTACCCGCCTCAAGACCCTGCTGCAGTCTCAGCTTGAGGAGCTGGAGTCCCGCGGCACCGCTGCTCCCAACGGTGAAACCGGCAAGTCCAACTATTAATCAGTGAATGAACGGCGTCCCTGCGGGGGCGCCGTTATTCTTTTATGTAGGTATACGTTCGTAGGTATACATTCTTTGTAAAGCACAGAGCCCTTAATCATTGGTGGGGAAGGAGAGCACGCATGCTTATCGGCGCATTGCTGTTGGCCTTTGTCGCTTTCTTGGCCTTCGTGAACTACATCCTCACTGCCGCTGAGTGGTCTTTGTACCTACTCTTCGCTTCCGCCGGGGTGGGCATTGTTCTTTTCATTGCAGACACCGTGATTAAACTCCGCCGCAAGCACGACGAGTAGCCCGGTCCCGCAGAAAACCTGTAGCGCGCGTATCTCGGACACGACGAGTAGCCCTCGGTCCAGTGATAATTCTGGGTGGAGGGCTGCTTGTGCGAAGACTCCTAGTTGTGTAGCTCCTAGTCGTTTCTTTCCGGGGTGCCGAATAGCCCGGGAGGCGCTTGCAACGGCGTGGGCGGTGGGGGAGGGCCGTGTGTCCTTTTCGCTTTACCCCCGACCCGAGCCATGCGGCCGCGACCCGGCGGCGCATTCGGATCATCCTGGTTCACCCCGTTGTGATAGGGACAGAGCATCACCAAGTTTTCTTGGTTGGTGTACCCGCCGTTCTTCCACGCGATGAGATGGTGAACCTGGCATTCATCGGCTGGTTTCATGCACTTATCCCACGCGCAGACTGGGAACTCGGCCATAGCCATAATGCGTTGCTTGATGCTGGCCGAGCGCTCCTCGTAGTAGAGGTTGACCGGCCCGTGATAGGGGTGGAAAAGGGTCGCGAGTGCGCCTTCTTTATCGATCTCATCGGCGATGACCTTGTTGATGTATTCCGCGCCGGTCATCGTGGCACCGTTGGTCATGTGAAGGGTGATTTCCTCGCCGTCACCGTCGAGGATCTTTGTCATGGCCTCCAGTGGTACGAGGATATTAGTCTGCAGGCCGCGGCGCGGGGCAGCACCTTTGAAGATGGCCTCGCGGATGGACTTGAGGGGGCGTTCGCGGTCGATGGCGTCGCTAAGCTCTGCAATCAGGTGCGAGGGACCTGTTATTGCCATCGTCCACGGTGCATTGCGGCGGCGGTAAACAGTCACGCCCTCTTTCGGCGTGGGTGGTGCCGAGTGTTCCTTGAGCTTCTTTTTCGCCAGTGTTTCCATCGCGAGGGTATCGGCGCTCGTCCGGCAGAGTTCTAGGCGTAGTTTCCAACCCAACGCTTGTGTTTTGGCTTTGCGGGCATAGCGGTCGATGATCTCCAAGGTAGGCAAAGAATGCCTGCGTTGGCGCGCTGCCTTCACTGCGTCGCGTTGCATCCGCGTCATGGCGGTCTTGCCAAAGAAGCTCGTATGCAGCCGTACCAACTCCGCCGCGGTTTTGTCTGGGGAACCGGCGGCGATGAGGTCTGCTTCAGACATGCCTTCGCACTCGGCGACGACATCGATGCCGGCCCCGAGTGCGTTGAGGAAAGTCTGTAGCGCGTTCATATTTGTGGAGCTTAAAACACCTTATGACCTGCGCGCATTAGAAAAAATGTTCCTGTGGAAAACCTTATCCCAGGTGCCTCTTTTATGTACTGGCGTTTCTATTTTGAGGCTTTCGGGAACCTGGGCCTGTGAAAACTTGACCGCCTCGCTATACTTTTAGGCATATGCAGTGAGCCGGCTATCACCGGGGAGCATTCCGGAAGAACGTGCTTCGCGCTTAGCGGAGCATTATTAGAACCGGGCGGGTAGGGACCGTCATCTCCTTCACATCAACGAAGCGGGGCGCCTCGGTGCCCAAGCGGGGTGGTACCGCGAGCCGCAAGGCGCGTCCCCGCCACAGCGAACGAGTGAAGGAATTTTTAGATGAGTAATAACCCCGCGAACGTCGGCAGTGTTTATCCCAAAGTCGATATGACTGCTGGGTCTTCCCGTTTCCCCGATATGGAGCAGGAAGTCCAGAAGTACTGGAAAGGTGACGACACCTTTAAAGCCAGCCTCGAGCAAACCGAGGGCTGCCCCGAGTACGTCTTTTATGATGGCCCTCCCTTTGCCAACGGCCTGCCGCACTACGGTCACCTGCTGACCGGTTACGTCAAGGACATCGTCCCGCGCTACCGCACCATGGCCGGCAACCACGTCCCGCGCGTCTTCGGCTGGGACACCC
The DNA here is from genome assembly GCF_030408555.1 of Corynebacterium aurimucosum. Lineage (NCBI taxonomy): Bacteria > Bacillati > Actinomycetota > Actinomycetes > Mycobacteriales > Corynebacteriaceae > Corynebacterium > Corynebacterium aurimucosum. The sequence goes on along the minus strand of NZ_CP047048.1, from coordinate 1,837,197 downwards.
ACGGTCTGCCGGCAGAGCTGGAGGCAGAAAAACAGCTCGGCATCACCGATAAGGCCCAGATCGAGGAGATGGGCTTGGAGAAGTTCAACGAGTACTGCGCCAAGTCCGTCCTCGAGTACACCGATGAGTGGGAAGAGTACGTTAACCGCCAGGCCCGCTGGGTGGACTTCGAGAACGGTTACAAGACCATGGACTTGAACTACATGGAGTCCGTGATGTGGGCGTTTAAGGAGCTCTATGACAAGGGCCTGATCTACCAGGGCTTTAGGGTACTGCCGTACTCCTGGGCTGAGCACACCTCGCTGTCGAACCAGGAAACACGCCTGGATGATTCCTACAAAATGCGCCAGGACCCGACCCTGACGGTGACCTTCCCGGTAGCTGGCGCTGTGGAGGGAAGCGCAGCGCAGAAGACGTTGGCGGATAACGCCGAGCTTGCCGATGCCTCCTTCCTCGCCTGGACCACCACCCCCTGGACCCTGCCGTCCAACCTGGCGCTGGCGGTCCACCCGGAGGTCGACTACGTCTTGTTCAAGGCCACCGAGGGCAACTTTGCTGGCCGCACCTTCATCATGGCCGAAGCGCTCACCGGCACCCTGGCCAAGGAGCTGGGTGAGGCGGAAGTTCTCAAGACGTTCAAGGGCGCTGAGCTAGAGGGCTTCAAGTACCAGCCCATCTTCGATTTCTTCCCGGATGTCGAGAACGCCTACCAGCTGCTGCTCGCAGATTACGTCACCACCGAGGACGGTACCGGCGTGGTTCACCAGGCTCCGGCCTTCGGTGAGGACGATATGCTCACCTGCCAGAAGTACGGCGTGGGCCTGGTCATCCCGGTGGATGAGGACGGTAAGTTCACCTCGCAGGTGCCACCCTACGAGGGCCAGCTGGTCTTCGACGCTAACAAGTCCATCATCAAGGACCTGAAGGAAGCTGGCCGCGTGGTGCGCCACGTGACCATCGAGCACTCCTACCCGCACTCTTGGCGCTCCGGCGAGCCGCTCATCTACATGGCTCTGCCAGCATGGTTCGTCAAGGTGACCGAGTTCCGTGACCGCATGGTGGAGCTCAACCACAACGAGATCGAGTGGCTGCCGGAGCACATCCGCGACGGCCAGTTCGGCAAGTGGCTGGAGGGCGCTCGTGATTGGAACATCTCCCGTACCCGCTACTGGGGCGCTCCGATCCCGGCGTGGATCTCCGATGACCCGGAGTACCCGCGCGTGGATGTCTACGGCTCTCTGGATGAGTTGGAGCGTGACTTCGGCGTGCGTCCTACCAGCCTGCACCGCCCGCACATCGATGAGCTGACCCGCCCGAACCCGGATGATCCGACGGGCAAGTCCACGATGCGCCGCGTGCCGGATGTGTTGGATTGCTGGTTTGAGTCCGGTTCCATGCCGTTTGCGCAGAAGCACTACCCGTTTGAGAACAAGGAGTGGTTTGAGAGCCACTCGCCGTCGGACTTCATCGTGGAGTACTCCGGCCAGACCCGCGGCTGGTTCTACGTCATGCATGCGCTGTCCACCGCGCTCTTTGACCGCCCGGCCTACAAGAAGGTTGTGGCCCACGGCATCGTTCTGGGCAATGACGGCCTGAAGATGTCCAAGTCCAAGGGTAATTACCCGAACGTCAACGAGGTCTTTGACCGCGATGGTTCGGATGCCATGCGCTGGTTCCTCATGTCCTCGCCGATCTTGCGCGGTGGCAACCTCATCGTCACCGAGCAGGGCATCCGTGAGGGCGTGCGCCAGGCCATCCTGCCGATCTGGAATGCCTACACCTTCCTGCAGCTCTACGCTTCCCAGGACGCGACGTTCGATGTCAGCTCCACCAACGTTCTGGACCGCTACATCTTGGCCAAGACGCATGACTTGGTGAAGAACACGAATGATGCGCTGGCGAATACCGATATTGCTACGGCAACCGAGGAGGTTCGTCTCTTCGCGGATGCCTTGACCAACTGGTACGTGCGCCGCTCCCGCGACCGCTTCTGGGAGGGCGAGGAGACCCACCCGGAGGCCTTCAACACCCTGTACACGGTCCTGGAGACGGTCTCTCGCGTGGTGGCTCCGTTGCTGCCGCACGTGGCTGAGGTCATCTACCGCGGCCTGACCGGTGAGCGCTCTGTGCACTTGGCTTCCTACCCGAAGGCCGAGGACTACCCGGCTGACGCGGACCTGGTGGCCGCCATGGATGCCACCCGCGCGGTGGCTTCGGCGGCGTCGTCTGTGCGCAAGTCCAATAAGCTGCGCAACCGCCTGCCGCTGCCGAAGCTGACCGTGGCGATGCCGGATTCGGCTCGCTTGGCCGACTTTAAGGACATCATCCGCGATGAGGTCAACGTTAAGGACGTTGAGCTGACCGCTGACGTCGATGAGGTTGGCACCTTCGAGGTGGTCTGCAACGCCAAGGTGGCAGGCCCGCGCTTGGGCAAGGACGTACAGCGCGCCATCAAGAACCTGAAGGCGGGCAACTACGAGCGTGACGGCGAGGAGGTTATCGTTGACGGCGATATCCGCTTGACCCCGGATGAGTACACGGAACGTCTCAAGGCTGCGAACCCGGAGTCCACGGCGCGCGTGGACGGCGTGGATGGCTTGGTGGTATTGGATACCAACGTCACCGAAGAGCTGGAGGCTGAGGGCTGGGCGGCGGATGTCATCCGTGGCCTGCAGGATGCCCGCAAGGCCGAGGACTTCGTGGTCACCGACCGCATCACCGTGGTCCTGTCTGTCCCCGCGGAGAAGGAGGAATGGGCCAACCGGCACCGCGAGCATATCGCGGCGGAGGTGCTCGCTGTCGACTTCGCTGTGACGACCGAGGCTCTCGCGCCTAGTGCTGGCCAGAACGTCCATGATGTTCTTAAGGGCGTGACCGCCACGGTGGCTAAGGCCTAAGGCGACAACAGCGACGTAAACGGTTGCAGAAAAGCTCCGCTTCCCGGATGCGGGAGGCGGAGCTTTTAGCGTCTGTGCACAGGAAGCGCAGGGCAGCCTAAGGAAGGACGCCGTGGTTACGGGATGCTCGGGAGATTGCCCCGAGCGCAGGGGTGTTTCGGGAAGATGCAGTGATTGTGGGGGGGCTGCGCTAGCGGCGGGTGCCGGGCAGGTGCGCGCGCCAGGCAAGGATGACGTTGATGAGGCAGACTAGCGCCAAGAAGCTGCCGATACTGAACAACGCGGTGAAACCTATGTAGGGTGCAAGCGCGCTGAAGGCCATGGGGATGAAGAAGCCGGTGTAGGAAATGGAGTAGTACACGGCGGTCAGGCCGGCGAGCTCGCGCTCGCCCGCGATGCGCTGGACTTCAGACAAGCCGGCGACGAGAGCTAGGCCGTATCCCGCACCCATCGTCGCAGCGGCTGCGATGCCGAGCGGGAGGGAGAGCGAATGAGCGGCGAAGGCCCCGAGGATGGCGCCGACGGTGATGACGAACATGGCCAGCGCCGAGGCGCGTGCAGACTGATGGGTATCCACCAGACGGCCCAACATCTGGACGGCGACACCGCAGCCGAGGGTGATGACAGTCATCAGGCCGGAGAAAGCGATAGGGGCATCACCTGCCGAATCGGACAAGAGCTGTGGCAGCAGCGCATAGGCTGCTCCCGCGCAACCGAATACCCACGGGGCCACGGGGACGACGACGCGCAGGAAACGCTTGTGAGCAACGGCTGGGATATGCAGCATCTCCAGCATGTCGCGCACCCGAAGCTCCAAGACTGTGGTCTTGACGTCGCCCCGGCTGGGCTGGCGGGTCTCCGGGGTATGCAGGATCCACACGGCGGTCAGTAACGTAAGCAACATGTGGAGGATATAAGCCGTGTGGGTCGGCCATGGGCCCCACTGAGCCAGTACCGAAGCGATACCTGCGCCCACGAGGAAGCCTGCGGTCAAGCACAAGGACGCTTTGCGGGCGCCTGTCGCCGGGTCCCCGCCAGCACGCGTGATGAGCTCTGTAATCCACGTTGAGCCCACGGCCATGACCAAACCCAAAGCCATGCCGCACAGGACGCGCCCCAGCGCAATGATGAGTGGCTCGTTGGGGGCGATGGACAGCAAGAAAGAGCCTGCCAATGACAGCGGTGCCGCGGGGAGCAGCAGGGGGCGGCGGCCAAGCAGGTCGGATAGTGGGCCACCAATCAGCAGGGCGGGGATAATACCTACGACATAGGCGGCGAGAAGCCCATTGACCGTAACCTGGGAAAAATTGGAGGTCTCGCGATACATCACCAGCAGCGGGGTGAACTCGTTTCCGCCCCACGCCACGGCAATCATTGAGCCAGCGACGGGGTACCACGCACGCTTTGGTAGCGGCGCTTCGAGGGAGCGGATGGGCGACCCTGTGCAGGCAGAGTTTTCAGTGCCTTCAGAGCTTTCGGTAGTGGTGTCGGCTTCTGTACAGGCGTCGGTTTGGGTAGCGGGCGCCTCGACAGCAGAGCTCGAATGCGCGGATACAGTCACAGTTGCTTCCTTGAGGAGTTGAGGTGGGAATGGAGTTCGGTCAGGTAGGAGTCGATGTCGCCGGTGCGGAGGGCGTCGGCAAGCACTGCGTGCTGGGCCACGAAGGCGCGGGCCTTCTCAACGCTGCGGCCGATGGCGGTGGCGGTAAAACGCTGTTGGCGCTCGCGCAGCGTGTGGCCGAGGTGCGCCAGCAGGCGGTTGCCGCCGTTGTCCATGATGGTTTGGTGAAACTTAGCGTCTAGTTGGGTATAGGTGCCCAGATCGCCAGCGTCGAGGGCGGCATTTTGTTCCTCGATGGTGGCATCGAGGACATCGGCAATGAGTTCACGTTCCTCGGGGGATAGCCCGCAGATGTGGCGCGCAGAGTTCTCGTCCACGAGGAGGCGGGCCTCGTAGACTTCTCGGATCTCGCGGGGGCTAATCGGCACGACCAACGCGCCACGTTTGGGATAGAGCTTCAAAAAGCCTTCCACCTCCAAGCGGAGGAAAGCCTCGCGCACCGGGGTTCGGCTCATCCCTAGCTCGGCGGCTAGGGCGGCTTCGGAGAGCATGTCCGAGTCATCGACCTCGTCATCGATGATGCGGCGCTTGAGGTGCTCATAGGCCCTTTCAGCGGCAGGTACCTTGTCTTTTTGCATGTATACATGATGCATGCAAGCGGGGTTTGGTGTCTAGCGCCAAGCGCCAATCGTGGGGCATAGATCACTTATGCCGCGCATGAGAGCTAGTTCTCTTTGCCTGCCTAGGGCTTCCTTGTGGATGCGAATATATGTTTTAGACTTGTAGTTATGCAGCGCTGGGTTCTTCACATCGACATGGATGCGTTCTATGCCTCGGTGGAACAGCTGACTCGGCCCACCCTGCGCGGTCGTCCGGTGCTTGTGGGAGGGACGTCCGGCCGCGGGGTCGTCGCGGGTGCTTCCTATGAGGCGCGCGCTTATGGCGCGCATTCCGCCATGCCCATGTTCCGCGCGCAGCAGCTCGTGGGTTTTCGTGCCGTGGTGGTGCAACCTCGCCGAGCAGTCTATTCGGTGGCTTCGCGCCGGGTATTTGAGATCATTGCGGAGCACGCTGGGGTCATCGAGCAGCTTTCCATCGACGAGGCCTTCATGGAACCTGAGGCACTAGTCGGTGCCTCAGCCGACGAGGTTCGTGAGTGGGCAGAGAACCTGCGCCGCGTGATTCGAGCGGAGACGGGCCTTCCCAGCTCTATTGGTGCGGGTGCGGGAAAGCAGAGCGCGAAGATCGCCTCGGGGGAGGCCAAACCGGACGGCACCTTCGTTGTTCCACGAGAGCGCTTCGAGGAGCTCATTCACCCGCTGCCGGTGGGAAAGCTGTGGGGTGCGGGGCCGGTCACCCAGCAGAAGCTTGCCGCCATCGGAGTGGAGACTATCGGCCAGCTGGCCGCAATGAGCCGCAAGGAAGTCGAGATTTCGCTCGGCGGTGTGGTGGGTGTGCAGTTGTGGGAGCTTGCCCAAGGGATTGATGAGCGTCCAGTTGCCCCGCGCGCGATTGCCAAACAGATCTCCACCGAGTTCACCTATCCCACCGATCTGCGCACGGCGGCAGAGGTAGATGCGGCGCTGATTCGCGCGGCGCATGGCGCTCATTCCCGTTTGTTGAAGGATGGTCGCGGCGCGCGCACGGTGACGGTGAAGCTGCGGATGGCGGACTTTCACATCGAGTCACGCTCAGCCACCTTGCCCTATGCGACAGATGATCTGAAGGTGCTCGAAGCCAAAGCGCTGAGTTTAGCGCGCTACCCGGAAGAACTCGGTCCTATCAGGCTGGTGGGCGTGAGCTACTCAGGGTTGGAGGAGGCCCGCCAAGACGTGCTCTTTCCGGAACTAGACCATGAGATCGTGCGCCAGGACCCAGACACGGACTATGAAACCGGGGTCAGCGATTATCTGCCGGGCAGCACGTCCACCCCAGTCGATGTCTCCCCCACTGCAGATTCCGAGGAATCGCCGAGCTGCAAATGGCGTGCTACTCAGGACATTTATCACCCCGACTTCGGCCACGGTTGGATTCAGGGTGCGGGCCACGGAGTGGTCAGCGTGCGCTTTGAAACCCGCGCTACGGGCCCGGGGTTTGTGCGCTCCTTCGCCGCTGAGGATGAAGAGCTCCGCCCAGCCGATCCGCTGGACTCCTTGGCCTGGGAGGACGTACTGCCGGACAATGATGCCGAGCTTGACGGTGACGTCGCCCCCGAGGGGACGGTAGAGGCCCCACCACGCGAGGACAATTAGCCCGCGGTATAGGCCGTGCTGGTTGGTGCCTTACTAAACATCTCTGCCACCGGCGTGCCTGTAGCAAGTGCCGCAGCAAGCATAATGCGGGCCTGCCCGGCGCGGAATCCGCCGGCGGCCACCGCGCCCATCTCGCCCAAGGTGGCGCCACCGCCAGCGCCGCCATAGGCCAGCTTGGTATTCCCGTAGGGAGTTCGGGTGCTGATCACCACGGGCACGCACGCCTGCAGCGCGCGGGTCACCCCGGCACCCATCTCCGCGCCCATGTTTCCCGAACCCATCGCCTCGATGACGAGGCCGGAGGCGTGGGGGAGGGAGGCGTCGACAAGCGTGGCACCGGCACCCGGGTAGGCCGCGATGATTTCAACTGGATGTCCGGCCATCGGTGCCAAGGGGAGGAGTGGCACAGTGGAGTCTCCCACCGGCAATTCCTCAAAGCCGTTGAGCTGCGAAGTATGCCACTTGCGCGCACCGCGCCCAGGGATAGTCTTGCCGCCGAACTGCACCCACACGCCCGGCTTGCCGGAGCGCAGAAGCCCATAGGCCTCGCGCAGGTTGCGCGGGCCATCACCGGCCGGGTGGTCGAAGGCGCGCTGGGCGCCGGTGAGCACGATAGGGCCATCGCCCAAGTCAAAAAGGGACAAGGCCAGCGCGGTTTCCTCCATGGAATCGGTGCCGTGCGTGATGAGGACGCCGTCGATGTCTGGGCGGGAGAGCTGTTCGCGAACGCACAACAGGAGCTCATCGAGGTCGGCCAACGTAATTGAGCTGGAATCTAGCGCGCGGAATTCCACCACCTCAATGTCGTGCGTGCCGCCGTCAGTGCCCAGAGAAGCGGCCAGCTGCTGGCCGCTAACGGTGGGGACTAGGGAACCGTCACGGACCGTCGTACAAGCGATGGTGCCACCGGTGGCGATGAGGGCAAAGGTCATGCCAGCAGGCTACTACAGCCACGCACCTGCGCGGGAAACCCAGGGCTGGGTTCACGGACGCTAAAGTAAAAAGGATAAACTACGATCCCCTACGTGAGGAGTATTTGTGAAATCCTTCAAGCTGAGCGCCGCCGTCCTGGCTCTGGGCGCCGCGACTGCCCTGTCCGCCTGCTCGTCTTCTGAGGATGCTGCGAGCGAGAGCAGCACCGCCGCCAAGCCTTCGGGCGAAACCTCCGCCTCGCAGGTTGTCTCCACCGAGATGCCCACTGTGGAGCAGCTCAACGAGATTCTGTCCAAGGCCGCGGACCCGAACCTTCCCCAGGAAGAGAAGGTGCAGCTGGTCCAGGGTAGCGAGACGGCGCCGGAGCTTTTCGACGTCATGTCGCAGTCCCAGGCCGAATCCGGTGCCACCTTCGAGGTCGTGGCCCCGGTCATTCCGGGCCTCGTGCCGGATTCCGCGCTGGCGACCGTCCACATCAATACCCCGGATGGTCAGCAGCAGACCGCCGACCAGGTGGAGTTCATCAACGAGAGTGGTACATGGAAGCTGTCTAAGACCTGGGCTTGTGTTTTGGTCACCAACATCGTCCCGCCGGAAGAGGTTCCGGAGATGTGCGCCGATTCCGTGCCGGAAGACGCAGCGGCGCCTGCCGACGCCCCCGCTGAAGGCGAGGAAGTGCCAGCCGAGCAGGCCCCTGCCGAGGTGCCTGCAGAGGACGCTGAGGCTCCCGCTGAGGCCCCAGCTCAGTAAGCTCGGCCGACAAAAACCTCAGCGCCCACCACCCACTGGCTTTTCTGCCAGTCAGGTGGTGGGCGCTGTGTTGTCTGGAAACCCGTGACGCGGCTGCCGCGTGCAGCGGCATAGGCGCCAAGCGCGCTAGCTAGTCGGTTGTGAACTCCATTTCGGTGGCGCTGGTCTGCACCACGCGAAGATCGGAGCCTTCCGCACCATAAGAAATGGCGGTGGTCACAGAGACATCGCCGGCGGTGGGAAGCGGCTTGGTCAGATCAACTGTGACCGAGCCTTCCGAGGTGGAGGTGTGATCGAGCACCTTGAGTTCTTTGCCCTGCAGTTCCTCGGGGGCGTCGGCACCGTCAAAGGACAGCGCGCCCAGGGAAGGACGCTGCTCCACCTTGACGCTGAGGGTGGCGGTATCCCCGTCCAGCTTGTCCAAGGTATATGTCGTGGTTTGCAGCAGCGTGGATTCGCCAGTGACGCGCGATTCCACCATCCATGTCGCGCCGGGGCCGATTTCCTCATCTGGGAAGACGATGGGCAGGGAGGTCAGGCTGGTGATAGCGCGCTCGACTGTGCTGCGGGCCTGATCGGTTGCTGCCTGCGGGGCCGCTAGGCGCAGAGAATTCATCTGTCCGGTATCCGTACCACGCCACCCAAACTGGAAACCCTCGGCGGAAGAGACATCCGTGCCGTCAGCCTCGGGCTTGCCCACGGTGACGAAGGCGTTGCGGCTCGCCGGAAGCTGGCCTTCGACGTTCTCGGTGGCAGCTTCCACCGAAGCCTGCAGCGGAAGAGTGACCGTATCCTCGGTCGCCGGCGAAAGGGCAGCGCTGCCATCTTTGCGCAGCTGCTGGTCGAAACCCGTGGCGACCTTGTAGGTCAGCTCCTGAGAAGCATCGAGATCCTGATAAGCCAGAACGCGGCTGGCACCGTCACCGGGCTCCAAGAGGGTGACGCGCGGGGCGTCGAGGGCCAAGCCGACCGGTTCTTCGACTGGCTTGGACGGCTGGGAATAGGAACAGCCGGCGAGCGCGCCGCTTACTCCTAGGACGGTGGCGGACAGGACTGCTAGAGCTCTCACACGAAACACGCATTCCAAATTACCGGATGAGCCTGTTTAGAATGGAACGGGTGAAAGCAAGGAGTTATATCGGAGTGATGGTTGCGGTGGTGCTCGGTGTGGCCGCCGTCGACCAAGCCGTGAAGGCGCTGATGCTGTCCATCCTCACCGAAGGTGAAGCCTTACCGGTGTTCGGTGACTGGTTCCGCTTCTACCTTTTGTTTAACCCCGGCGCTGCCTTCTCCATGGGAGGGGAGGGCTCGACGTGGCTGTTTACCACCATCCAATTGGCCTTCATCGTTGGCGTGGCCATCGCCGCTCCGCGTATCCACGACAAGTGGCAGGCCATCGGGCTGGCAATGATCGCTGGCGGCGCGCTGGGCAATTTCATCGACCGCCTGGTCCGTGAGCCAGGGTTCTGGTTCGGCCACGTCGTGGATTATATCTCCGTGGGCAGCTTCGCAGTGTTCAATATCGCGGACGCGGCAATCACCTGTGGCGTGGTGGTTTTCATCATCGCGATGTTCTACTCAGAGATGAATGAGAAGTCGGAAGAGCAGGAAGCGGGGGAGTGTAATGCGCGAAAGCCGTAGGTTGCCGGTACCCGAGGGCCTCGATGGCATGCGCGTGGACGCTGCCTTGGCCAAGCTCCTGGGTATTTCCCGCGCCCGAGTGGCCCAGTTGTGCACGGCGGGTGACGTGGAAATCGACGGCGAGGCAGTGGGCAAGTCCGAGCGCTTAAACGCCGGCGGGTGGATCGACGTCATGATGCCGGCGCCTGCGGAACCACTTGTCCCCAAGGAGGAGCTGGTGGAGGGCATGGATGTCCTCTATGTCGACGAGGACGTCATCTGTGTGTTCAAACCGGTGGGGGTGGCCGCGCACCCGACGTTGGGCTGGGATGGCCCCACCGTCATTGGCGGGCTGCGGGCGGCGGGCTATGCGCTTGCCGACGCCGGCCCTACCGAACGCAAGGGCATTGTCCACCGCCTCGACGTGGGAACCTCCGGCGTCATGGTGGTGGCCGCCAGTGAGCGTGCCTACTCCCAACTCAAGAACGCCTTCCGCGAGCGCACCGTGAAGAAGACCTATCACGCCGTGGTCCAAGGCTTGCCGGATCCCATCGTGGGGACCATTGATGCACCCATTGGCCGTCATCCTTCGGCGGGCTGGAAATTTGGGGTCGTCGATGACGGCAAACCGGCGGTGACACATTACAAGCTGCTGGAGGCCTTCCGCGAGGCTAGCCTCCTCGAAGTTCATTTGGAGACCGGCCGAACCCACCAGATCCGCGTCCACATGTCCGCCACCGGGCATCCCTGTGTGGGTGATCCGATGTATGGCTGTGACCCGAACCTGGCCAAGCGCGTGGGGCTTAACCGCCAGTGGCTGCATGCGGTAAAGCTCGGATTTACCCACCCGGGTACTGGCAGGTGGTTTGAATGCACCGCACCTTATCCCGAGGACCTGAAGCACGCCGTGGAGGTTTTGCGCGGATGAGCCCGCAGCGGAGCACGCGCCAGCGCATCTATCGGCGCCGCCGGGCCGCGGCGCTGGTGCTGTTGGCGGTGCTGGCGCTGGTGGTGGTTCTCGCTTTCGGCCTCCTTGGCACCCAGCCCCGCACGGCGCTGCAAGGAGACCAGCTGGGGCCGGATGGAACCGAGACTGCTGCTGAATATCGCGAACGCGCGGAGGCCTCACTAGCGCAGGCGGACGAGCCAGCCTATGCCCTGGTGGGTTTTAGCGAGGCGCTGAGCGCACAGGAGGTCTCCGATGCGCTGAGACCAATCCAGCGCATGGATGCCATCGTGATCGGGCTGGCCGCCCCCATTGCAGTTCCCGAACCTGTCACTGGCGCCACGCGCGTCGACGTCCTCGATACCGTCCTGTCCCGCGTGTCCGACCATGCCCGTGACATGGGGGAGGAGGCACCACCGGAGGTCGACGCCGTCGTGGTGTATTCCGATGGGAGTCAGTTGCGCGCCCTCGCCTCCGACCCGCGGGTCGATACCGTGGAGGTCGCGCCCGAGGATGCCGCATGGGGCTCCTTTGGCGTGCGCCCGCCCGTCAACGTCGGACAGAATGAGAACCGCTAGAACAGCTACCGATAGAACAACCAAGGAGAAGACATGCGCCTATTTCCCAACACCTCCGAGTGGCCGCCGAACTACCGCTTTGCCTACCTCTTGATGTGGGCGGGCGCGTTCATCGCCTCTGGGGCCGCCATCGCGCAAGGGATCTGGGGAGCAGACAGGCTCGCCTTCGGCATTCTCATCGTGGTGGCCATCTACTGCATCGCCATGGCCATCCTCATGCCGCGGTGGGCGCTCAACGCGCGCGAGGAATCCGCCCGGCGTGCCCGGGCTCGGGAGGCGCGCGACGAGCTGAAGCGCCGCTAGTCCCGGCTGGGGGTTGTTTTCTCTGCGGGGTGGAGGCGGGCGCGGCGTCGAGAAGCGCGGCCCATGCGCACCAAGTCCGCCAGGTAAATGATGACCGCTACCCAGATGATGGCGAAGCCGATCCAGCGTTCCGTGGACATGTGTTCCTGGGTGACAAACAGCGCCCACAGCATCTGCATGATGGGGGTCATGTACTGCAGCATGCCGAGGGTAGACAGACGCAGGTGCTTAGCGCCCTGGGCGAAACACAGCAGCGGCAGGGCGGTGACGAGGCCGGAGGTAACCAGCAGTGCGATGTGCCCGGGCCCTTCGGTAGTGAAGGTGGATTCGCCCTGTGCCTGGAGGTAGCCCAGGTAGATCAGCGCGAAGGGGAGCATGACCAAGGTTTCCGCGGCCACAGAGCCCATCGAGGAAACCGTGATGCGTTTCTTGAGCAAACCATAGATTCCGAAGCTGAAGGCCAAAGCCAGCGAATAATAGGGGGCCTGACCGGTCATGAAGGTCAGCCACAACACTGCGATGAAGGCGATGCTGACCGACGCCACCTGCGCCTTCGTCAGCTTCTCCTTGAGGAAAATAATGCCGAGGGCCACGGAGACGAGAGGGTTGATGAAATAGCCCAGTGCGGCATCGGCCACGTGATCGCTGTTGATGGCGATGACATAGGTGCCCCAGTTGATGGTGATGGCCACGCCACAGGCAAACATCCACCCCCAAGTGCGCAGGCTGAACGCTTTCAGCTCGCGCCAGCCACCTGTCACCAGCAACACTGCGGTGACGAGAACGGCGGTCCACACGATGCGGTGGGCCAAAATCTCAAACGGGCTGGCGGGGCGCAGCAGCGGGAAGAACGCTGGGAAGAAACCCCACATGAGATAGGCAGCAATGGTGTAGAACATTTAAGAAAATGTACCTTAACGAGGACCTACGGGCGAAGTTTGACGTCCCCGCTAAGATGAGCCGCATGGCCAAAAACTCCTCCTTCGTCCATCTGCACAACCACACCGAGTTCTCCATGCTGGATGGCATGGCCAAGGTGGATATGTTGGCTGATGAGGTGGTCCGCCAAGGTATGCCGGCGGTGGGCATGACTGACCACGGCAACATGTACGGCTCCAATGCTTTTTACCAAAGGATGACTAGTGCTGGCGTGAAGCCCATCATCGGCATCGAGGCCTACCTGGCGCCGGAATCGCGCTTCAACAAGAAGCGCGTGCTGTGGGGAACCCCGGACCAGAAGCGCGATGACGTCTCTGCCTCCGGCGCCTACCTCCACCAGACCATGCTGGCGGAGAATGAAACCGGCCTGCGCAACCTGTTCAAGCTTTCCTCCTTAGCTTCCTATGAGGGTCAGTTGGGTAAGTGGCCGCGCATGGACGCCGAGCTGATTGCCGAGCATGCTGAAGGCATCATCGCGACCACCGGGTGCCCTTCCGGCGATGTGCAGACCCGCCTGCGCCTGGGCCAGTTCAACGAGGCGCTCGAAGCTGCTGCCATGTGGCAGGACATTTATGGCAAGGACAACTTCTTCCTAGAGCTCATGGACCATGGGCTGGACATCGAAAAGCGCACGCGTGACGGTCTGCTGGAGATCGGCCGCAAGCTGGATCTGCCGCCGTTGGTGACCAATGACTGTCACTACGTGCTGGAATCCCAGGCGCCTTCCCACGAGGCCATGCTCTGCGTGCAGACCGGCAAGACCTTCATGGACCCGGACCGTTTCAAGTTCGACGGCACCGGCTACTACATCAAGACTGCTGCGCAGATGCGTGAGCTGTGGGACCACATGGTGCCGGAGGCCTGCGATAACACCCTGTGGATTGCCGAGCGCGTGCAGGACTATGGCGCGATTTGGGAAGAGCACACCCACGACCGCATGCCGATTGCCGACGTCCCCGAGGGCTACACCCCAACCTCCTGGCTGACCCACGAGGTCATGGAAGGCCTGAAGGATCGCTTCAACGGTGGGGATGTGCCGCAGGAGTACATCGACCGTGCTGAGTACGAGATCAGCGTCATCGATATGAAGGGCTACCCTTCCTACTTCCTCATCGTGGCCGAGCTCATCAAGCACGCGCGCTCCATCGGCATTCGCGTTGGTCCGGGCCGTGGTTCGGCGGCCGGTGCGCTCGTGGCCTACGCGCTGACGATTACCAACATTGACCCCATCGAGCATGGCCTGCTCTTCGAGCGATTCTTGAACCCGGAGCGTCCGTCCGCACCGGATATCGATATCGACTTCGATGATCGCCGCCGCGGCGAGATGATTACCTACGCCGCCGAGCGGTGGGGCGAGGACAAGGTTGCCCAGGTGATCACCTTCGGTACCGTGAAGACCAAGCAGGCCATTAAGGACTCCGCCAAGGTGCACTTTGGCCAGCCGGGCTTCCAGATGGCGGACCGCATCAACGGCGCCCTGCCACCCGCGATCATGGCCAAGGACATCCCGCTCGCCGGCATCACGGACCCAGAGCACGAGCGCTATTCGGAGGCGGCCGAGGTCCGGCAGATGATTGAGACTGACCCGGACGTCAAGAAGATCTATGAGACCGCCCGCGGCCTCGAGGGCGTGGTCCGTCAGGCCGGCGTGCATGCCTGCGCGGTGATTATGGCCTCGGTCCGGCTCATGGACCACATCCCGATGTGGAAGCGCCCAGCCGACGGCGCCTACATCACCGGCTGGGACTACCCGGCCTGTGAGGCCATCGGCCTGCTGAAGATGGACTTCTTGGGACTGCGCAACCTCACCGTGATCGGTGACTGCCTGGAAAACATCAAGAAAAACCGCGGCGAGGAAGTCCACCTAGAAGACCTCCATGCCGACGACCCGAATGCCTCAAAGGTCTATGACCTGCTGTCGCGCGGCGATACGTTGGGCGTGTTCCAGCTCGACTCGGGCGGCATGCAGGAGCTGCTCAAGCGCATGAAGCCAACGGGCTTTAAGGACATCGTGGCGTCACTGGCGCTCTACCGCCCGGGCCCGATGGGTGTGAACGCGCACTGGGATTATGCGGACCGCAAGAACGGCCGCAAGGAAATTACCCCAATTCACCCCGAGCTGGAGGAGCCGCTCAAGGAAATCCTCGATGAGACTTACGGTCTTATCGTGTACCAAGAGCAGATCATGCGTATCTCGCAGAAAGTGGCAAACTACACCGCCGGCGAGGCAGATGGCTTCCGTAAAGCCATGGGTAAGAAGAAGCCAGAAGTGCTGGCCCAGCAGTATGACAAGTTCTGGAGCGGCATGAAGGACAATGGCTACTCCAAGGAAGCAATGGATGCTCTGTGGGGCACCATTGAGCCCTTCGCCTCCTACGCGTTCAACAAGTCCCATGCCGCGGGTTATGGTTTGGTGTCCTTCTGGACGGCCTACCTCAAGGCCTACTATGCGCCGGAATACATGGCCGCACTGTTGACCTCGGTGGGTGATAAGAAGGACAAGTCCGCTATCTACCTGGCTGACTGCCGCCACCTGGGCATCCGCGTGCTCTCACCGGACGTTAATGAGTCGGTGGAGACCTTCCAGGCTGTCGGCGAAGATATTCGTTTCGGCATGGGCGCTATCCGCAACGTCGGCGGGGAAGTGGTGGATTCCATCGTGAAGACCCGCCGGGAGAAAGGGGCTTTCACATCCTTCTCCGACTATCTGGACAAGATTGAGCTGGCGGCCTGTTCGAAGCGTGTCACCGAATCCCTCATTAAGGCTGGTGCTTTCGATTCCCTGGAACACCCACGCAAGGGCCTCATGCTTATTCATGAAGACGCCGTGGATTCGGTGCAGACGACCAAAAAGGCAGCCGACAAGGGGCAATTCGACCTCTTCGCTGGCTTCGGAGGCGGGGATGAACAGGGTGACTCTGTTTCTGCTTTTGCCATCGATATCCCGGAGGAGAACTGGGACCGTAAACACGAGCTGGCTCTGGAAAGGGAGATGCTCGGCCTGTACGTGTCTGGCCACCCGCTTGATGGTTTCGAGGAAGCACTGAATGCGCAGACGGATACCCCAATTACCAAGATCCTCAACGGCGAAGTGGGCAATGGCCAGGAGCTCGTGATTGGCGGCATTATCTCGGGCGTTGACAGGCGCTTTTCCAAGCGCGATGGCTCGCCCTGGGCCATCGTGAGCATCGAAGACCATAACGGCGCCCAGGTGGATATCCTCGTGTTCAACCAGGTGTACTCGCTGGTAGCCCCGCAGATCGCTGAAGACAACATCATCCTGGCCAAGGTCCAGGTGAAGATCCGCGATGAGCGCATGTCCCTGTTCTGCTCCGATATCCGCGTTCCCGATTTGGGGCCGGGTAACGGTGCCGGTCTGCCGCTGCGCCTGACCATGCGCACGGATCAGTGCACCATGGACAACATTGCGCGGCTGAAGCAGGTCTTGGTCAACAACAAGGGTGAGTCTGACGTGTACCTCACGCTTGTCGACGGCGAAGAGTCCACCATGATGGTCCTCGGCGAACATCTGCGCGTGGAGCGCTCCAGCAACCTCATGGGTGATCTCAAAGCGACGATGGGCGCCGGAATTCTCGGCTGAGGTAACACCCCGCATTCGTGTGCTGAATAAAAGTACAGAATGAGGCGGGCTGTGCTTCGCCCGTGGGTTACGCTAGACAGCACAGTCTAGTTGAAAGGGAGGCCGTTTCCTCATGGTCAATAAGATCCGTACCACTCACGTCGGCTCGTTGCCGCGCACGCAGGAGCTGTTGGACGCTAACCTCGAGCGCTCCGCCGGCACCATCTCCGATGAGAAGTTCCACGAGATTCTGGAGCGCTCGGTCGCTGACGTGGTCAAGCGCCAGGTTGATCTCGGCATCGACATCATTAACGAAGGCGAATACGGCCACATCACCTCTGGCGCTGTGGACTATGGCGCCTGGTGGAACTACTCCTTTACCCGCCTGGGTGGTCTGACCATGACGGACAAGGACCGCTGGGAGATCGGTGACAAGATCCGCTCCGAACCGGGCAAGATTCGCCTCTCCTCGATGAAGGATCGCCGCGACCGCGCCCTGTTCGCGGAGGCCTATAACGACCCGGATTCCGGTATCTTTACCGGCCGCAAGAAGGTTGCAAACCCGGAGTTCACCGGTCCGGTTACCTACATCGGTCAGGAGCAGGTCGAGGCTGACGTGAAGCTGCTTGCCGATGCCCTCCCCGAAGGCACCGAAGGCTTCGTCGCCGCACTGTCCCCGGGCGCTGCGGCCCGCCTGCCCAACAAGTACTACGAGGATGAGTCCGATCTCGTGCGTGCGTGTGGCGAGGCGCTCAAGGTGGAGTACAAGGCCATCACCGATGCCGGCTTGACGGTGCAATTCGACGCCCCAGACCTGGCCGAAGCCTGGGACTCGGTGGTTCCGGAGCCGACGGTCGAGGATTTCCAGGCCTTCTTGCGCGAGCGCATTGAGATTCTCAACGAGTCCATCAAGGATATCCCGCGTGAGCAGACCCGCCTGCACATCTGCTGGGGCTCCTGGCATGGCCCGCACGTGACGGATATTCCTTTCGAGGACATCATTGAGGAGATCTTGCAAGCCAAGGTCGGCGGCTTCTCCTTCGAGGGCGCCTCGCCGCGTCATGCGCACGAGTGGCGCGTGTGGAAGGACCACAAGCTGCCGGAGGGCACTGTGATCTACCCGGGTGTGGTTTCGCACTCCACGAATGCTGTGGAGCATCCGCGCTTGGTGGCGGACCGCATCATCCAGTTTGCTGAACTGGTGGGCCCGGAAAACGTGATTGCATCGACGGACTGCGGCCTCGGCGGCCGTTTGCACCGCCAGATTGCGTGGGCCAAGCTGGAGTCCCTCGTGGAAGGTGCCCAGATTGCTACCGAGGAGCTGTTCTAAGCAAGGAGTAGCTCCCCCCTCAGCCAGCAGCTGAATACCACGCGCGAACCTAAATAAAAACGCGCGAACCGTATAGGTTCGCGCGTTTCTTTTCGTTGGGGCAGCGGCTATTTCGCAGCTGCCTTCTCGTCTTCCTTCTTCTGGGAGTTATCCCAGTAGAAGCCCTGGCTCTTCAGGAACGCACGCAGGCCGTCGAGGACGGATGGGTCGAATTGCGCGACCACGGTCAACGCATTAATCGCGACGGCGACCAGCGCGATCGTGCCGCCGACCCAGGCAAAGACCTCCTCGGCCGTGTCATTGGGGCGCGCAGACTGCACCCAGTCGGGCATCTCGTCCCATTCCTTCTCCAGCGCCGCGTCCTTTTCTGCCTGGACGCAATCTGGTTCTGCGGGCATACCGGAGGAACCATAACCGTTAAGGATGCCGAGCCCGAGCTCCTGCGGACCCATGAAGGAAGACCCCGCGGTGCCATCAGCCACCGCCTTTTCGTGCTCCTCTTGCGCCTTGCGTACCTGGTTCGCACACTCCTCGGAAAGATCAGAGGTGTCGATGCGTCCGACGTTCATCGAGCTTCCACCGTTTGGACCCTCGGAGCTTCCGCCCGTGGAGCTTTGGCTCAGGGAGGACGAGGAGGACTGGCTGCTCTCAGCTGATTCGGCGGCTGAGGCCAGCGGGGTGACCAATGCCATCGTCGTGGCACACACTGCGATTAGTGAGGTGGAAAGGCGCATAATCAGGGGTTCTCCTTGGGAAGGGTGCGAAAGGAAGTACGAGAAAAAAGGGGGAGGGTTGTCTCAAACCCACTTCAATGTAGCAGCCCTCCCCTTAGTGAAGATAGGTTTTATAGGAACTTCTCCAGCTGCTCGCGCAGCGGTGCTGGAGCAAAGCTGAGAACTGTTTCGCGGACACCCGGGGCGTTCAGCAGGCCTACCGCGGCAGCGACAGCGGCGATGACTCCGATGAGAGACCTGACGGCGATGGTCGCGGTGGAGGAGTGGGAACTCTGGCTGCTCTTGTCTTCGTTATCGTGGTCGTCGGCATCGTCTTGGTTGTCCTCGTCGGCATTGAGCAGGTCCTCAACGTTGTAGACGGTGGTGGTTCCGGAAACCTCGTTGCCTACGATGAGCAGGTGCTCACCGTTAGGGGAGTCTGCCTTGTCGACGAAGGCAAAGCCCTCCGGGCCCAAGTCGCCGGCAGCAGCGAACTCATCAGTGGAGAAGTCGCGGTTGTTGACATAGGTGACGAAGGAAGCGGTGGCGGGGTCGGTGACGTCGTAGACGAAAATGCCGCCAACGCGCTCGGCGCCAATGAAGGCATAAGTGCGCTCCCCAACGGTGCCGATGGTCAGGGCCTCTGGTTCTGGGCCCTTGTTATCAGAGCGATCGTCGAACTCTGCCTCTTCGTTATCGGCGTTGTGGTGGAAGATACCCGGCTCGTTGAGCTCAGCGGTGATCTTTTCGAACTCGGCGCCGGAATCGAAGACAACGTTGCCCTCTGAGTCGTAGATGCTGAAGGAACGAGAACCGTAGGCATAAAGCTCATCGAAACAGCCCTTTTCTTCGTTCCAGCCGGAGGCGTTGCTCAGCTTCAGGTTGCCAGCGTGCTTTTTGTCGGCGAGTTCCTCCACGTTGACGTCGCCCAGCGCGCCCTCACATACCTTGCCATCCTCAACCAGATCCTTGAGTTCCACTTCATCGGTGTAGACGCCGGAGCCACCGTCCTTTTCCTTCACACCCCACTCGCGGGCATCGCCTTCGTTCGCAGTGGCAAAGTAGGTCTGGCCACCAGCGGTGAAGGCGCCGATGGAATCTGGCATGGACAGGCCCTTGACCGGGAGCGTGCGCAGCTCGGCCGCGTCATCCTTGTTCGAGGGGTCCAGCGGGACCTGCGAGTGATCCGCGATGTGGGCGGGCAGGATCTTCTCCACCGTGGCGGATTCAATATCGATGACGCCGATGGCGTTGGCCTCCTGCAGCGACACGAAAGCCTTGCCGTCCTGGGAGGTGATGTACTCCGGCTCAAAGTCGATGGACGGCTTAGAATCATGGCCGGAGGGGCCGAAGACTCGCACGCCCTCTGGCAGAGGCTGGTCGTCGAAAGCCGTGAATCCAGCGATGCGGGCATCCGCCTGCGTTGGCGCCTCAACAGCCTCCGGAAGCTTGATAACGGAGACGGATCCTTCCGGGTCCGTCACGTAGTCGGTGCCCTCGGCGTTGAGCTCATTGGATGGTTCGCCTTCGTTGGCCAGCAGTGCGTAGCCGCCATCTGCGGTGAGGTGGACGTTATCCGGCAATGCACCCACCATCACGCGGCCCACTTCGGCGGTATCCAGGTCCGCGGCCGCGGCGTTGAAGAACAGTGCTTCGCCGTCCTCAGTCTTGTCCGCCTGTTGGACGGCGGCCACAGCCAGGCCGTCGGGGCGCACCGCTACGGAGTTGATTTCCTTGCCTTCACCAGCAGAAATAGAGCCGATCAAGGTGGGGTTGGCTGGGGCAGAAGCGTCGAGAACATCAATCTGACCCGCGTGCGCATTGACCGTAAGGATGCGGTTGGAGTCCGGGTGGAAGGCCACGATCTCCGCAGCCGACTCCGCGTATACCCCGGACTCATAGGTGCCAACCGGGGTGAGCTTGAGACTGGCGTCTGCCGCCGAGTGCTCGATGACGTTGTTCACAATCGCGGCCGAGGAGGCCGGTGCGGCCACGCTGAGGCTGGTTGCGGTCGCCACGCAGAGCGCGAGAGAGCGGCGGGAGATAGAGCGAGACATTGAGAAAGACTCCTTGAAGCGAGACGAAAAAGATTCCGCATCACCGTACGTGCCGCCCATGACACTTTCGGGGAACAGAGCGTTGCGGCCAAGCGAGATCTAGGTAAACGTTCAGTGAATCGGTCGAATGCTAGGTAATGTGCGACGAAAGAATGGTGGGGCGCTAAAATGAGCCACCATGACAAGCACCCCGCAAGACTTCGAGCCAATCCACGCCTCTGATATTCAACTGGCCCAATCGCGAATTAGCTCGGAGATTGCCCCGACTCCGCTGCAATACTGCCCGCGACTGTCCCAGGAAACCGGCTATGAGGTGTACTTAAAGCGCGAGGACCTGCAAGACGTGCGCTCCTACAAGATCCGCGGGGCTATCTACGGCATGTCCAACCTCAGCGAAGAGCAGCGGACGCACGGCATCGTCACGGCGTCGGCGGGAAACCACGCCCAAGGAGTGGCTTATGCCTGCCGCACCATGGGAATCCACGGCAAAATCTACGTGCCGGAACCGACCCCGAAACAAAAACGCGACCGCATCTTGGTCCACGGCGGCGACCTCGTGGAACTCGTTGTCACCGGCGCCAATTTCGATGAGGCAGCAGCTGCTGCGCACGCGGATGCAGCGGAGCGCGGCGCCTTCTTCATCGAGCCTTTCGATTCGCGCGATACCGTCACCGGCCAGGGAACTGTGGCTGCGGAAATCGTCTCCCAGCTGTCTTCGATCGGTAAATCCCTCGATACCGTGGTGGTCCCCGTGGGCGGTGGCGGCCTTATTTCCGGCATCACCTCCTATCTCGCTGACATGGCCCCGCGCACGGCGGTGGTGGGCATTGAGCCGGCCGGGGCAGCGTCGCTCAGCGCAGCGTTCGCTGCTGGTGAGCCGGTGACCCTGGAGACCGTTGATCCCTTCGTCGACGGTGCCGCCGTCAAACGCATTGGTGAGCTGCCCTTCCAGATCTTGGAAGCCAACCAGGGCCGCCTGCACCATGACACCGTCTCCGAAGGCGCCGTGTGCACGGAACAGTTGGCGCTGTACCAAAACGAGGGCATTATCGCCGAACCCGCCGGCGCGCTGAGCGTGACCGGCCTGCGGACGCTCAACCTGCAGCCAGGCTCAACGGTGGTGTGCGTGATTTCCGGCGGCAACAATGACGTGCTGCGCTATGCCGAAATCATGGAGCGCTCCCTGGTGCACCGTGGACTCAAGCACTACTTCCTGGTGAATTTCCCGCAGGAGCCCGGCCAGTTGCGCCACTTCCTGCAGGATGTTCTTGGTCCAGAGGATGACATCACGCTGTTCGAGTACCTCAAGCGCAATAACCGTGAGACCGGTGCCGCGCTGGTAGGTATCGAGCTGGGGAGTGCCGCAGGTATCGACGGACTGCTGGAGCGCATGGAGGCGTCGAAGCTTAATTGCCAGCAACTAAAGCCAGGTACCCCCGAGTACGATTTTCTTGTCGCATAATGCTGGAGAGCTATCAGCGTCCCGTCGCCGGTGAGATTGTCGAGCACGAGATTGAGATCAAGCGTTCGCGGTTTATCACCCTTATCGGCCGCGCCACGACGGAAGAGGAAGCACGCGCGCTTATCGACGCCGCCCGCGACCGCTTCCCCGACGCCCGCCACCACTGCTCGGCCTATATCTACCACGTGGACGGCTCGAATCCAGTGGAGCGCTCCTCCGATGATGGCGAGCCCTCCGGCACGGCGGGCAAGCCCATGCTCGATGTTTTGAAGGGCTCCGGACTGCTCGATATCTGCGCGGTGGTCGTGCGATACTTTGGCGGTATCAAGCTGGGCGCGGGCGGGCTCGTTCACGCCTATGGCGGTGCCGTCAGCGAGACGATGGAGCAGGTTGAGCCCGTCACGCGTGCCCTACGCGAGCTCTATACCGTCGAGGTTTCCCACGCGGACGCCGGTCGCTTAGAGGCAGAGCTACGCAACCGGGGTGTGGACATGGTGGATACCGCCTACGCCCAAGCGGTGACTTTCACCGTGTCTGTGGAACCCGGCGGTGAGGAGGAGCTTGCGGCGACGCTCGCCGCGCTGACCCAGGGTGGGGTAGAGCCGAAGGAAGCTGGAACTGCCTGGGTGGAGCTTTAAGGCCGCGAGAAGGCCGCGAGTTTTTGGCCATGTAGAATAAGCCCCATGACTATGCAGCGACGCCCCAACAACCCCATTGAGCAACGCAAGCAAGCCGTGCGCACCCACGCACGCAACGGCGCTATCTGCGTCGTGGGCGGCGTCGCCGGCGGTGTCCTCCTAGGCTGGGCACTCACCGGATTCTGGACCTGGATGGCGATTGGTCTCATCGTGGCCGTGGTGGGTGGCGCGTACAACTGGGTCAAAATCCAGAAGATCGTGAACGAGAACCACAACCTATAAAAGCCCATGGTGAATCAGCCCGACGGGCGGCCCGTACGCATTGATGCTTGGGTTTGGTCCGTGCGCATGTTCAAGACCCGCTCGGAGGCCGCCACGGCGGTGCGCGCCGGGCACGTCAAACTCAACGGCAACGCCACTAAGCCCGCGCAGCAGGTCGTTCCTGGCGACCGCGTGCGCGTGTGGCGCAACCACCACGAGCATGACCTTGAGGTGCTCGCCACCGTGTCCAAGCGCGTCGGCGCCCCGATTGCGCGCACCTGCTACATCGACCACGCCCCGCCGCTACCGCCGAAGGAATTTATGCCCTCCGTCCCGGTCCGCCCGCGCGGTGCTGGCCGCCCGACGAAGAAGGAGCGCCGGCAGATGGAGAAATTCCGCGGTGGATTCCGCTAATTATTTCGGAAGTTCTTTAAGGCCTTCAGCCGAGCATTCAAGCGGCGCTTGCGGTCTTTGCGGTCACCGGCCTCGGCCGTGGCTTCGATGTGCTGGGCACCGAATTTGTTGAGCAGCAAGTCGTCGATAAGCCTGACCTGGCCCGGGCGGAAGCGGTAGCGCATGGCATCGTGTACGTGGGCGATGGCGTCATCGTCGAGCAGCTGCTTGAGCTGGCTCAAGCGTGTGATGCCGTTGTTGTCGAGCAACTCGGCAAGGAAGCGATAATGCTCCGAGCGTGAACGAGGGAAGCGGCTGCCCAGAATAATGGCGAGGACACCAGGGAGGGTCTCGGCTGTAATTTCCACGTCATCGCCTGCCTCAGAACTGGGGGCTTTGAGTGCGGCGATTTCATCGAATTGCTGGTCCGCCAGCTCAATCAGGCCCGCAGCCAGTGTGAAGAGGCGATCCACCTGCGGGGAAGGCGGGTTCGGGCCCTGCTTGTACCGGATATCGTGCTCAAATTCCGCCCAAGCGTGTTGTAGCACGGTGCGGATTTGAATCTCGAAGGTCCAGCCGATATAAGGCTCAAGTTCCTCCAGCGTGGCGGCGCTGTCCTCGGACACCGTCAGCACCAAATGGTGCGAGCCATAACCAAAACCACCAGAAATCCGCGTTTCCGCCGCCTTGTCCACCGAGCGCAGCACGGTAAAGGTTTCTCCCAAAACCTCTAGAGCTTCCGGGATAACCGTGGAGTGGAAGACGGTAATTCGCACCCCCAAAACATCGTGGATATCTTCCCACGGCTTCGGGTACATCAGCTCGCCGTTGTCGCGGCGCTTCTTCGCTTTCGCCTTGAGAGAAGGCCACAGCTTCACGCGGGTCGCTACGCGGTCAAAGATAATGCCGGCGTCGTTAAGCAAGTCCTCGATGGCATCGCGGAAATCCTGCGCCGCGGTAGGATGCGCGTGTACCCAGGAATGGTACTGGTTGCTCAGGCGGGACATGGATGATTCAGCCATCTTAAGAACGTGAC